>JAXSOH010000016.1:0-24839 GCA_037925805.1 Aquificaceae bacterium
AATATGGGGTCAAAGATTATAACAAAGGCACCCACTATAACCGCTATAGCGGTAAGGAGGATGGGCCTTGTCCTTATTACTCCTGCTTCTACCACAGCAAGGTGAGCTGGCACTCCGTCCTTTATCCTCTCTTCTGCAAAGTCCACCAAGAGAATAGAGTTTCTCACTATTATTCCAGCCAGAGCTATAAAACCTATCATGGAGGTAGCAGTAAAGAAGGCGTTCATTATAAGGTGTCCCGGAATTATACCCACCAGCGTAAGAGGTATGGGTGCCATGATTATACCCGGTATCTTGAAGTCCTTGAACCAACCCAGTATAAGGACATACATAACAAAGAGAGCAACGCCAAAGGCAAGTCCCAAGTCTCTAAAGACCTCAAGGGTTATGTGCATCTCTCCATCCCACTTAACATATACACCATCCTCTATAAGAGGCAGAGACATCCAAAGCTCCTTCACCTCTCCGTAAGGGTTCGGTAAGTTCTTTATCTGAGACCTCACATCAAGAATGCCATAGAAAGGTGCTTCTTCTCTTCCTGCCACGTCACCTATCACGTAGACCACGCGCCTAAGATTCTTACGATATATGGTGGTGGGGATGGTGTCCTCCTTTACCTCTACAAGCTCTGAAAGGGGCACCCTTTTGCCATCCCTTGTGGGGATTTGGAGCATCTTTAGCGTATCTATGGTTCTATACCTTTCGTCAAACCTGACAATTATTGGTGTATGCTCCGTATCTGTGTTCTGCATTATGCCTGCTTGGTGTCCTCCGAGGAGAGCGTGTAGTGTGTAAACTATCTCCTGCTTTGAGAGACCTGCCAGCTTTGCCTTGTCTTCTTTTACCACAAGCCTGAGCAGTGGTGCAGGGTCTTCAAGGTATATGCCTTCATCTGTTACACTTTTGCTCTCTTTGAATACCTTAAGCACCTCTTTGGCAAAATCTTGTTGGGCTTTGAGGTCTGGACCGTAGACTTCTGCCACTATGGGAGAAAGCACTGGCGGACCTGGTGGGACTTCCACAACCGCCACATACTTGACACCGTATTTTTGTGCTATTTCATGAACAGAAGGTCTTATCCTCTTGGCAAAGTCGTGGGACTGTTCCTCGCGTTTGTCCTTGTTTATGAGGTTTACCTGAATGTCCGCAAGGTTTGAACCTTGACGCAGATAATAGTGTCTTACAAGTCCGTTGAAGTTAAAGGGTGAGGATGTTCCCACATAGACCTGATAATCGGTCACTATGGACTGCCTTGAAATATAGTCTCCTATAGCCTTTGTCACCTCAAGGGTCTTCTCAAGAGGTGTGCCCTCTGGCATGTCTATAACTATCTGAAGCTCACTTTTGTTATCATAAGGTAGCATCTTAACCACCACCGCCTTAGTGACCAAAAGACCCACTGACAGACCCATAAGGGCAAGGGTAAAGCCATAGAAGGCGTATCTTTTGGGCTTACTGGTAAGCAGGGGAATCATTAAACGGGAATAAACCTTCCAGAAGGCTGTTTCCTTTATGTCAATTTCGTGTTTTTCGTGTTCCTTGTCAAATTTATCTCTCAAGAGTATGTAGCTCGCCCACGGAGTTATGACAAAGGCAACGAGCAGAGAGAAGAACATAGCAACGGAAGCATTTATGGGTATGGGTCTCATATATGGACCCATAAGACCTGTCACAAAAGCCATAGGCATTAGGGCTGCGATGACGGTAAAGGTTGCCAATATGGTGGGATTTCCCACTTCGTCGGTTGCTCTGACTATAGCTTCTCTTGGTGTTTTTGCCAGCTTTAGCTCAAACCAACGGTGCACGTTCTCCACCACCACTATAGCGTCATCCACGAGAATACCTATGGCAAAGATGAGGGCAAAGAGGGTGACCCTGTTTAGGGTGAAGCCAAAGACTTGACTGAGAAACAGGGCAATGGCAAGGGTAACAGGCACCGCAATACCTACCACTATGGCTTCCTTAAAGCCAAGGGCAACTGCGATGAGAAGTATCACAGAGAAGGTGGCTATTATGAGCTTCTTTATAAGAGTATCCGCTTTTTCTTTGGCGGTCTCTCCGTAGTTTCTTGTTATGGTCACATTTAGGTCTTTGGGAATTATTTTTCCCTTTAGATGGTTTACAAGGTCAAGCACTTCTTTGGCTACTTCTACTGCGTTTGTTCCCACTCTTTTGGAAACCGCTATAGTAACCGCAGGGTATAGAGTGCCGGGGTCTACGCCCTGAATACCCTTTTCCTTATGCTGAGTGCCAAAGCCCATAAAGACATAGTCCTTTGCCTCAGATGAGCCATCCACTACAGTCGCTATATCCTTCATATATACTGGTCTTGAATTGAAGACACCAACCACTATGTTTTCTACATCCTCCCTTGACCTTAGAAACTCTCCTGTCCTTACCACATATTCTTTTCCACCTTGGACTACCTTACCGCTCAAGGCTTGAGAATTAGCGGACTGAAGGAGCTGAGCCACGTATAGGGGAGAAACCCCATAGCTTGCCATTCTCTGAGGGTCAAGGACTATGCGAACCTGTCTTGGCTTTCCACCTACGAGGAAAACATCCGCCACATTCTGAACCTTTTTAATCTCGTTTTCAATAGCTCCAGCCACTCGCCTGAGGTCGTATGGGTCATAGTTTTTACCCCAAAGGGTAAGGGTTAGTATAGGCACATCATCTATAGACTTGGGCTTTACAAGAGGTGGCAGTATTACCCCAGGTGGTGCCAGGTCCATAGCGGACATCATCTTAGTGTTTAGGTCCACAAGAGCCTTTACTGGGTTTGTGCCCACATAAAAGCGAGCAGTTACCACCGCCATGCCTTCCATACTGGCGGAGTATATGTATTCAATGTCTTTTAGCTCCCACAACTTCTTTTCAAGGGGTGCTACAACCCTTCTTTCTACCTCTTCTGGTGTAGCACCGGGGTAGACTATCATTATGTCTATCATAGGAACCACTATCTGTGGCTCTTCCTCCTTTGGAGTGGTGATAACCGCAAATAGACCTAAGGCGAGAGAAACCAGAATTAATATAGGCGTTAGCTTTGAGTCTATAAAGTAGTGAGCGAGCCTTCCTGCAAAACCATACATGCTTAGCCTCCTACCCTACAACCTTCACAGGCTCTTTCAATCCCTTGGATAACTATCCTTTCACCCTCCTTTAAACCTGACAGCACCTCAACTTTATCACCTCTCCTTTCACCCAGTTTTACAAACCTCAACTCTAAAGTGTTGTCCGGCTTTACCACCCATACACCTGTAAAATCAAAGCGTCTTACTATGGTATTTTCTGGAACAAGTATCACATCAACCTTTTCGGGTATTAGAAGGCTTGCATACATACCGCTCTTTATCCCTTCCGCATTCTCTAACCTTACCTTAACCCTAAAGGTTCTCGTAGCAGGGTCAAGTGCAGGCGAAACTTCTACCACTTTACCCTTTAAAGTTTTTCCAACTCCAGACACGCTCACTTCAAACTCTTGACCCATCTTGACTTTACCCACGAACCTTTCTGGCAGAAAGGCTTCAAATAGGTATGGGGGAGCTTCTATCACAAGGAGCGGATGACCAGGCACTGCGACGTCTCCCACATCTACACTCTTTTGAACCACGTAGCCACTTACTGGTGATGTTATGTTGGCATACTTTAAGTTGCTCCCTATGGCTTGTTTTTGGCTTTGAACTGCTCTTACTCCTGCCCTTGCTTGCTCCACCTGTGCTTGTGCGGACTCAAACTGGGCTTTTACTTGGTCAAACTCCTGCTGGGTTATCGCACCCTCTTTCAAAAGGGTGGAATACCTTTCAAAGGTCTTCTTCACCGCTTCGTAGTTTGCAGTCGCAGACTTGAGAGCCTGCTCCGCCTGAGCTATCTGATGATTTACCGCTTCTGTTTGAGCCTGTATGTCCTCCGCATCTATGTTTACAAGAAGCTGACCAACTCTTACGCTATCACCTTCTTTGACAAGAACACCCTTCACCCTTCCCATAATTCTTGTGGAGATCTCTATCCTCTTGTCCGCCACTATCTGACCTGTGTAGGGACTTAGAACCTCTGAAAGCTTTTCCACAGTGCCAGTGCTTATGCCTTGAACGGTATTTACTTCTTTGACTACCTCACCGGGCTTTTCCTTCTTTGTGAGGAATCCCCCAAGCCAGACTACCATGGCAAAGATTATCAAAACAAAGACCGCATACTTTATCCAGCCTTTCATCTCCTTACCTCCTCTACAAAGCCTGCGTTGTAAAGGATATCCATATAAGCTTTATGACAAGCGTTCATCGCCTGCACCTTTTCAAGCCTTGCCTTATCAAGCTCTGTCTGAACGTCCAATATATCTACCATTCTGGCAAGCCCATTTCTGTATCTTAGCTCCATAACCCTCAAAACCTCTTGGCTCGACTTTATCCTTTCTTCCGCAGACCTAAGCATGTCAAGTGCATTTTCATACTCTGCGTAAGACCTATCAAGGTCAAAGACTGCAGAATCCTTGAGGAGTTTTAGCCTTTCTTGAAGGCTCGCCCTTCTCTCAAGGTTTGCTTGAGCCCTTCTTAGGGTAGTAAGCCCTGTGTCAAAGGTCCAGGACACGCCTATACCTGCGAGGTAGCCTTTACCATCCGCACCAAGGGGGTAGTCTTTTGAGTTAAGGAAATACTGTGCAAAGGCAAAAACCTGGGGTAGATTGTCTGAAAGGGTAAACCTGTAGGCTTCTTCAAGAGTTTTGAGCCTCTCTTCAAGAGCCTTTATATCCCTCCTGCTCTGAACCCTTTCTTTGAGAGTGCTTATATTTATCTGGGGGCATTGTCCTACTTCTTGAACTTCAAAGTCTCCAAGTGAAACACCAACCACAACTTCAAGTCCTCTTTTTACAACATCATAGCCCCTTATTGCCTTTTGGAGGTTTTCTTCCGCCTTTGAGAGGTATACTTTTGCCCTTAGCACGTCTGAAAGCAATGCAAGTCCTACCGCATACATTTGCTCCGCAAGTTTGAGGTGTTCCTGTGCATTTTCTACTGCCTGCTTGGCTACCTTTATGCTCTCTTTGGCAAGCACCGCATCCATGTAAGCGTTGTATACCTGCCTTATAACCTCCTCTTCTCTTCTCTCCACTTCAAAGCCTACAGCCCTGTATTCGTATTCTGCCATCTTCTGTGCTGACTGCACCTTACCACCAAGCCAGATGGGAACTTCAATGGTAAACTTTGTTTCAAAGTTGTTTATAGCTTTAGGATTGTTTAAGTTTGTCGGATTAAAGTCCTGCAATCCTATCCTCTCTTGATTTAGCTTACTCATAAAGGCGTATGCTGGCATATCTGTCCTCGTAAAGGTCTCTTCCACCTTAAACCTTGGAAAGAGAGCACCCTTTGATGCTCTAAGCTCCAACTCCTGAGCCTTGAGCTCCCTCTGGGCAGATTTTATCAGGGGGCTATTTTTTGTAGCCAGGTCTATGACCTCCTTGAGGGCGACCTCTCTTGCAAAAACAACTCCAAATAGAATTAGCAACACCAGTATTGTTCTCATGGCTTATTAGTAAATAATTATATCATTATATTCTAATATGTCAAGTCTCACTTAGCAATCTCTTAATGGTGTTTATGACATACAGCCTTATCTTTGTGGAGCTTGCGTCATCAACGTCTATTTCAAAAGCGAGCTTTAAGCTATTGGGACCTTCTTCCATTATACCAACTAATCTTGCGGTGCCAGATACTCCAAGAAGCTCCTCCCTACCCATTATCTTAAAATCCAACTCTTCGTTCATAAATTTGGACACGATGGCAGAGTTTGGTAAAGATATGGAGAACCCCCCTTCCGATATATCAATAGGGCTAAAAGACCTAAAAACATTCTCTATCTTAAGCAGGATTGCAAAGGAATACTCTTTTTGGACGAGGACTCTTGGCTTGCTTCTTTCTCCAAGCCTTCCCTCACCAGCGTAAAAGACGTTTACTATAATGTGGTTGTTTTTACCCACAACCCTCCCGGGAAGCATGAAGCTCATATATCTAAGGTTTACAATATCACCTGTCAGTATAAATTTGTTTACGAGAGGGGTTGTGTTTAGATACACCTTTCCTTCATGATACTTGAGTTTCTTAAGCTTTGCATGGAACAATATGTTCCCTTCTAGGTTCTTGTATAGGTCAACTAAGTCCGCCATTAAGCATTCCCCCCACGAGCCTTTCCATGTTCATACCTCTTGAACCTTTAAAAAGTATAACAGCTTCTCCGTGAATATTCTTCAGTATCCACTGGAGGAGCTCCTCATGCTTTTCAAAAAGCAGAGATTGTCCCCCAAGCTCTTTGCATATCTCATGGGCATGCTCCATGCCTTTTCCAAGAAACAGACATACATCTATACCAAGCTCTACACATAAAGCTCCTACCTCTCTGTGGTATCTATCAGAGTCCGCACCAAGCTCCAGCATATCACCCAAAACTGCAATTTTCTTAGCCTTGAAAAAACTCAAGCTCTTTAAAGCCATTCTTACAGAGGGAGGGTTTGCATTATAAGTGTCATCTATCAGGAGCAGTTCACCCTTCCTAAGTATACGAAATCGACCCTCTACTGGATGGAAGTCCGCAAGGTGTTTGCAAAGACCCCTCCAGTCTATGCCTAAAGCGTTAAGTATAGAAAAAGCACAGAGGGCGTTTTCTACCACTGCAAGACTGGGCACTGGAATAAATAACTCAATCCCATCAACCTTAAAGCGGACACCCTCCTCGGAAAGCTCTATCTTCTCCGCACTAAACTTCCCCTCTCCAAAGACCAACCTTTTTGGTATATGGTAGCAATGGGAAACATGAGCAGGACATATACCCCAGTCGTCCTCTTGCATCTGATGGAATATCTCGCCGTTTCCAAGCACCACGTCATCAAGGCATCCAAAGGTTTCAAGATGTTCTTCGCCTATGGCGGTTATTGCCCTTACGTGTGGCTTTACCAATTCCACGAGCCTTTTGACGTCTCCCTTTTGGCTTGCACCCATCTCTACAACCCAAAAATCGCAGTTTTCTTCAAAGTTGGCTATGGAAAAGGGAACTCCAATTTGAGAGTTGTAGTTTCTGGGTGTTTTGCAAACTTTTCCTACCTTTGAAAGCAAAAAGGCAGTAAGTTCCTTCGTGGTAGTTTTACCCGCAGACCCTGCAATGGCAACAACCTTTCCTTTGAAGTTTTCCCTTTTCCAACTTGCAAACCTTCTTAGAGCTTCCAAAGAATTTTCTACTATTAACTGAGGAGTATCTTTAGGAAGTCCAAGCTCTCTCTCACATATAACTCCCACTGCTCCTTTTTGAATTGCCTGCAGAGCATAGTCATGCCCGTCATGAACTTGACCCTTTATTGCCACAAACAGCTGACCCTCTTGCACGTTTCTGCTGTCTATGGAAAAACCACTAAAGGAAGCAGGCTTCCCAAAATGTTTGGCATTGATAAGATTAGCAAGCTCAGAGGTTGTCATAAAGTTATATTATAAAAGCCCTATTAGCTTTCTCTTTGTGAAGCTAAATATTCTGTCAAGGGCTTCATCGTAGCTTGAGAAGGTTGAAGGATAGGACATCTGTAAATAGTCTATGTCCACACCTATCTCCTTCATGCTTTTTACTACACCAAGAACCTTTTCTTGGGGAGGTATGTAAGGTGCAATGACTGCGAACTCGTCGCCCCCTATACGGAATATAACAGGGCTCATTATATCTATAACATCTTTCTTCATGAGCTTAAGTATAACATCCTTTATATCATGCATTGAACAGCATTGAAGATTTATAGCCCGGACGAGCCTTTCAAGGGCTTCATTTCCTGCCTCCCAACCTCTCTCAAGGTTTATCTGCGTAAGGTTCTTTATGTCAAAAACCGTAAAACAAAAGCTGTCTTTTTGCTCTATAAATGCCTTCAAAGCTGGAAGGAAGAGGTCACCTCTTATGGCACCCGTTGGGTCCATGTATTGAAAGCTCCATCTTATCTTTTCTATTTCCTGATTTACATAGGAAGGGCTTATTTCTACATACTTCAGGCTTTGTAGGGTCCTTATTGCGTAAGATACCACATCTGGGTCAAAGTGTGTTGAAGCAAGCTCCTCCATTTCCTCAAATGCTTGTTCCCAACTTTTTGCCTTCTTATATATCCTTCTTGAAGTCATGGCTTCAAAGGAATCCGCCACTGTGTATATTCTTGCAAGCAATGGTATCTGTTCACCCTTTAGACCAAAGGGGTAGCCGGCTCCATCATACTTTTCCTGATGATACAGAAGCACATCAAGGGCTTCTTTGGGTATATCAGAGCCTTTTACCAGTTCATAGCCGAGGCTAACATGCATTTTCATTATTTCAAACTCTTCTTTGGTGAGTCTCCCAGGCTTAAGGAGTATCACATCCGGTATAGCTATTTTGCCTACATCATGAAGCATTCCACCAATGCGAAGATACTCAAGCTCCTTAGCGGAAAGCCCCATGTTTTCTCCTATCTTAAGGGCGTAGAACACCCCTCTATCCGTGTGTCCTCTCGTGTAGAAGTCTCTGTATTCTAATGTTTTAAGAAGCACATTCGCTATGTTTTCCTGCATTAAAAACAAATCTAAATCAAGAGACGCTACTTGGCAACTTTGGTTCTTGATTGGGTTTTCAGATTATTGAACCACAATATGGTAAGCACTACCCATAAAAGCACTAACATAAGGGCAAGAAGCGTCATATAAGCATTGCCATGCTTTAGCACATAACCACCCCAGATGCCACCAGCGAAGGACCCAAGAAACTGCATGGTGTTAAAAAAGCCAAGGGAAAGACCCCTCAGGTCCTTGTGAGTAAGTTTTGTCAGTAGTGATGGGATTAGTGCCTCAAAAAGGTTAAATCCCATAAAGAAAAAAAGAACCATAAAAACTATGCCCAAAAAGTTTTTTACAAGGGTAGTAGACATAAAGGAAAGTCCCAAAAGTAGGATACCGAGTATAAACACCTCTTTAAACTTTCCCCGCTTCTCTGCAAAAATTACCGCAGGAACCATAAAGGCGAGGGCTATAATTATCGTAGGCAGGTATATCTCCCAGTGTTTTATCTTAGGAAGGTCATAAAAATACACAAGCTCATATGGCACAACAGTAAATATAAGCACCATGAAGGCATGAGTTAAAGCTATAGAGAAGTTGAGAAATATTTGGTTTTTATCTTTAAGGAGAATTCTAATGTTTTTGAGAGATGGATTTATTTCCCTTTCTTTAGACCTTTGGGAAGGTTCAGGGACGCCTACCATAAGCCATCCGGTAGCAAGCACACTTAAAAAGGCTGTGAGAAAAAATATAAAGGGAACTCCCAAAGTTCCTGCAAGCACTGGAGCCAATGTCATACTTATTGCAAAACTAAGCCCTATGGAAGAACCTATTTGAGCAAAAGCCCTTGTTCTTACCTCTTCTCTTGTAAGGTCTGCAGACAGAGCTATCATGGCAGAAGACACCGCACCAAAGCCCTGAAGAAAACGGGCAAAGACCATGCTCCATATGTTTGACACAAGACCAGCCATTAAACTTCCAAGAGCGTATGTTATCATGCCTACAAAGATAATAGGCTTTCTTCCATACTTGTCAGAAAGATAGCCAAAGGGTATCTGTAATATAGCCTGTGCAAGACCATAGATGCCTATGGCAAGACCAATAAGCGTTGGAGTGGCACCTTCAAGGGTTCTAAGGTAAGGAGAGAGAACAGGAAGGAGCAAAAAAAGACCGAGCATTCTCACCATAACCGCAAAGGTTATACTAAGAACTACTTTTCTTTCCTGTGGGGTAAAGCCTTTTAACATAGTTAAAATTGCTTGAGAAACCTTAGGTTGTTTTCAAAGAAGAGCTTTATGTTGTCTATGCCAAAGTATAACATAGCGAGCCTTTCTACACCCATTCCAAAGGCAAAACCTTGATACTCCTCTGGGTCTATTTGGCAGTTTTTAAGAACCTCAGGATGAACCATGCCACAACCCATAACCTCAAGCCACCCACTTTCTTTGCAAACTCTACAGCCATCGCCACCGCATATAACACAACCTATATCCACCTCTGCGGAAGGCTCTGTAAAGGGAAAGTAAGAAGCCCTAAAGCGAACAGGCACGTTTACTTCAAAAAATTCTTTCAAAAAGGTCTCTATGGTGTATTTCATATGTCCAAAGTTTATGTCTTTGTCAATCGCAAGCCCTTCTACTTGATGAAACATGGGAGAGTGAGTTGGGTCATCATCTCTTCTGTAAACCTTGCCCGGTGCTATCATGTATATGGGTGGTCTCTGGGATAGCATTGTTCTTATCTGGACAGGAGAAGTGTGCGTCCTTAAAAGATAACCTTCTCTATTCACATAGAAAGTATCCTGCATTTCTCTTGCAGGATGCTCCTTTGGAATGTTGAGCATATCAAAGTTATACTCTTCAAGCTCTATCTCAGGACCTTCCATTACAGAAAAGCCCATGCTGACGAATATATCCCTTATTCTGTTCATAGTTTGAGTTATGGGATGAAGGCTTCCAAGTTCTGTCTCAAGAGGCACAGAAAGGTCAATCCACTCTTGAGAGAGTCTCTTTTCAATCTCAAGGGCTTTGAGTTCCTCTTCCTTTTTCTTGAAGAGCTCTTCCGCAAACTCCTTTAGCCTGTTTACCCTAAGCCCGTATTCTCTTCTTTCTTCTGGTGGCACTTCCTTTATGCGTGCTATGGCTTGGGTTATGAGACCATTTTTCCCAAGATATTTGGTTTTAAGTTGCTGCAGTTGAGCTAAATCACCTGCACTCTTTATGACCTCTTCAAGCTCTTTTTGAAGTTCCTGAAAGTCTATCATACAGGTTGAGCCAGAGCCTCTTTTGCTTTTTCCACTATTTTAGAGAAGCCTTCTGGGTCTCTTACTGCCATATCCGCAAGCACCTTCCTGTTGAGGTTTATACCAGCCTTAGAAAGTCCATACATAAACTTGCTGTAAGAGAGCCCATGAGCTCTGACCCCTGCGTTTATACGAGCTATCCAAAGTCTTCTAAATTGCCTTTTCCTCTGCCTTCTGTCTCTATACTGATACTGGAGAGCTCTGAAAACATATTCTTTTGCCCTTCTGTATACGTTCTTACGCTGACCTCTAAAGCCCTTAGCCAGCTTTAGTATCTTCTTCTTAAACTTCCTTGAAGATGGACCCTTTACACGCATCTTTGCCTCCTATGGTTTCCTGACAACTAAATTTTTAATTATAGCATACACAAACCGCAGTCGCTGGAATAATTTCATCCTGCCACGGGAATAGGTAAAAATGCACTACCGCCACTTGGAGAAAAAGTGCTTGCTTTCGAGCTATACCCTGTATTATAATAAACCTTGTTTATAGGGCATTTGCTAAAAGGTAAGGTGACGGGTTTTAGCCGCCAATTGTGGGATTGAAAGATGTTTTTAATCCTGCAAAGCTAAAAGACTATGTTAAGTTTTAGCCGCCAATTGTGGGATTGAAAGTGCTTGCAAAACCACCTTACCCATTCCCTCCTGGACGTTTTAGCCGCCAATTGTGGGATTGAAAGCTTGTTGCTCTCTCGTAATATTCAGCCTCACGCTGTTGTTTTAGCCGCCAATTGTGGGATTGAAAGTAATTTCCTCCGCATGGTAAGAAGACCTTGCCAAAGGCTTAGAAAGAACCCTCTCAAAGCCCATCTGGAGAGCTACCTCCTCAAGCCTTTTAAACTCTTCCTCAGAGTATAGCCTTTTCACAGGATAATGTTTTAAACTTGGTCGCAGATATTGACCTATAACAAGTATAGAAACACCTGCCTTTTTGAGGTCTTCCATAGTTTTAAGGATTTCCTCCCAGCCTTCCCCAAAACCAAGCATAATACCAGACTTAACAGGTGCTACTTTGCTTTCTGAATAGAACTTAAGCACTCTCAAACTTCTTCTATAATCTCCTTGAGGTCTTACCTCCTTAAAGACACTCTCTACAGTCTCTATATTGTGAGAAAGTATATGGGGTCTTGAATCTACCACCTTCTCCAGAGATGTTTCCAAACCCTGAAAATCTGGCGTTAGCACTTCTACCTTTAGAGTGGAGTCCCTAGACTTTAAAAACTCCACGCATCTTTTATAGTGCTCCGCACCGTAATCTGGCAGGTCATCCCTATCTACGGAAGTAATTACTACGTGTTTTAGTCCAAGCTCCTTTACCGCATAGTATAACCTAACGTGTTCTGAGGGGTCTGGTGGCTGTGGTTTTCCAGTAAACACATGGCAATACTTACAGGCTCTTGTGCAAAGGCTTCCCAATATAAGAAAGGTGGCAGTTCCCTTTGAAAAGCACTCTCCTACGTTGGGACAAAGAGATTCTTCACAGACAGTGTTGAGAGAATATTTTTTGACTACCCGCAGAGTTTTTCCAATTAGTTCTACTTGTGGTGCCTTAACTGAGAACATAGTTCAAAAGCTCCCTTTTACCTTTGCCCTCCTTTGAAGAAGTCAGCACTACGTCCGCATCAGAGACTTCCCTTAGCCTTTTTAGACTTGAGCTAATCTCTTTTTGACTTGCTCTGTCACACTTGGTGAGAGCTATAACGTGGAGAAGTTTAAGGCTTTGTAGCCATTGGATACTTTCTATGTCAAGCTCTGTAGGACCCACAAGGCTGTCAATAAGTAAGACTACCAACTTTATATCTTCCCAACAAGTGTGGAAGTAGTCTTCTATGACCCTTTTCCACTCATCTCTTAACCTTTTTGAAACCTTAGCATATCCATAGCCAGGAAGGTCTACAAGGTATAGGTTATACTCTTCAAGCAGAAAGAAGTTTATAGCCCTAGTTCTTCCCGGCTCTTTGCTTACTCTTGCTATATCTCTTCCCACAAGCATGTTTATCAAAGAAGACTTTCCCACATTTGACCTTCCCACAAATACCACATGACTTAGCTCATCCTTTGGAAAGTTTTCAAAAAAGCTACCTACAAACTTAACCCTCATGCCACCTTGCTCTTTTCTAAGAAGTCGCCAAGACCTCTTTTATCTCACCCACAAGATAGAGAGAACCGAGAACTAATAGGTCTTCTTTTATTTCAAGCACCTGCTCCACACCATCAAGAAGTAGCACTTCCCTAAAACCTACTTCCCTTGCTTTTTTGTATAGCTTTGTCAAATCCTCCCCTCTGTGATGCTTCAATGGAGCGAGATAAACCCTATCTGAAAGCTCTCTAAGGTAAGAAAGAGAGAGCTCCCACTCCTTATCCCTAAGAGCGGTAAAAACAGGGATAAGGCTTCCAAAGTGCTTTCTTACCTCTTTTACTACCCTCGCCACACCGTCGGGATTGTGAGCTCCATCAAGCAAAAGCAGTGGCTTTTCCCTAACTATTTCCATCCTGCCCTCCCATCTTGTGTCTTTGAGTGCCTTTCTGAGAAGCCCTTCTTCCAAGTCAATCAAAAGCCCTACAGCTTTTATGGCAAGGCTTGCGTTGTCTATTTGATATTTACCCCACAGACCAAGCTCTACGCTTTTAAGCTTCACCTTTTCGTCTTGATAGAGGTCCAATATTGTCCTTGTCCTTTCAACCCTTCCAAAAGAGAAAAAGTCAACACCTGCAACCAAAAGGTCTCTGTGGTCACATAGCTCAAAGGCTTTAGTATACAATGGATATTTCATGCTTCCCAAAACTAATGGTGTGCCCCTTCTATATATGCCTAATTTTTCAACCGCTCTACTTTCACAGTCTTCTCCAAGCCACTTTGTATGGTCCCTTTGCACGTTGGTTATTACGCACACCTCGGGTTGGCACACCTTTGTAGCATCCCACCTTCCACCCATCCCCACTTCAAAAACCGCAAAGTCTACTCCTTCTTCCTCAAAGTATAGCAGTGCTACAAGTGTGCAGGCTTCAAAGTATGTAAGTTCAAACCTCTCAAAGACCCCTTTTAGCTCCTTTACATACTCCGAGAGTCTCTCCTCAGATATCTTCTCTCCGTTTATCCTCCACCTTTCTCGCTCCTCAAAAAGATGGGGAGACACAAACCATCCAACCTTGTAGCCATGATATTTGAGTATGTTTTGAGCAAAGGCACAGGTAGAACCCTTTCCATTGGTTCCACCTACCTGAAGGGAAATGTAAGAAGGCTTAAAGGAAAGATAGCTTATCGCTTTTTCTATTCTATCCAGAGTTGGGACTATTTGATAGTCTTTGCCCCTATAAAGGTCGTAAATCTGCATAAGGATAAATTATAGCCCCCAAGGGGGGAGGGTTCAAGACAAGACTCTTACGTTCTTTGCCCTCAAGCCCTTTGTATCTTGTTCTACTTCAAACTCAACTCTTTGTCCTTGTTCAAGAGTTTTGAAGCCTCTTTGCTGTATGGCGGAGAAGTGGACGAACACATCCCCCTGATTGTCATCGCGGGTTATAAAGCCATAACCCTTTTCCTTGCTAAACCACTTGACTGTGCCTGTGAGTGACATGGAACAAAAACCTCCTTAAAAAAATTATTACCGAGCAAGTCAGAAAGGTAGGCGCCCTCCCTTTCTTTACCCACTCGTGGATAATCATAAACCGTCCTATTGCCTTTGTCAAGAGGTGGGAATATAATTAAAAGACTAAGGAGGTAAGAACATGCATTTTCCATTGCCTTGGCAGATAGTGCTCATACTTCTCGTGGTTCTTATTATATTTGGCGCGTCAAAATTGCCAGAATTTGGTAAGGGCTTAGGTGAAGGTATAAGGAACTTCAAGAAAGCCCTCTCGGGTGAGACAGAAGAAGAGAAAAAACCCGAAAAGAAGGAGCAAGCATGATACCACAGCTTTCCTTTACTGAGATTCTTCTTATACTTTTGGTGGTAATGGTTCTGTTCGGGGCTGGCAGACTTCCAGAAGTGGGGAAGTCACTGGGTGAAGGCATAAGGAACTTCAAAAAGGCTTTTTCAGGTGAGGAAGAAAAGATAAAGGAGGTTAAGGGAGAAGAGGTTAAAGAAGGGGAAAAATCGTAGCCACTATCATATTAAACCTCTGGTAGTAGGATTAGCTGTTTGCAAGTGTTTGTTTACAACATTCTTCAGCCCTATCTTATCATTTTTTATTACGATTTCTCATGGTTTTTCATACATTGCTACTCTCTGAAAAAGTGTGTGCTGTGTTTTTAAACCTCTAAGAAATTTATCAAGAGGATAGTTAGTTATCAAAAGCTCATCGCCTTCTCTAAGATAATCTCTTCCATAGTTTGTCATGCCATATCTTAGCTTCCACTCAAGTAAAGAAAATTCCGTATATAATTTTTTTATGTAAGGGCTATTATCGTAGGTTATCATCACTTCATGTTCACACTCCTTTACAAGCTCTGCAAGCCTTTCGTGGTTAAAGTTGACATGAAGACTGCCTCTTTTCCCATATAACTTGGAAGACTGTGCGGAAAAGTAAGGTGGGTCAAGAAATACAAAAACATCTTCTCCTTCTGCCATAAGAAGCTCTTGGTAATCACCCCAAACTACTTGAATTCTTTTCAAAACCTTGCTAACTTCAAAGAGTCTTTCAATTGAGCTTTGTGTAAATCGTTTTCTAAAGGCCTCTTCTGAATAGCCCCCACAATCTACAGTGCCAGAAAAGGTTATTCTGTTAAGCACATAAAAATCAACCGCACGTTCAAAACAGTTATTTAACCTTTCTCTTCGTTCCATAAGCTCCTCAAAGAGCTTTCTACCATCCAGAAAAGAGGATTTTATGAGCTTGATTTCCTTTATGAGCTTTTCTGGCATTTCCTTAAGCGTCTTCCAAAAGCAATATAAGTCATAGTTTATATCACCCATTATATAGTTTGCATCTGGTTTTATCTGAGCAAAATACAAAGTCATGCTTGCTCCACCACACATGGGCTCTCTAAACTCCTTAAAGTTAGGCACGAATTTAGACAAGAAATTTACCGCTTTTGACTTGCCTCCGGGGTATCTAAGAGGAGACTTAACCAACCGCATGGTAGTAAATCCTAAAATCATTAATAGATGCTTCTTCCAATAAACCCTCATAAAACTCTTTATACCTACCCTTTAACTTCTTTACAGCCTCTTCTAAACTTATAGGTGCATCTTTCTTTTCTGTAGTGAGTTTCAAAGCTACTGAAAATGGAAATTGATTACTGTTAACTTCTAACTTGCTTATACTTTTATATAGCATAATTTTCAGCAAAGCATCTTTAACATCTTCTATACTTGGAAAAATTTTGTTTTTTGAATGTTTACTTTCTATGAGAATAACTTCCTCTTTGGTTATTATTACCTCGTCTACAGTAAAATGATAAAGTCCTCCTAAGTAGTTAGCTATATCTATTTTAGCTTTTCTGTATTCAAGTTTTTCCTTAGGTTGTATAGTATTTACCTCTCTATGCTGAGCTTTCAATGCCTTGTTTCTGGAATATAGAACAAAGTCTTCCAAGTTCTTAGATATTTCTTCTCTATATCGCAATATACCTTTTTCATCGTGGAGCTCAACATTTAGCTTAAGAAAGATGTTTCTATAACATTCTATAATTTTATCCACGATAGCATATAGGTTCTTGAACTCTTTTATATTCCAGTGTAGTGCATTATATCTATAGGCAGATAATTCAATTAACTTACTCCTTATATAACCTTCTTCAAGTCTTTGATTTGTTAATTTAAACCCTTTTTTATCCGCATCACAGTAATACGTTGGTATTATAAAAACATTTAATAAGCTTAGCAAAGAGATAGTATCCCATTGCAAAAAGTCCCTATCTCCATATTTACCCTCATCCTTAACTACTGGTATTATAGAAACCTTTTTTGAAACATCTTGTGAGAGTATATCGTAAACCCTTGCATATGGATAACTTCTTGTTCTTTTTGGAGAAACCCATTTGCATACAGCCATACTCTCACCATCTATTTCAGTAATAAATTTTATGTGCTTATTTATATCTAACCTTTCAAAAGCTATAGAATCTATACGCTCCCTCACTATCTGTTTATAAGAGAGACCACTTTCTATATAACCCGTCAGAACTATCATATAGCCTTCAAAACCTTCTCTAAATCCTCCACCTTTTCCACGTTAAAAACCCTTACATTCTGTACCGTCTGCTGAATTAGCTTAGACAGAACATTTTTAGGACCTATTTCCACAAAGGTGTCCACTCCCTGCTCTACCATATAAAGCACGCTTTGAAACCACTTTACTGAGGAGAATATCTGCCTGTATAGGTTTTCTCTTATTTCAGGTGCCATTGTGTGAGCCTTTGCAGTGTAGTTTTGAACTATTGGTATGTTTATGTTCTTTATAGGAGTTTGAGCGAGCTTTAGCCTAAAGGCGTCTGCTGCAGGCTTCATCAAGGAGCAATGAGAGGGCACAGAAACCTTTAGAGGTATTACCTTACCACCCATCTGTTTGGCAATTTCACCTGCCTTCTCTACTGCAGTCTTTTCTCCGGATATGACCGTCTGCTCCAGAGAGTTGTAGTTGGCAGGTTCTACCACACCATGCTCTTGTGCGAGCCTGCAGGCTTCTTCTACCTTCTCAGGTGGTAGCTTTAAAACCGCAGACATGGCACCTAGACCTTCTGGCACTGCTTCCTGCATGTATTTGCCTCTGAGGTTTGCAAGCCTGACCGCCTCAAAAAGCTCCACACCACCAGCCGCCGCAAGTGCGGTATACTCTCCAAGAGAATGTCCAGCCACAAGGTCTGGCTCTGGAAAACCCTTTGCCTTCATAACTGCGTATATAGCAAGGCTTGTGGTAAGTATGGCGGGTTGGGTGTTTACAGTTCTGTTTAGCTCCTCCTCTGGACCCTTAAAGATGATATCCGTAAGATTGTATCTGAGGGCAGTCTCTGCACTATGAAAGACATCCGCAGACTCAGAAAACTCCCTGTAAAAGTCATATCCCATACCCACATACTGAGAACCTTGTCCCGGAAAAACATAAGCTAACTTTCCCATGAGTTTTTTATTTTAACCCATATCTTTTAGCTTTTCCCTTATAAGCTCCCAGCTCCACCAAGTGGCTTCGTGGACAGGCATGGATTTTCCTATGTTTTCTTCCGTTCCTTCAACCCATACCACCTTTCCGTCAGTGAGCAGTTTGAAGTTCCTTGTCCTTGAGGACCATCTCCAGAAGTTGTGAGGTCCTATGCCAAGGGCTTTTTTGAAAAGTTCAAGCTCATTGGGTAAAAGAGGTCTTCCTTCCATTTTCTAATTATAAACCCTCTTAGCTTACTCTAACTTGTTTTCTTTATTTCCCTTCCAATTTTTTCCTCTACGGACTTTACCTTGCTAAAGATTCTTCCAGACTTTCCTTCCCTGTAGTCTATCTTCATAGTTATGGATATGCGAGGACAGTCCTTTTTCAGAGCTTCAAAGCCCTCCTTCAAAACAGACATGACCTCATCCCATGTTTCTCCCTCTATTATAGTTCCCATAGGAGTAAGCACATAGGGCAGTCCAGACTTGTCTACTATGTCTACAACCCTTGCCACATACTCGCTGACGCTCTCTCCTTTACCCAAGGGTGTCATACTCACAAAGACCAGCACGCTCATGGCGTAAATATTTTATACTATTCAAACTGTGAGGTTTAGCTTTCCCCTAACCATAATAGGCTTTTTCATCTTTCTTGCAGTTTTTGCGGACTTTATAGCACCCTATCTTTACGACCTCCAAAACAGAACTGCACCCTTCCATCCTCCCACAAGGATACACCTATTCAAAGATGGAAGTCTTACCTTTCCCTACGTGCACCCTTACAAAATGACAGACCCTCTCTTTAAGGTATACGAAGAGGATAAAAGCGTTGCCTGCAGGCTTAGATTCTTCAGAAAAACGGAATACGGATACAAGCTCCTTTCTGTGGAAGAGCCATGCCATATATACCTCTTAGGCACGGACAAGCTGGGTAGAGACATTTTCAGTAGGCTTGTATACGGCTCAAGAGTTTCCTTAACAATAGGTCTTGTGGGTGTTAGTATAACCTTCCTTCTTGGCAGTTTAATAGGTGGTATTTCTGGATACTTTGGTGGAAGAGTAGACACTCTTATAATGAGGCTTGTTGAGGTGCTTTTGGCAATACCTACCTTTTACCTTATGCTCTCCCTTAGGTCTGTTTTCCCTCTCACTATGGAGAGTTTTCATGTTTTTCTTATGGTTATTTTTATCCTTTCCTTTCTTGGATGGGCTGGGCTTGCAAGGGTTGTAAGGGGTATGGTGCTTTCCATAAGGGAGAAGGAGTTTGTCCAATCCGCAAAGACTTATGGTGCAGGCACGCTTAGAATACTAAGAGTCCACATTTTGCCAAATGCCTACTACTATCTTATAGTTTCCACAACTCTTTCTTTCCCGGGATACATACTGGCGGAAGCCTCTTTGAGCTTTCTTGGTCTGGGTATTCAAGAACCCTTTCCAAGCTGGGGCAACATGCTCTCTGATGCAAGAAATGTAAACCTTGTGGTAGCACACCCATGGATACTATCTCCAGGTATTGCACTCTTTCTCCTTGTTATAGCTTTTAACCTTCTTGGAGATAATCTCTTAAGGAGTGGCAAAAGATGAAAGACTTGCTTTGCATGGTGGTGGAAAATCGCAATGTAAGGGGAAGACTATATCTTCTTAAGCTCCATGCACCAGAAATTGCAAAGTCCGTTAAAGCTGGGCAGTTTGTAACGATTAGGGTTTCTAAGAGCCTTGACCCTATGGGAAGGAGAGCCTTTGCGGTAGCGGATGTAAGGGGTGAAAATATCCTTATCTTCTACGACCTCTTAGGAAGAGGAACAAGGTTGTTGTCTGAAGCAAAGGAGGGAGAGCGGATTTGGACCTTTGGTCCTCTTGGTAAGGGACTGTTCCCTGAGGAGGGCGAAAAGCATCTACTTCTTGGTGGTGGTGTGGGGCTTGCGGGGCTTAGCCTTTTAGGTAAGGAGCTTAGAGCAAAGGGCAAGAAGGTTATCTTTGTTTATGCAGGCAGGTCTGAGGAGCATTTGGGTATGGAGGATTGGCTAAAGGAAGAGGGCTTTGAATACATACTTTACACAGAGGATGGAAGCAAGGGCAGGAAGGGTCTTATAACGGAGGTGCTAAAGGACTTTGACAGCTCTTGGATTGTCCATGCCTGCGGACCAAAGGGCATGCTGAGGGCTTTGAAGAATTTAAACAGTGGACATAGAACGTATTTTTCTCTTGAAAGTAGGATGGCATGCGGATGGGGTGTATGTCTTGGATGTGTGGTGAAAACTTCTGAAGGCTACAAAAGAGTTTGCTACGAGGGTCCAGTTTTGCCTGCGGAGGAGGTGCTTTTCTGATGTTTACGGGGCTTGTGGAAAGGGTGGGTAGGGTAGAGGCTCTAAGGGGGGAAAGGCTTGTTTTAGATGCGGGCTTTGAGGATGTGGTGATTGGAGAGAGTATAGCGGTCAACGGCGTATGCCTTACGGTGGTAAAGATTGACCGCAATATTTTGGAGTTTGACCTATCTGAAGAGACACTGAGCAGGAGCAACCTGAGGTTTTTAAAAAGAGGAGATTATGTAAACTTGGAGAGGGCTCTTAAACTATCTGATAGGCTCGGCGGACACATATTGCAAGGGCATGTGGACTTTACATCTCCCATAGTCCAATTCCAAAGGATTGGGGAGCATTGGTCTCTTGTCATTGAAATAAACACTGGCTATGAGGCTTATTTTGTGAAAAAGGGGTCTGTAGGTATAGATGGCATAAGCCTCACCATAAACAAAGTTGAAAGACAGCTTATACACATAAATGTAATACCACATACTTACCAAAACACCAACTTAAGATTTAGAAGGGTAGGAGATACAGTAAATGTAGAGGTAGACGTGATAGGCAAGTATGTGGTCAATTACCTCAAAAGGCTTAAGGGGGACAATTTGCAGAATCTTTTGAACGCTTTTTATAATATAGACACATGAACGTAGTATGTAAACAGGCAATATACGATAAAGAAGGAAACATAGCCTTTTATGAAATATTCCTCCAAGATAGAAGCACTGGTGCATATCCTAAAGGACTTGACCCCCTCAAGGCTACAAGCATATCCATAGATGTGCTCACTGAGCTGGGTGCCAGAAAGGTAGGCAATGGTAAGCTCGTTTTTGTGAACGTCCCAGCCATATTCTTAGAAGCGTCTATGTTTGACCTCCTTCCACCTCAGTATGTGGGTATAGAACTGGTTGAAAACAAAAAGCTGACAAACACACTATTTGATGCCATAGACAAACTTACAAAACGTGGATTTAGGTTTTGCATAGATGATTTTGGATTTGAAAAGATAGACTATATATCACTTCTGAGCCAATGTGATTTTGTTAAGATAGATATAAAAAACAATCCATACGAGGAGGAAGAATTAAAAGAAGTAATAGATATACTTAAAAGCCTAAAAAAGGGAATGATAGTAAAAAACATTGAAACTAAGCAGGAATATGAAAAAGCATATAACTTAGGTTTTGAATATTTCCAAGGAATTTACCTTGCTCGTCCTGTAATGGTGAGAGATACACGAACCATATCTTTTTTGAAATCAACCATACTTCAGATATACAACGCGATAAAGTCTAAGGATATAAGAAGAGTAATTGAGGTAATAGAGAGGGATGTAGGTGTAACATACAAACTTCTAAAGTTTGTAAACTCAGCTTACTTTCCAAAACTAAGAGAATTCAATAATGTGGAAGATGCTGTTGTATATTTAGGCTTTGAAAACATTGCTAAATTTACCATAGTGCTCGCTTTGTCAGATATATTTGTGGAAGAAGACGAAAAAAACCTTTGGAAAAGAGCCTTATTTAGGGCAAATCTTAGCGAAAAACTTGCGGAGATAAACTCAAAAGACATCAAGGATAAGGCATACCTAACAGGGCTCTTTTCTATGTCGTGGGAGATATTCGGACAGAGCCCAGAAGATATAGCCAAAAGTCTCCTTCTTGACAAGGATATAGTGGATGCTTACGAGAACAGGTTGAGCCCTCTTGGTTTTATACTTTCCTTGGTAGAGCTGTTGGAGGATAACGGCGAAGAGGAGACTGTTAATAAAGTGGCAAAGATGTTGGACACGTCACCAGAAAGGATAATTAAAATTTTGGAGTCTACAAGACTTGAAGCTGAGAAATTTGTTCTTTAATCAGTGGCGTAGCTATGAAGCCCTGGAAAGAAGAGATTTACTGCAAAGAAGCATATTAATACCGTTATAAAGCCAAACACTACCATCCATGCGGTTCTCTTCCCTTTCCATCCAAGCATTTGCCTCGCATGTAGGTAAGCTCCAAAGAAGAGCCACACTATCAAAGACCACACCTCCTTGGGGTCCCAGCTCCAGTATCCACCCCAGGCTTCGTTCGCCCATGCAGCACCCAATATTATGGAAGCAGTCCATATGGGAAAGACAATGACTATAGCCTTGTAAGTGATTTCGTCAAGAAGCTCTTTTGATGGTAAGGGGAGCTTCGAGTATCTGTCTTTCAGAAGATACAAAACCGCACCACCAAAACCCACAGTAAAGCCTGCGTAGCCCGTAAAGGCAGTAACTACATGAAGATATAGCCAATAGCTCCTCAAGGCTGGCATAAGAGGAACTATATCTTTTGAAGCGTAAAGAATGGCAAAAGCAGACAGTCCAAAAACCACAGGAACCACTATGGCACCAAGTAGCCTTATTCCATACTTTCTTTCAAGAAACAGATATATAAAACCTACCACAAAGCTCCAAAAGGTAAGGGCTTCAAAGAGGTTGCTCCATGGCGGATGAGGCACTCCAAGCTCATAGGTTTGAATAGTCCTTCTTATCATGCCTGCGAGGTTCAGAATAAGACCCAGAGAAAGGGTAAGTGTTGCTATATTTTGCACTAACCTGTCTCGCAGGAAAAGGGTGCTCGCGTAAACTATGGAAGACAACGCATAGGCAAGAGTTGCGGATTTATACCAAAAGGTATTGTCAAACTTCACACTTCCTAAAAGTCCACCAAGTAGCAGTATAGAAAGCCACAACAAAAAACCGAAAGACTTTGCCCTTTCTCTTTCAAAGGTTATTTCTCTCATAACTTTTATAAATATAGCCTATTGCGATGGTTTTACATCCACCTTTATATCTACACTAACCTCTGGATGTAGCCTTAGGGTAATCGTATATATGCCTATATCTTTTATTGGGTTCTTGAGCATAACCTTTTTCCTATCAACGTCAAAACCCTTTTCCTGTAAGGCTTGAGCTATGTCCTGTGAGGTTACAGAACCAAAGAGCTTTCCCTTTTCACCCACCTGTCTGACTATTTCCAACACCAGACCGCTTAGCTTCTTTGCAAATGCCTGTGCCTTTTCCTTTTCTTTTTGTAGCTTTCTTGCTCTTTGTGAGAGGATATTATTCACATGGCTGAGGTTTCCTTCCGTAGCTGGGAGGGCTATTCCCCTTGGTATAAGATAGTTTCTGGCAAAGCCGTCTTTCACGCTTATAACATCTCCAAAACCCCCGTAGCCTTCAAGCTCCTTTATAAGCACCACTTTCATAACTTACCTCCTCATGCTACAAGATATGGTAGTAGAGCAAGCTGTCTTGCTCTCTTTATCTCTCTGGCAAGCATCCTCTGATGCTTTGCACATACACCTGTTTGTCTTCTGCTTATTATCTTACCCCTTTCTGTGATAAATCTCTTAAGCTCCTCGTAGTTTTTATAGCTTGGGTCCTTCTTTGCATCACAGAAGGGGCAACTTTTCTTTGCTGACCTTTTGATCATATCCATCATAAAACCTCCTTAAAAACCAAGATCATCTTCTGGGCTAAAGGGCTTTTCCACGGTTTCTTCTGGTATGTCTTCCTCTCTAAGTTGTAGCTCATCTATAGGCTCCTCTATCTTAGGCTTGTTTATTATCTTTACGCTATCCGCAACAATTCTTACCTTGCTCTGCGACTTGCCCTCCTTATCCATCCACCTTTCTTGAGTGAGCCTCCCCTCTATTACTACCATGTAGCCTTTCAACACACGTTCTGCAAGACCTTCCGCAAGCTTACCATAAGCCTTCACATCAAAAAAGTGGCTTTCTTCCTTCCAAGTATCATCCACCATATATCTTCTGTTGTAGACAATCGGAAACTCTACTACCCTGTTACCTGAGGAAGTATACCTCGTGGTTGGATCTCTTACTAACCTTCCTATAATAATAACCTTATTAAGCAACCTTCTCTCCTCCTTGAGTTTTTACTTGTATGTTTAGCCATCTTATTATATCTTCGTTTATCTTGTAGTAAAAGTCAAGCTCGTTAGGAAGCTGTGACTGTTCAGACCTTATGTTGAGTATAAAGTATCTGCCGTGGTTAAAGCCTTGTATTGGGTATGCAAGCTGTTTTGTGCCCCAGTCTGTTATGTTTAAGACTTCTCCACCTTTCTTTTGGACAAAGTCCTTTACTTCCTGAAGCCTTCTTTGAACCTCATCTTCTGTGAGAGTGGGCTTGAAAACCACAACGCTCTCGTAGTCTCTTATGGTCTTATAATACCTTCTTGCCATCTTTACCTCCTGGGCTTTAATGGTCCCTGCTTTATGGCAGGAACGAGGTTATAGTTTAATTATATCATAACGCAAGCTAAAAGCTATAGGGTGATTGATAGCCTGGAGCCCACCGTTAGGTATACGAGGAGAAAGTTGTTTGATGATATAATCTCTCTGTGCCCTCAAAAGATATAGCTCTAAAAGACATCTTTGAGGAAGTCCCCCATAGGCTTAGCAAAATCCTCTCTCCAGCCCCCATCAAAGAGCTATTGCCAACAGCCCTGCCATCCACAGAGCTAAGAGTGGACTTCTTGGCAAGACTTGAAGATGAAAGCATCCTACATATGGAGTTCCAATCCTTTAACGATACCAACATGCCTTGGAGAATGCTC
>JAXSOH010000017.1:0-24781 GCA_037925805.1 Aquificaceae bacterium
TTCTTTCAGATTGAGAAAGGATGGCTTCAAGAAGGGTATGGACTCTGCGGAGAAGGCAAGTAATGAAGTTAAAAATATCAGCCAAAAATACTTGGCAACATGGTTCATACTATAAACCCCCACATAGCTTTCTTACCTTTCTTCCCATCTCCTCTACGGTCATAATGTATGTATATGCCTCAGCTTGTATAGCAGAACATGGCATTCCGCATACCACACATGTAGATGGTTCTTGAACTATTACAGTATAGCCTCTTTTTACAAACTCTTTTGCACCCTCTGTGCCGTCATCACCCATGCCTGTCAGTATCAAAGCCAATGGGTTTTGTGCGTTTCTTACCATACTCATAAAAAGCACGTTAGCAGAGGGTTTTATTATTGTAGGCGGTTCTTCGCTTATCTTTAATGTAAAGCCACTGATAGCTTTCTCCACAGAGCCATTTTTTCCACCAGGAAGCACCACCACAAGCCCACCCTCAAGCCTCATTCCATCGTAACCCTCTTCTACCCTTAGATGGGTTTCCTTTGAAAGCCATTCCGCAAGACTTGCGGTAAAGGTAGCTGGCATGTGCTGTGCTATTATTACAGGAACATCTATATTACCCATATTCTTTAAAAATGTTGGGAGCACTTTGGGTCCTCCCGTTGATATACCCACACCTACCATATCAACCTTCTTGATGGTTTTCTTAACTATAGGCTCCTTAAATGTGGGGGTTTGCTTTGTCGAAAAGGGCCTTTTTTCTGCCCTTTTCTCGCTTCCAGCGTAAAGTCTTATTTTTTCTATGAGCTCCTTTCCAAGCCTGGACATGTCAAGCTTCAATTCTCCCGAACCCTTTGGGATAAAATCCACCGCACCAGCTTCCAAAGCTTGAAAGGTAATTCTGGCTCCTTCTGTTGTGTGGTCGCTTATGACTATTATGGGTATGTTGGCAATTTCCTTTATTTTCTTTATGGCTGTCAAGCCATCCATGTTAGGCATAACAATATCCATAGTGATAACATCAGGGTTCATCATCTCAGTAAGCCTGATAGCTTCCTCTCCATCTCTGGCTTCCCCCACCACCTGCACATCTTCTGCCTTTTCCAGTATATTCCTTAAAGCCATCCTTATAAACTTTGAGTCGTCAACTATCAGAACTCTTATCCTATTCATGGCTTTGTAAAATAGACTATCCTATCACAGTGGTGTTTTTCAAGCCCCCTGCCTGGGTTATCAAGAGGACCAAGGACCAGAAAGCCTCCCTTCCTCATGGAGGATACAAGATTGTCGTAAGCTCTTTCTTTTGCGTCATCGGTAAAGTATATTAGGACGTTCCTGCATACCACTAAATCCGCATCCCCTAAGGGGGGCGATGGGCTCACAAGATTATGCACTCTAAAACTTACCAGCTCTCTTATCTCCTCCTTAACTCGTAATCCAGACTCCCCTGCATCAAAATATCTGAGAAATTCGCGAGATATCTTTCTAAAAGAGCCCATGGGTATATCCTTGTAAAGCCCTTTCTTCGCAGTTCTTATAGCATCTTCTGATATATCTGTTCCAAGAACTTGTATTATGCTTTTTGACTCTTTACCAAATCCTTTGAACACTTCATAGGCAATTATGGCAAGGGTGTATGCCTCTTCACCAGTGGCACAGCCAGCAGACCATATTTTCACTATGCTTTGATTTCTTTGCACAATTTTTGGCAATATTGTGTTTTTTATACAGTCGAAAACCTCAGCATCTCTATAAAAATAAGTTTCCTGAACACTAACTGCTTTTATTATTTTTTGCCATACTGGGTCATTCATATCTTTGCGTTCAATGTCCTTAAAAAGGCTTCTCTCTGTTTCGTATAATTTTTTTATGCGATTAAGACGACTCCCACATAATGAAATTCCTGTTCTTTTCTCTATCAATCTCATAACCTCTTCTAAATTCATTAACCCCTTAACTCTTCTAACTTTTTACGAACCATTTCCACACTTTTTGCAAGTTCTACCATTTTTGAGAGAACCTCTTCGGAGGCGGATGCGTTGTTGACGCTTGTTTCTCTAAGGCTTTCCATGTTTAGAGATATGTCTCCCATACCTGCAGAGGTCTCTTCCATGCTTGCCGCTATCCTATGAAGCATTTCCCTTATCCTTTCTACTGCCTCCCTTATGCTTTCAAAATCTTTACGGACAACATCCGTATTCCTGTAGCCCTCTTCTATTGTAGATACAACCTCCTGAACTGTCTGACTTACTGAGCCTGCCATCTTGCCCACCTGCTCTGCAAGCCTGCGGACCTCATCCGCAACAACTGCAAAGCCTCTTCCTTGCTCTCCAGCCCTTGCTGCCTCTATTGCAGCGTTGAGTGCAAGGAGGTTTACCTGCTCCGCAATATCTTGAATTGCACCAGCTACATGCCTTATTCTCTCTCCTCCTTCTCTTACCCTCTTCATGGAGTTACTAAAGTCTTCCATAAGCCCTGAGGATGCCTCAACGGTCCTTGAGGTTTCATTAGCGGACTGGAAGGCAAGCTCTGTGCTGTTTGAGGTCTCTCCGAGAGCAGAACCTATCTCCTCTATGGCAGCTGCCATTCTTCCTATAGCCTCGGTCTGTTTTCTTGTGCCCCCCTCTACCATTTCCATGGCTTTGCTAACTTCAACCGATGCGTTAGCCACAGATAGCAAAGAATCCACAAGAAACTCCATGACTTCCATAACCTTGTTTATCTTCTCTTTTATTACCAGCAAATCCCCTTTCTGGTCCGATATTATCCTTTTGGAGAAGTCTCCCTCGGAGGCGGATGCCATAACCTCTTTAATCTCATCTACCACGCTGTTAAGTGAGGACAAAAGCATGTTTAGGTTTTGTGCCATTTTTCCAAACTCATCCTGACTTTTCACCTCAAGCCTTTTTCCAAAGTTCCCCTTTTCTACAACTTCCTTTATTACTGTTTCTAACTCTGCTAAACTGCCTGACAACCCCCCTATTATGAAAAGGACCAATAAAAGGAAGATAAACAGCGGCGGAAAGCCAAAAAGTGTTAAAAAGGAGAAGTTTTCAATGGCGGATGTTTTCATAGACTTGGCCTCTTGCTTTGTTAAACTTACAAGGAACTTTTCTACCTCCGACATTTGGTCTATCCTCTCCGTAGACACCTTAAACCACTCATCTGGGTTAACCCCAAAAAAGTCCTCCTTCTCCCTTATTAGCTGTCTAAACTTTTCTACCTCACTATCCTTTACCCTTTGTGCATACATCTCAACCGCTTCGCTTGGTGCTATGTCAGAGAAAACTCTAAGATAGGACTCCTGATTGGTAATCGCCCTATACCATATGTCTCTGTCTAAGGGTTCAAGCACATCCTTTGTAAATACGCTCACAAGTATAGCCCTTTCTTTTCCTGCGTTTTCCTGTATATAAGCCAAAAGCACACTGCTCTCGAGAAGTCTAAACAGCTTGGCATCGTCCACTTTCCTCATCTCTTCCTTAAGGGCTATTAAGAAGCTCTCTACCATGTTGCTATAAAGATTAAAGGCATCCCCAGGTGTTATCTCAATTTTATCGCTCATATCTCTTGCATCCTTTAGGG
Organism: Aquificaceae bacterium; assembly: GCA_037925805.1. Taxonomy (GTDB): domain Bacteria; phylum Aquificota; class Aquificia; order Aquificales; family Aquificaceae; genus Pampinifervens. The sequence goes on from JAXSOH010000017.1 coordinate 3,569, forward strand.
GCAGAAGTCTGTTTTTGAATTCCTGTGGTAGTTTTTCTATTGCCTGGTCAGTTTCCGCCCTTTGTTTTTTGAGCCGGTCATCAAACTTTGTGCCAGCGTGCGTCAAAAAGCTAACAGTTAAACCCCTCTCCTTTTGCATTTGGTAAACTACCTCGAGTATTGCCTTTTGAAGGTCAATGATGCTCTCCGCATGCCTTACTTGGAGAAAAGGGTTGATGACTATAAAGTAGGCAGAAAGGACCGCAAAGACTGTGGTTGCAAGAAAAGGAAGCAAGAGAAGAAGGATAACTTTTTTCCTGACGCTCAACCTTTTAAGCATGGCTGACCCTCCTTATGTAACCAATAAGGACCTGATAGTGGTAGTTTATAAGGAGCATTCTTTTATGGGCAAGGCTTTTATCGCCTAAACGGTCTGGATGATTTTCCTTTACCAATCTTCTGTATGCCTTTTTAACCTCCTTCTCCGTAAGGGATTCGATACCAAAAAAATTCATGGATTCCTTTATCTTGCCAGGATAGAGGGCGGGTCTTTGACAGAAGCTCCAATAGGTCTTTACATATGATAGTATAAGATTTCTTTTCCCAAGAGCATACTGAGGGTAGTATTTTAGCACATCTTCAATAGGGAAGTATCCGAGGGCTTTTTTAATGGTATAGTTCTCAAACCAAGTTTTGAAAAGCTCTTCCTGTTTCCCTTCAAAGTTTTTGTAGAGTTCATAGAAAAAGGATTGAAAAAGCTCAAGCCTTTTCGTGTATATGTAATCAAAAACCTTGAAGTAGAAGGTTTTCATATGCTCTCTATTACCCTATCAAATTCGAGGATGCTTATAAGACCTTGCGATAGCTGTGCCACATTTCTTATATAACCACTGTATCTACCCGTCATTGGATTAGGTTCAAGCCTTTCCTCTTCTATCCTTATAACTCCTACAACCTCGTCTACAAGAATACCCACCTTGCCCTTTGGAGATTCTACGAGCACAACCCTCTCTTCTTCCCTGCTCTTACCGAGCCTAAGGATTTTTCTGAGGTCTACAACTGGTATTATCTCGCCCCTTACGTTTATAACGCCTAAGATTAGGGAGGACGAAAAAGGCACGGGCACTATGGGCAAAAGCCTAGATATTTCTACCACTTCCTTGAGGGGAACTCCAAAAAGCTCCCTTTCCAAGTAAAAACCTAAAAACTCAAAAAACCTGCTGAGCTTCTGAAGACCTTCCTTCTTTTGTTGATTGGCAAGCATTATATCCGCCATGTCTATGACCTCCTTATGCAGTCTGCAAGGGCGTATATTTTGTCAATTATTAACTGAGAATCTTCTATGTAATTAACTGCTCTGTCTATTACCTCCTCCGTCTTTCCTTCTCTCATGAGCTGTATTATGTAGTTTCCGTCCTTGTGATACTTTATGTGGGGTTCCTCTATCTCCTTGAAAAGACGGACACATTCATCACCATACTTTTTCATCTCCTCAAGACCCACAGAATAATACCACTTGCCTAAGGCACACTGGGTGTGGTCAGCAAGGAACTCAAACTTTTTCTCCACTACGCTGTTGGTAACATTTTTCATAAAGTTGGCGTGGTCCATTACCCTTTGGGTTATATTGAGATAATCCTGAATTTTCCTATTATCCTTCCTAATGTTCTTTATTTCAAGCACAGAATTCCATGCAGCGTTGAGCATATCAAGGGTATTTTTAGTGGTTTCTCCAACAACCTTGAGAATGCTTACGATGGAGTTGAAACTTTTTTGGAATTCTTCTGCGTTTTGCGTTATGTTGGAATAACTGCCAATTATTTCCTTTGCAACCGCCCTTACGTCTGCTATCACCGTGTTTATAACCTCGCGCACCTGTGCTGTGCTCTGTGAGGTTTTCTCAGCGAGCCTACGCACCTCGTCCGCGACTACTGCAAAGCCCCTACCTATATCACCAGCCCTCGCCGCCTCTATGGCTGCGTTAAGGGAGAGCAAGTTTGTTTGCTCTGATATCTCAAGGATGAGGTTAAGGACTGTTTCTGTTTCTCCCACCTTTGATTCTGTCTGCGTAGTAGAGTTTTTCAAAACCTCAAGCTTTTTCGCAGTTGTAAGAGTTTTTCCAAGAATTTGAGCAAGTATGTTTTCTATGTAGCTTTGAAGTATCACTGCGGCGGAGTAGGTTTTTACAGAATTGTAGTAAGAAAGGGCAATATGCATTGATTGGTTAAAGATTATTTCCTTGTCCACAAACCTGTCCCAGGTGGCATTCTTCCATGTGGTAAGATAAGCAATTACTTCTCCCCTTGTGTTTGTGAGAGCAGACCTGTCGCTTTGAATTATAACATTGCCTACCACTATGTCTGCATTTCTCTTTATCTCGCCGGGCTTTGTATCTTTGAGAAGCTCTTTTACCCTTTCTGGATCCCTGTGGAATATGTGAATGGATTGACCAAGTATATTGGAAGAGCTTATTTTGTAGCCATAGGTCCTTTCTATTTCTTCAGAGAGCTCATCTATTATCCTTTTGCCCGCGTTGTTTACAAAGATTATCTTGTTGCCTTCTCTGCCAAATTTAAATTCTGTATCTGCCACAAAAACGCCCTCATACTGTAGTTTGTCTATTATCTGCCAAGCCATGTGGTTTTTTTCTTTTACTTCCTCATGTTCTCTTGACAGCCTTTCAATTTCCTGTCTGTGCTGTTCCTCAAGTCTTGAGATTTTTAACAAAAGCTCTTCCTTTTCCCTTCTGAGGACTTCCAGCTCCTCTTGAAGCTTCCTTACAGACTCCTCCTTTGAGGTGCTTTCCTTCTCTAACTGTGAGACCTGCTGGGAAATCCTTTCCAGTTCAAGCTCCTTATCTCTCAGCTTTTTCTTACAGCTCTCCAGCTCCATCTCAAGCTCCTTTATCCTTTTTCCTCCAAAGAACATGCCTAACCTCCTTTTATTTTTTAAGTTCTTCTATCCTTGACTTTGCATTTTCTACTACTTTTACCATCTCTACCATTTTAGCGAGGGTTTCCTCTGCAGCGGCTGCGTTGTTGGTTCCTATGCTCTTTAGATTTTCTGCACTGTTTACTATTTCCCTTATACCCGCAGATGTCTCTTCCATACTCACCACAACCCCGTTCAGCTTCTCCTTTATGTTTTCTATAGAGGTTTTTATCTGAGAAAAGCTCCTGTTTACCTTTTCGGTGTTCTTCACGCCTTCCTCAAGAGAGAAGGTAACATCCCTCGTTATCTCGTTCACCGAACTTGCCATCTTCCCTACCTGCTCCGCAAGCCTACGCACCTCATCCGCAACAACCGCAAAGCCCCTACCCTGTTCTCCAGCCCTTGCTGCCTCTATTGCTGCGTTTAGGGCAAGGAGGTTTACCTGCTCCGCTATGTCGTGTATGGCTTCTGTTACCTGTGTTATTCTATTGCCCTTTTCCTTAACTTCCACCATAGACTGATTAAAGCTACCCATGAAAACAGAAGCGTCTTCCACTACTTTGTAGGCATTTTCTACAAACATAGAAGCGTTTTCTGTATTCTTTGTGGTTTCTTCTACCGCTGTGCTCATCTCCTCTACAGCACTTGCCATTCTCTTGGTGGACTCCGCTTGATTTCTTGCACCACCCTCTATTATTTCCATAGCTTTGCTTATTTCCACAGAGGCATTGGCAAAGGATACTATGGCGTTTACAAGATACTCTAACACTTCTACTACCTTGTTGATTTTATCCTTTATGATAAATAGGTCTCCCTTGAGGTCGGAGCTTATCCTCTTTGAAAAGTCTCCGCTTGCCACTGCGGTCATAACAGCACCAATCTCTTTAATAACTCCCTCAAGAGACTGCATAAGGCTGTTTATGTTATCTTTTACCACCAATAGGTCTCCCTTGAGGTCTGCCCTTATCCTCTTTGAAAAGTCTCCATCCCCCGCTGAAATAGCCACCTCCTTTATCTCACTTACAATATTCTCCAAGGAAGCAAAAAGCTCGTTCATATTCTGTGCCAACACACCAAACTCATCCTTAGAGGCTATTTCAATCCTTGTATTAAAGCTCTGTCTTTTGACCACATCCTCTATGGCTGAAACCATCCTCTGGATAGAGGAGGCTATAAAATTGGAAACCCTGAAACTGAGTATGACAGAGAAAATAAGAATAAAGGCAAGCACTACAATAAGAAAAATCATTCCAGTCATAGCTTTTGAGGATACCTCTTCCGCATTTTTTATCACAGATTGTAAAAAGAGCCGTTCCACTTTTTCTATGTTATCTATCCTTTCTGTGGCTACCCTTACCCATTCGCCTGGGTCAACGCCTTCTACTGTATTAAGTCTTACCATATTTCTGAACTTTTCAACTTGGTCATCCTTTACCATCTCATGAAAGACCTTTTTTATATCTGGACTAACACCAGAGAGAAAAAGCTCGCCATAATACTTCTGTCCAAAGTAAACGGAATAGAACCTTTCGTTCAACTCCATTGTAATTTTGCCCTTTGTGAAAATCTCCGCAAGGGTGGACCTCTCTTGGCCTGCGTATTCCTTAAACCTCAAGAGAAAATACTGATTTCTTACATCATTTCTAAAAGAAGGAGAAGTTACCTTTCTTCTGTTCTCTTCTACACGGTCTATGAGCCTTGCTATTATTCCTGTAAAGGATTCAAAAGCCTTAGGTGCAGTGAAACCACCTTGGTCTATAGCTCTTCTTGTAGTTTCAAGCTGGTTCCAAAGATCTCCCATAGTTTCCTTGTGCAGGTTTACCTTTGACCTTACCTCTTCTAAAAACCTTTTGTTCTCTTCTGTGGGCTCTCCCGCATATCTTACAGAGGCTACCCTTTCCCTTTGCAGGTCACCAATGGCGAGGCTTATCTTCTCGTTCTCGCGGACTATTGTTTCTACGCTTTTTGCTTCCATGTAAGGGACAAATGCTTCCTTATATATAAGGAACAGAGAAATCAAACCAAAGACAAGCAAGCCTATGTCCGTTAGCGTCAAGAGCTTGGCTTTTATAGTCATTTTACAGCCTCCGCGTTAATCCTCTCTATAAGTTTGTCAAGCAGTTCAAAGAGCTTAAGGGATGCGTTTTCTACCTTTTCAAGGTTCTGTTTTATGAGTTCCCTGTTTTTCACTAAGGCTTTTATAGCTTCTCCACTTTTTACCAGCTTAAGGGACTCTTCTATATACCTGTGAACTATCTCGTGAGGCTCTGACATCTGTATAAATTCCGACAGTGTGCCAAACTCTTTTATACCATCGCTGTAATACCACTTTCCAAAGTTACAGCTTCTGTGGTCCACGTAAAACTCTTCACCCTTTCCGAGCCTAAAGAGGCTTCTATAACCTTGGCTTTTGAATATGATATGGTCTACCTTATAACCTGCAAGCTTTAGGAATCTACTGGTTCCAGATACTTTTTTAGATGCCTTGGATACGCTTTCGCTGGAAAGGCTTACTTCCTTCATCAACTTTTCTATGGATTCCACCGCATGGTCTATTTGCTTCTTAACGCTCTGGGCTTTTTGCATACTACCCTTTGCCTCATCCTTGAGGGAATTTAGAACATCCTGCACCTGACCAGTTGCCTTTTGGGTTCTTTCCGCCAGCTTTCGAACCTCATCTGCCACCACCGCAAAGCCCCTGCCAGCCTCTCCAGCTCTTGCAGCCTCTATTGCAGCGTTGAGAGCAAGAAGGTTTGTTTGCTCCGCTATGTCTCTTATTAGGTTTATAACGGTTCCAACCTTCAGGCTTTTGTCCACAAGAGAGTTTACTACCTGAGTGGTGTCTTCAGATAGGCTTCTGAGACTGTTTATTTCATAAAGCACCGAGTTCATGCTCTGAGTTGCCTTTTCTGAAGTTTCTACCGCATAACCTATTGCGACCATTATGCTCTCTACCTCCTCCGCTGCCTTGTAGAAGTCCTTTTTGAGTATCTCAAGGTTGTATTGTATTCCATTGCCAAGTCTACCGAGCTCTTCCGCCATATCAAAGAGCTGTGCATACAGGTAGCTTTGCTCCACGCCTTCTACTGCCCTTCTTATTCTTTCTGCGGTGAGCTTGAATATTCCCGGAAAGCCAGTGTGCACCACCCTTCTGTAGAACTTACCCTGCTGAGCGTATTCTACTGCATAGACTATCTCCCTCAAAAAGGCTTCTACCACATCCATAAAGTAGTTAAACTCTCTTACGGTTTCTCTGAGATTTCCTTTAAGACCTGGTATGTATATCCTGTCCTCAAGGTTGCCCCTTACTGCACCGTGCAAGACCCTGCATATTTCTCTGAAAAACTGTTCTGTAGCAGACGCGTCTTCTTTTAACCTTTTGTTTTCTTCTTCCAGCTCCTTTACCCTTTTGAGCTTGTTCTCCAATATATCCTCGTCCTCAAGGCACTTGTCCTCCAAGTCCCTTAGCCTTTTGGCTACAGCCCTTAGCTCTTCCTCAATACCAAGACCAAGGTCTGGAAGCTCTACCTCTTTTCCATTTAGAAGGTCCTTCAGAAAGTTTTTTACCCTTTCAAGCTCTCTTTTCATAGCTAATCCCTCCATAAAGTCCATACCCATTCTTCATAGGGCATACCGCCCAACATTTCCTCAAGAAGCTTTTGGCTTGCCTGCATGCCACCCACCTTCTCCGCCTCAAGAAGCTTTTTGTATATCTCTTCCACTTTTCTAACCGCATCCTTGTTTGCCCTTCTTCTGTCGCTTTGGTAGCCTATTATTCGTGTGCTTCCCTCTTCCCAGCTGGGTGTAACATGAGCGTATACCCAGTAGTAAGAACCATCCCTTGCCATGTTCTTCACATAGCCCCAGAATTCCTTGCCTTGTTTGATGGTATCCCAAAGGAGCTTGAAGACTATGCGAGGCATATCGGGGTGTCTTATGATGTTGTGAGGCTTGCCTACAAGCTCTTCTTCCGCGTAGCCTGCAATTTCGCAGAATACCTCATTGGCGTAGGTTATTACACCCTTTGGGTCCGTCTTGGACACCAAAAACCTGTCCTCTGGCACCTCTCTCTCTCTGTTTACTGGCGTTGGTTTTTCCATGTCTTTACCTCCCTTCAATCTTGCCTATAAGATTGTCAAACTGTTTGAAAATGTTAGATATATTGTCCTCTATTTTTTCAAACTCGTCAAGGATTTTTTCCTTCTTGCTTACAAGCTCTTTGGCTGGGTTGTCCGACTTGAGAATCTGCAGAGCATTTTCTATGTGTGCGTGTAAAGAGTCATGGAATGTTTCTACTTTCCTATACTCTTCGTATCTTCCAAACTTTTCCATGCCATCACCATAATACCACTGTGCGAAGGCACAGTTTTTGCTATCTTTGTAAAAGCCGGTATCTACAAGGTTGTAAGCACAGAAGTAAGCATTGTGTTTAAAGATAATAAGATCAAGTTTGTTGGCAGTTAGGTTGATAACCTTCTCTATAAGGTCTGCGTGTTTTGCGGTCTGTGTTGCACTTTTGCTAAAGTCCTGCATTATTCCCTTCAGAGCTTCAACCTCTGAGGTGGACTCTTTCACACTCTTTGCAACCTGTCTTGATTTGCTAAGGGTAGATTGCACATCCTCCTGTATGTTTGTAAGTATTTGAGCAACCTCTTCTGTAGCCTTTTGGGTCCTTTCTGCAAGCCTACGCACCTCGTCCGCAACCACAGCAAAGCCTCTTCCCTGTTCTCCAGCCCTTGCTGCCTCTATAGCTGCGTTGAGGGCAAGAAGGTTTGTCTGCTCCGCAACTTCTCTTATAAGCTCTATTATGCCAGCCACATTGTTTGCCCTATCCGCAAGGGTGGTTATGCTTTTACTCTCCTCTTCTACGTTCCTTACCACCTCCATAAAGCTTTTAGAGACCTGTGCCAAGTAATCTACGCCCTTCTGAGAAAGCTCAGAGGTTCTTAGACTTTCCACACTTATGTCTTTTGCCTTTTGAACGCTTTTGAGAAGGTCTGTGTATATAACCCCAAGACTTGAGGCAATACCACCACCGAGCTGACCAAGCTGTGCGTTGAGCTCAATTCTTTTTTTAAGCTCCGCATCCTCTTTCATGTCGCTTAGAGGCTTTCTGAGGGCTTGAGATACCTGCCAAAAAATACCAGGAAAGCCTGTTGCTACCACTGGTCTAAAGAACTTGCCCTGAGAGGCGTATTCTATTGGAACTCTTATCTCTTTCAAGAAGGTCTCTACCACATCAAGAAAGTAGTTCAGGTTTGTAGCCATTCTTTTAAGTTCACCCTGGTCCTTTAGAAGGATTATTCTATCGTCGAGCTTCCCCTTTGCGGATTCCTCAAGGAGGATGGCTATACGATGTATGGTGTTTTTTGCGTGCTTTACGTTGGCAAATATGACCCAGGCAAGCAGAAAGTTTGTGATATTCAAAAGTCTTATAAACTCAAAGCCGTACTTGTATAGTTCTACACCCAAGGCAATCGCAAAGAGAACAATAGAAGCTAGGTTGGCGTACTGAACCTTGTCAAGGCTACTCCATTTCATACCAGGCCTCCTCAAAATACCCCTACAATCCTTTTGATGAGACCGACCGGGTCAAGTATCAGCACTATACTACCATCTCCAGTTATGGTAGCCCCCGATATACCTTCTATATCTCCAAATATCTTTCCAAGGGGCTTTATAACCACTTCTTCGTCTCCCAGCATATCTTCCACCGCAAGGGCTACCCTTCTGTTTCCTAACATACAAACTACTATGTAACCCACCTTTTGCATGTTTATGCCCAGAATATCTCCGAGACTAAAGAGGGGTATGGTGCTATCTCTGAGTATGAGCACATCTTCACCAGAAACTTGAGAAATTATCGCTTCGTCACCGCTGACTATTTCAAGCACTGAGTATATGGGGATTGAAAAGAGCCTATTGCCAACCCTTATAAGCAGAGACTTTATTATGCCTACGGTAAGCGGAAAGCTCATGACCACTCTTGTCCCTTTGCCCCTTTCGCTCCACACATCCACGGTCCCGCGGAAGTTTATAACCGTGTTCATCACCACATCCATACCCACACCTCTACCAGAAACCTCAGAAACCTTGTCCGCGGTTGAAAAGCCAGGGCTAAATATAAGAGACAAAAGCTCCTTTTCGGTCATTTTGTCCGCTCTTTCTTGGGTTATTATGCCCTTCTGGATGGCTTTTGTTTTTACCTTTTGCACGTCTATGCCCTTTCCATCGTCTTCTACCAGCAAGAAGACCCTGTCCCCTTGGTAGTAAGCCTTCAGCCTTACAGTTCCTGACGCGGGTTTTCCAAGTCTTATTCTTTCTTCCGATGGTTCTATGCCATGATCTATGCTGTTTCTCAAAAGGTGTATAAGAGGCTCTTCAAGCTTCTCTATTAGAGATTTGTCCATCTCCGTGTCTTCTCCCTCCAGTATAAGATGGACCTCCTTTCCCAAGAGCCTTGAGAGGTCTCTTACTACTCTTGGAAACTTTTGAAAGAGCTTCTTTACAGGCTGCATTCTTGTCTTCATCACAGCCAACTGTAGGTCTCCCACTATCCTATCTAAGGAGGAAACTACTGTCTCCATTTCCTCCACAGATTTGGACTGGTGCTCCTCCGATAGAGATTGAAGGGTTCTCAAAAGTCTATTCCTTTCTAGAACAAGCTCACCTACGAGGTTCATAAGGTTTTCTATCTTTTGCACATCTATACGAAGTATTCTTTCTACCTCTTCCTCTTTTCTTGGTTCTTTTACTTCTTTCTTTTCTTGAGGTTTCGTTTCTGTGGTTTTTTCTTCCTTTTCTTGCACCAAATCAAGCTTTTTCTCTTCAACAACTTCTTCTAAGGACTCTCCTAAGAGGCTCTCTTTTACATATTCCATCATTAGCTTGTTGGCTTCTTCTTCTACTTCTTCCCTTATTTCTCCAGAGGTTACACCCGCTAAGTTTATCATCCGTTCAATAGCGTCTACAAGTTCCATAGGTCTTTTATCGGGTGGTAAGAGCACGAGTTCTTCAAGCACTTCCTCTACTGGTTTGCCCTTTAGGTGAGACAAGCCATATTTATCAAGAAGCTCTTCAAGGGTAGGCGTTTCAGCTTTTTTGGACTTTGCACCTCCAGAAAGCAATGCAGTAAGCTCCGACAAGAGCTCTTCGTCTAAGGATACGCTTTCCCCCCTTGAATAGGCCAAAAGGGCCCCCCTCAAAAAGTCTATAGCTCTAAGGATGGCATCGTTTATGTCTTGATTAAAGGTGAGCTCGCCGCTCCTGAGTTTTCCGAGCACGTCCTCTGCCTTGTGTGCTGTTTCCACTATTGTGGAAAGACCAAGAAAGCCAGCACCCCCCTTTATGGTATGCATGCTTCTAAAAGCGGAGTTTATCAAGTCCGAGTTGTATGGATCCTTTTCAAGCTCTAAAAGCGCTTGCTCGAGGTTATCCAGATGCTCCTTTGCTTCTACCGCAAACTCCTCAAATATTTCTCTCATGTCCTCTGGTATCATAGCATTCCACCTCCTGCTTTATCTATAAGCTCAAGCATTTCTTTGGCATCAAACTTTACAAGATATGCGTCCGCACCCACTGTTAAGGCCTTCTGTTTGTTTGCTTCATCCGAAAGGGTTGTGTTTACTATAACAGGGAGGTGCATCAGACCCGGTGTCTCCTTTATCTTTTTTGTGAGGGTAAGCCCGTCCATCCTTGGCATTTCTATGTCTGTAAATACTATCTGGACAAGCTCCTTTATGTTTTTCTGTTCAGATTTTGCCTTTTCAAAAAGCTCGTTGAGTTTTTCCCAGGCTTCCAGACCATCCTCGCAGGCTATCACTGTATGCCCAGCACTTTCCATGGTTTCTTTTATTATCCTTCTTGCCACCCCAGAGTCTTCTGCTACCAGAATTGTATAGTGATGGGTTTCCTTTTCTGCAAACTCCTTCGCTTCCATCTCACCAAATATCTTCAAAAGCCCCATATCGTGCAGTATGCCCTCAAAGTCTAATATGAGGAGCATACCCTCTTCTGTATCTACCACACCTGTTATCCTGCCACCAAACTTAAGGTTTAGCACATCAGGCGGTTTCTTGATGTCCGCCCAAGATATACGCATTATCCTTTTTGCGTCATGAACTATAACACCTACCTTCTCCCTGAGGAACTCAAGATGGAGTAAATATTTTCTTCTTTCTGGAGGTTCCGGTATTGCCATCCACCTTGCCAAGCTAACCACTGGTATTAGCTCTCCCCTCACTTCTGCCATGCCTTCCACAAACTCGGGCATGTTCGGCACTCTGGTTATTTGAGGAAGTCTGAGCACTTCTCTTACCTTTGCTACGTTCACCCCCAGTATCCATTGATAAAACCCTTCGGGTCTGTCCTCATAAATCCTAAAATTTACTATTTCAAGCTCGTTAGCTCCCGTTCTCAGTATCTCTGGCATTGCGTAGGCATCCATCTTTATTCCTCCTTCCTCAGTTCTATGACCTCGTTTTCTATCTCCTTAACCACAGACCTCATCTCCATAGCTATCTTGTTTGAAGTCTCCGCCAGTTTTCTGAACTCTGCGGCAACCACCGAAAAGCCTTTGCCCATCTCCCCAACCCTTGCAGCTTCAATAACCGCGTTAAGGGCAAGCAGGTTGGTTTGCTTGGCAATTCTGGTGAGGTTATCCGACAGCTCCTTTACCCTTTCGATCTGACTGGCCAGCTTCTCCATAGCTTCCACTTTTTCCATTTTTACACCTCCATACTTTTAATATTTTATTATTCTCTCAAACTCTTCTACGTATAACTGTAAGGTGTTCATGAGTTCTTCGTATACATCTTTTACCGCACTTAGTCTTTGTTCTATTATTTCAAATATGGTTCTTGTGTCGTCAGAGACATCTTTTAGTCCTTGCATGCCTTCAAGGCTAACACCTATCCTCTCTGTGATAACCCTTATACCCTCTTTTATCTCCTTAAGGTTTTTGCTTATGCCCTGTGCGGAGTCCATGGATTTTTGGGCAAGTTTACGCACTTCACTTGCAACAACCGCAAAACCTCTTCCCTGTTCTCCTGCTCTCGCTGCTTCTATGGAAGCATTCAGGGCTAAAAGGTTTGTCTGCTCCGCTATGCCTTCTATTATCCTGGTTATATCTTCTATGTAACCAGACTTTTCTCTTAGACCATCGGTAAGGTCTTTCATGTTTTTTATGTCCTTGCTCTCTTCTTCGAGTTTTTCAAACATATATCCTACAAGTTCAAGTCCATTTTTGAGCGTCCTATAAACATCCTCGAGTTCTCTTAGGCTTTTTTCAAAGTTATCTTTTATGTGTTTGACCTTTTCAATGGTGGTATAAAATGTCTCTTTTTGGTCTATAAAATCATCTTCTACTGGTTGAGGCTCTTCTTCTTGTCTTGTTGTTTCTTCTTCTCTTTTGAAAATATAAACACCAGGCTTTATTTCAACTGCTTCACCCACCGCGTTATTTTCGAATATGACTTGTCCGTCAAGTTGTATTTTTACACCTTCGGAAAAACTTTTGAGTGCATCTTCATAGAGTTCGAGCCTTTTTTTGAGCTCCTCTATTTCTTTTGTTAGTCTCTCTCTCTCTGCATCTTTTTTCCTTCCCCAAAACAATCCCTTATCCTCCCTTTAGGGCGGTCCAAACCTTTTCTATCTTTTCCTTTAGCACTTCTGGCGTAAAGGGTTTGACCACATAGTTGTTTGCACCTGTCTGCACCGCAAGTAGGACATTTTCCTTCTTTGCTTCTGCAGTGACCATTATAACGGGCAGACCTTTGAGCTTGTCGTCGCTCCTTATCTGCTTTAGGGTCTCAAGCCCGTCCAACTCTGGCATATTCCAGTCCATAAGCACGAAATCAAAACGACCACTTCTAAGTTTAGCCAGGGCTTCTTTACCGTTCTCCGCCTCTTCCACGTTGGTATAACCCAACTGATTGAGTATGGTTCTTATTATTTTCCTCATGGTGCTCATGTCATCAACTATCAAAAACCTTGCCTCTTTTGGTGGCATCTTCCACCTCCTATAGTCCTAGTTCTTCAAGAAGCTTGTCAACGTCATCTTGAAATATTCTATCGCCTGTAAGCATTTCTGTGGCTTTGCCTACTATCTTTTCCTTTTGCTCCTCAGGAAGGCTCGAAGCTTCAATGGAGGATAGTATTATCTTTAGTATGGTCTTTTTGAGGTCTTCTAAGACCTCTATAACGCCTTTTATCTGCTGGCTTGCAAGGTCCTGGAAGGACATAAGAGTTATTACCTGTAATAGCAGGTCTGACAGGTTTGTAGTCCTATCCCTTATACTCTCGAGCTTATTCTTTATGGTGCCCACCGGGTTGAGGTTTAAGAGAAAATCCACATCCTCTTGTGTCTTTTTCAGCCCCTCGCTCATATCGTTCAGTATTCCCATTATCTGGTGAACGCTCTGCTCTGTAAACCTTATTACATCCTCCAGACTTCCGCTAACGGACGGTATTCTACTTGAGGATTCTTCAAGAGGCTTTACTATCTCGTCCAGCTTTGTCTCAAGGCTCCTTACCTCTTCCAGAAGCTCCTTCACAAGATTTCTTACGTCTTCCACTGCCATGTTTCACCCCCTATAGTATTATACAACCTTTTTAATCCTCTCTTCTCTTGCTATTATATCAATAATTCTAACACCAAACCTGTCTTCTACTATTACTATTTCTCCTTTGGCTATTAGCTTGCCGTTGACCATTATATCAACAGGGTTTTCAACGTTCTGTTCAAGCTCAACAATAGAGCCCGGTGAAAGATGCAAAAGTTCACCCAAGGTTATTGTTGTATACCCTACAATAACTTCAACCTGAAGCGGTATATCTAAGAACTTTTTGAGCTTTTCGGATACTTCGTCTTCCTTTTCTTCTGGCTCTTCTTGCTTTTGTTCCTTTGACGCCTCCTCCTGTTCCTTGAGTGCAGAAGCCCACATATCCGCAAGGTCTTCTATTTTTTCTTCTTCTCCCATTTGCAATCCTCAATTAACCAAGGTGCACAAAACTACACCCTGGGCTGGGGTATTTATATTCCGCCTTTCTAAGTAGAGGATTGCCCCAGCAGGCGGTATTCCCCTCTACTATAACACACAAACACAATATACACATAACAGTTTATCAAAGGTCTTCAATCTTCCTTACCTTTGAACTGATATATCTTTATGGCTTTTTTACTACCAGTTTGACCCAGAAAGGCTAATACCCTAAACTTATTTTGCACTCTAACTTCAAGTGGCTCCTTGATAGGCTTATTGAGTATCAAAGTATCGCCTTCTTTCAATTCCATAAGTTGTTCAAAACTTATAGTAGTTCTACCAAGAACTACTTCAATGCCTAATGGCACTTTATAAAAGTTTCTGAGTATACTACTTCTGAATTCTCTACTCTTCATATCTGCTGAACCTTTTAATATATCTCTGTAAGGAGATATAGAGGCTTCGGGTATTGCTAATTGAATATGACCCTCGTTGCCCTCTATGACCAATGCGAGCTTTAGAAGTATAAATTTTTCTTTTGCACGGGACATGGTAAGAAGGGCTGGGTTTGTTTCTATGCCAACGGGGTTTATTTTTACATCCATAAGTGTGCTCCACGCTATTTCCAGTTCTTGATAGCATATGTTTAAGAATCTTTGAATGAGCCTCATTTCTATGCGCGTAAAATCTCTACCTTCTATCCTGTATGGCTTTGCACTACCACCAAACACACTGCTAACCACCATATAGATAAGTTTTGGGTCTATTGCCAAAAGGCATATACCTCTAAGAGGTTCAATGTTGAACAGACCTATGGCACAGGGTAGTGGTAATTTTGCGGTAAATTCTCCAAACCTTACTATTCCAACACTTTCTTTAAAGATACCAGGGACCGTAATCACAAGGGATGCCAATCCTCTCCTAAGCCCGTTTATCCATTTTTCAAGTATGAGCTCCAGGCCTGGAATCCTTCCAGCGGATATATGTTCAAAAAGAGAAAGGTCAAGTGGTTTTACTTTTTCCTCTTCAGCCTCCCCCTTTTTTTCCTCTTCCTTGCCAAGGGTTTTCAGAAGTAGGTTAATCTCTTCCTGACTTAAGAGCTCATCTGCCATTTCTAACTCCTACCTCTTAACCATCCCTTTAATATTTTTGCCACTTTCTCTGGCTCCTCCTTTGCGGTTTTGACTATGGCTTCCACAGCTTCCACCTTCTCCGCCTTCATTCTTATCTCCTCCGCACCTTCTATAATTTCAATAGTCTCAGGTGCTCCAGGGGGAAATACGGGAATCGGTGCAACCTCCTTCTTCTTGCCGAGGAGCCTTCTAAGAAGTATCAAAGATACAACAAGCATCACAACTACTAAAAATACAAGGAGGCCAAGTTTTACATACTTTTCAAGGCCTGGAGCAGGTTCCTCAAAGGTAGGTTTCTGGAAGGGTATTGCTTCAACCGTTATCACATCACCCCTTTGCTGGTCTATACCCGCAGATGCGGATACTATCCTTCTAACCTTTTCTAAATCAAGGTTTTTTATGTTTGAGTCTACCAAGACCCCTACACTTAATTTCCTAACCTTTATGATAGGGTCAATGCTGTATACTTCTTTTTTGCTTACCTCATAGTTGGTTATAGTTTCGCTCTTTTCTGTAAGCACCTGACCTGCACCCGCTACTGCACCAACCCCTGGCGGAATGTTTGCTTGTGCACCAGGCACTCCTGCAACACCACCTGTCGTTGTCCTTTCCTTTTTCTTCTGCTGGCTTACCACTGCGGTCATATCTGGGTCGTATATTTCCTCCCTCTGTTCCCTTTTTGTAAAGTCAAGGTCTGCGGAGACTTTAACCTTTACGGTCCCAAATCCTAAGGCTTCTTCTAAAGCCCTTTGCACTTCTCTTTCTAACCTTTTCTCAAATTCAGCCTTGAGCTTTAGCTCCTTATCCCTTGCAAAATCCTCCATATCCTCCAGCATAGCGGTAAGGTCCCTACCCTTGTCATCCACAACCACTACGTTCTTGGGCTTTAGTCTTGGCACACTTGAAGAAACCAAGTTTCTTATTGCCTTTACCTGTTCTGGGGTAAGCTCGTGCCCAGGTTTTAGCTTCACAAAAACGCTTGCAGTTGGCTCTTCCTCTTCTCTCAAGAAGATGGACTTCTGGGGCATGCCTATGTTTACCCTCACGTCTTCTATCCCTGACATCCTCAGGATAGTCCTTGAGAGCTCGCCTTCAACAGCCCTTTTGAAATTAACCTGATTTTGAAAGTCAGAAACACCTATACCAGTTTTATCAAAAACCTCATACCCCACTATCCCCTTACTTGGTATGCCTTTTGCCGCAAGTTTAAGCCTTATATCCCTTGCCTGCTGTTCCTGGACCAATATGCTTTTGCCATCTTGCCCCAACTTGTAATTTACACCGTCTTTGTCAAGCTCTGCCATAACTGCAGACATGTCTTCCTGAGATAGACCAGAATAGAGGACTGTATAGTTTGGTCTTGTGGCAAAGACCGCTATAGCTACAAGGGTCAAAAGGACAGCCAGAGGTATAGCAACAAGTGCTATTTTTTGTGGCAGGGAAAGTGCCATAAACCTATCTTTTAGAGCATTTATGGTCTCTCTTATATCCGCCATCTTTATACCTGCATCCTATTGAGTTCCTGAAAGGCTTCAAGTAGCTTGTTTCTTACTTGTATAAGGAGGTTTAGTGCGGTGTTAGCCTTTTCAAACTCCACCACCATCTGATGAAGAGGTATCTCAGCACCCTTTAAGACCGCCTCCTTTATACTTTCGGACTTCTGTTGCTCTGTATTTACCCATTGGACGAACTTACCAAACTCTTTTAGAAAATCTCCCTTTTCTTTGTTTTTGGGAGCAGTCCTTTGTTTTAAAAGTCCTTCTATAGACCCTATCTCCATAGCTCAAGCGTCCTCTGTGCAATTTCTCTTGTTGTCCTAAAGGCGTTGAGGTTCGCCTCGTAGCTCCTCATGGCAGATATCATGTCCGCCATCTCTTTGACCAAGTCCACATTGGGAAGCCTTACAAAACCTTCTGCATCCGCCCTTGGGTTTGTGGGGTCAAAGACTAGCCTAAAGGCTTGGTCAGACTCCCTTATCTCTCTAACAATAACTGGCACATAACCCTTCTGGAGCCCTTCTTCGGTTTGCACCGCCTCAAAAACTGGCTCTAACTTTCTAAAGGGCTCTCCACTGACCCTATAAGATTCAAAATTTGCCAGATTGCTGGCTATGGTATTGAACCTTATTCTCTGGGCTTGCATACCGCTTGCAGACACATCAAAGGTTCTAAAAAGGTCCATCATTGCCTACCCTCCTTTATTATATTGTTGAGTTCTTGAAGGCTTCCAGTAGCAAACTTCATGTAAATCTCATAGGCTATCCTGTTTTGGTTCAGCTTTGCCATTTCTTCCTCTACGCTTACGTCGTTTAGGTCATTACCCATAAGCCTTTTCCTGACTTCAAAAACCTTAAAGTCCTTTGAACCCGAGGGCTTTATATGTTTCTCTCTTGTGGTCTTGAGCTCTGCCTTATCCTCAAGACTAAAAGACACATCCTTAGCCTTGTAGTTGGGTGTGTCTGCGTTAGCTATATTGCTTAAGATTACCTTATGTCTCTTCCAAGCATAATCCAAATGGGGCATTACCTTGTCCGTTCCCTTAAAAATATCCATCTCATTCACCCCCAGAGAAGAATTATAACTCTACTTATAATATTATCTTTCCCTTGGGCTTTTCTGACAACCCAGTTTATAGTTTCCGTATCCCCAGTCAATTCACCAACCTTAGCAAGCCTGTAGGCAACAAGCCAGTAAAGGTCATTTTCCTGAGCTGTCTCTAAATACCTCCTGTAATAAACCTTTGCACTTTCATACTGCCTCCTGCCATAGTGGAAATCTCCCAACTCTAAGAGTGCAGGCTCTAAGTAGGGTAGAACCCTTTGCGGAAGCTCTTGTTCAACAAGGTCTTCGAGGATTTTTACATCCCTTCTATATATACCTATGATAAAAAGAGCCTCCAGTCTGTCTTCGCCAGTGAGCCTCTGCAAGGAAGATTCTACCATTCTCAAACCCTCCTCTGACCCTTCAAGGAGCAAGAGCTGACCTAAAAGAAAGCCCCTTAGCGGTTCTTCTAACCTTTCGGGAATGTTTTTAAGCGTAGTGTCCCCAAGGTAGGCCACAGCCCTTGCAAGCTTTTCATACCCAAATATGAGACCATAATTGTTTGGGTTGCTTCTATAAAGCTCCATTAGAAAGTTAGCGTCTTTGCCATAGGGGTCTACTTTTGACATAAGGCTATTTAAGGTTGTCAACATTGGTTCTAACTTTACTCTTATGTCCTCAAAGATTATTTCTTGGGGGAGTATAAGCCTTTTGAGCCTAAAAAGGTCCTTGTCCTGTAAATTCTTCTCTTTGAGTGAATAGTAGTAGATACCAAGAATAGCAGGGATTGAATAAATGCTGTTTAAATATGTCCAAGATGATCCCTTTAGCATTTGTTTATAACCTCGGAAGTCTCCACTATATTTTTCAAGAAACTCTGGAAATACCCAAAGCTGAGATATTAAAAGGTTTGTTTTTACACCTTCAGAAGCCATCATGTTTAAAACCCTTTTTCTTGCATCTCCGTAGTTTTTATTCATCAAGTATATAAGGGCAAGGTAGTAGTTAAGTGAATCCGAATACTTTCTATAAATATCCCTTCTATCAAGTTGTTCAAAATAAAAAACAGCAGATCTCCAATCTTCGTTCATAAAACTTGACACTGCATACCTATAGAGAAACTCAGGGTCCTCCTCTAAATACCTGTTTAGGTTGCGGGCTTGAGAAAGTTCGCTTTGAGCTGTAGTATAGTTGCTTACATTAAAAGCGTAAAAACCCTTAACAAGGTGATAAAAGTATCTGCTTTCTACAAGTGTTTCTGGGTCTATTTGGTCAAGAAGCTGGCTGTTTAACCCTTGAGAAAGAGAATCTGCATAGAGAAACTTCAGAAGATAATCAGTTCTGTTTATATCTCTATAAAGACCAAAGAACATGTCTTTTGCCTTATCGTAAAAGCCCATGAGAAGGTATGCATCACCTATAAATTCCCTCTGAAGGAAAAGATAGGTAGGTTTTTTGTAATAGTAGGGATACATGTTAAGATAGGCTATTGCAGAGAGAATACCTTCCCTTCTCCCTCTTATGTATGAAAGCTGAGCATGAGATATACCTATGTAAAGGTAGGAAAGCTCGCCATAGTATCCTTGTCTGTCAGACAGAAAAGACCTGCTAAATTCAGATATTGCGTCGCTATAATTACCCTGTTGGTATTCTATATAACCCTTGTAAAAGTATATTTGAGCTAATCTTATGTTTTCTCTCTCAATCTCCATAGAAAAGGACAGTAAAAAAAGCATCAAGAGGATAAGAACCTTCTTGGCGAGGAAGTCAAGCCTATAAGCTATAAGCCCTACGCCACGCACTTCTGAACTCTTCAAACCTGCCCTCCTCTATGGCTTTTCTTATATTCTCCATTAACCTGTGGTAAAAGCGAAGGTTGTGAATGGTGTTGAGTGTGTAAGCGGATATCTCCTCCACATTAAAGAGATGTCTCAGATAGGCTTTAGTGAAGTTCCTGCAGGTATAACAATCACACTCTAGGTCTGGTGGTGAAAAATCCTTTTTATATTTTTCGTTGCGTATGTTTATCTTTCCTCTTGAGGTAAAGAGCGTTCCAGTCCTTGCCATGCGCGTGGGTGCCACGCAGTCAAACATGTCTACCCCTCTTGCCACCGCTTCAATTATATCCTCAGGCATACCTACCCCCATGAGATATCTGGGTTTTTCCCATGGAAGGTATTGGCACGCAAGCTCGGTCATGTCATACATGATTTCCTTTGGCTCGCCCACAGAAAGCCCGCCAATAGCATAGCCAAAGAGGTCTCTTTCTACAGTCCTAAGAGCAGACTCTACCCTAAGCTCCTCAAAAAAAGCACCCTGCACTATTCCAAAAAGCACCTGGTCTTCTCTCCTTTTAGCCCTTATGCTCCTGTCAAGCCAGTCTATAGTTCTATCAATTGCAGTCTTTGCATAGGCATAAGTGGTAGGATATTCCACACACTCGTCAAGAGGCATAATGATGTCAGAGCCAAAGGCTTCTTGAATTTCTATAACCTTTTCCGGAGTAAAGAAGTGAAGGTCTCCCGCGAGGTGGTCTCTAAACTCTACCCCTTCGTCCTTAACCCTTACCCTTGACCTTCCATCTCCCCTTCCTCGTGAAAGGGAAAAAACCTGAAAGCCTCCACTATCTGTCAAGATAGGCTTGTCCCAGCCTATAAAGGCATGAAGCCCGCCTGCTTCCTTTATTATCTCTGCACCAGGTCTTAGGTATAAGTGATAGGTATTCCCTAATACAATCTGAGTGCCTATCTCTATAAGGTCTTTGTGGAGCATAGCTTTTACTGTTCCCTGAGTGCCAACAGGCATAAAGACTGGTGTGCGTATTTTACCATGCGGTGTTATGAGTTCCCCAAGCCTTGCCTTTCCGTCGGATTTTATAACCCTAAAGGAAAACATATCTTTAAGGTTTGAAAAGTAATTTCACAAGCTCAAAAAACACAGGACTGTATAATGCTATGGCTATCAGAAATAAGGCTATGAGGACTTTTATATAGGTTTCAAGTTTTGAAAGCCTTGCGTTTATTTCTGCGATTTGACCCTTTACTCCTCCAATCTCACCTCTTAACTCTGCAATCTCACCTCTTAACTCTGCGATTTGACTATCCAATCTGGCAATTTCTTGTCTCAGCTTTGCAAACTCTTCTCTTAGGTCAGCCTTTGTAACCAGCTCCTTGGTAAGCTCTTCTTTTAGCTCTAACTTCCTTTGAAGGCTTAGCTCCTTTATAGTCTCATCCAACGCCTTTATAAACTCAATAGCTTCTTCTTTTCCTAACTTTTCCTGTAACTTTATAACAACTTCTGGTGGAAGTGTGCTAACCATAGGGTATATTATAAGCCTTTAGGGTTTAAGGAGTAGCTTAAGGAGTTCAAAAAACACTGGGCTGTAAAGAGCTATGGCTATTAGAAATAGGGCAATGAGGACTTTTATATAGGTTTCAAGTTTTGAAAGCCTTGCGTTTATTTCTGCGATTTCTTCTTTTAACTTTGCGGTTTCCTCTCTTAGGTCAGCCTTTGTAACCAGCTCCTTGGTAAGCTCTTCTTTTAGCTCTAACTTCCTTTGGAGACTTAGCTCCTTTATAGTCTCATCTAACGCCTTTATAAACTCAATAGCTTCTTCTTTTCCTAACTTTTCCTGTAACTTTATAACAA
>JAXSOH010000018.1:0-23704 GCA_037925805.1 Aquificaceae bacterium
TCTGAATACAGACTTCAACTCCGACAAGACAACGCCATTCTTAGGCTCTCTAAACTTGGCTACGAGCTTGGTCTCCTCACAGAGGAGCAATACAAGATGGTGAAGGAGCTACAGAGAGAAATAGAGAGCTGGGTGGAGTTTTACAAGTCTCAAAGGGTTGCAGTGGCGGTTGGCTCTGACACAAGGAGCTATACACCTTCACAACTTCTCACTGCGGAGTATACCATAGATGACCTAAAGGCTTTTGGTTTTGAAGTTCCAGAGCAGTCTTATGTGAAGGAAGAGGTGGAAATACAGCTAAAGTATGAGCCTTATATAGAAAGGGAGCAGAAGCTAAACGAAAGGCTAAAGAAACTGGAGGGTATAGCACTTCCACAGGATATGGATTATGACAAGGTCCCAGGGCTCACCCACGAGGCAAGGGAAAAGCTCAAAAAATTCAGACCCATGACGGTGGGTCAAGCAAGCAGGATAGATGGCATAACTCCAGCCACAATAACCGCCCTCTTGGCATACCTTGGAAAGTTAGATTAGAGCATATCCCTTACCACTTTGCAAAGGTTTGGAAGCTCCTCCTTTACCACCTTCCAAAGAAGCTCATAGTCCACGCCAAAGTATGCGTGAGCCAGCCTGTCTCTCATGCCCTTTACCCTTCTCCACTCTATCTGTGGATACTTCTCTAAAAGCTCATTGGGTAAATTCTTTACCGCCTCGCCTATTACTTCCAAAGCACGCACCACTGCATGCCTAAGTAGGTCGCTTTCCAAAAAGTCTTCGTATTCTATGCCTTGCGTGTATTTTTTTACAAACTCACACTCTTGCAGAATGTCTTTTATGTATTCCCTGTAGTCTCTTCTTGGCATCTCCTTTTGCCTTATTATATCTTTCCAATTTTCCACCACAGGCACATAGCTTTTTAGAATCTTCTCTGCGGTATGAGGTCTAAACCTTAAAGAGCTTTTCATAATGAGGTCAACCCTTACTCCAAGCCTTTCAGAGAGAAACTCCTCAAGCTCCATAACATTCCAGAGAGAAATATCCTTTTCAAAGTCTACAAGAAGGTCAAGGTCGCTGTCTTGTCTTTGCTCTCCTCTCAGGTATGAACCAAAAACTCCAAGCTCTTTCACTCCATACCTCTCTCTCAAGTAGGGCAAGAGGCTCAAAAGCTCTTCCATGAAAAGCTCAAGGGTTGGTAGAGTTTTCTCCTTTGGCATAGGTTAAAATATACTCTATGCTGGGCTACTATGTGGTTTTTATCACTACACCCTTGGACAAGGCTCAAGAAATAGCAAATTACATAATAGAGAATAAGCTGGGTGCTTGTGTTAATGTAGTTCCAGAAGTTAACTCCATATACTGGTGGAAGGGGAAAATAGAAAGGGATAAGGAAAGCCTTCTTGTGGTAAAGACTTCCGCTCAAAAGTTTAAAGACTTGCTTGAGGGTGTAAAGTCTATTCATCCCTATACAGTTCCCGAGATAATTGCCATGCCTATAGTTGCAGGCAACGAGGACTACCTTAAATGGATAGACGACTCTCTTGCATGAGCTGTTTCATAGCCCAGTAGTCAGTAAGTTTCTATAATTTCCTCATGGTTTGCAAGCATCAACATGAGTTTTATACACCGCACCACAGAGCCCAAAGACGGGTTTTGATAGTTTTCCTTATCATGCTCCTTACCATGTTCTTGGAGATATTGGCGGGCTATATGTTTAACTCTGTTGCTCTCCTTGCGGATGGGATTCATATGTCTACTCATGCCTTTGCCTTTGCCATAGCCTATATGGCTTACTTTTTTGCAAAAAGATGGGCAAGGGATGGTAGTTTTACCTTTGGCACTTGGAAGGTGGAGGTGCTTGGGGCATATACCAGTGCTATTTTGCTTTTCTTTGTTTCCTTTCTCATATTGGAAGAGAGCCTCTCAAAGTTCCTAAGGGGTGGAGAAACCAAGTATGAGGAGGCACTGCTTGTGGCTTTTGTAGGGCTTGGGGTAAATATCCTTAGTGCCTACATACTCCATGGTGGACAGCACCACCACGAGCACGACCATGACCATCATGACCTAAACCTCAGGGGTGCTTATTTGCATGTGCTTGCGGATGCTCTTACCTCTGTGCTTGCCATAGGTGGTTTGCTGGCAGGAAAATATTTTGGTTTGTGGTTTATGGACCCTCTAATGGGTTTGTTGGGCTTTGTGCTTATAATAAGGTGGTCTTTGTCTCTCATGAGGGAAACCGCACCCATACTCCTTGACAAGGAAGGCAAAAATCCTTTAGTGAGAGAGATAATAAATGCCCTTGAGGAGGGTGGTAAAAGCAAGGTTTATGACATACACCTTCTTAAGATCTATAGTGGCAAATACGCTTGCATAGTGGGGATTGAAACCTCTGAAAACTACGACCTTGAACACTACCATAGGATACTATCCCGCTTTGAAGAGATAGCCCACGCAACGGTAGAGCTGAAAAGCTGTGCCACAGGCAAGTGAACAATTTTACAATTTTGTAAACAATTTCACATAACTTCTCAAAGCTCACCTCTCTAAAAGGTAGTAAAATTAACCCTTAGCCAGCACTTTATGGTTGGCATGTTTTTTGCAAAAATAACTCACAGGAGGTTAAAGCATGAAAAAAGTGGAAGCCATAATCAAGCCTTTTAAACTGGACGAGGTTAAGGATGCCCTTGTGGAGATAGGCATAGGCGGTATGACGGTCACAGAGGTTCGTGGCTTTGGTCAACAAAAGGGACACACGGAGATATACCGTGGCACAGAGTATGTGATTGACTTTCTGCCCAAGGTAAAGATTGAAGTGGTGGTCAGAGACGAGGATGTGGAAAAGGTAATAGAAGCTATCATGAAAACCGCCCAGACAGGAAGAGTAGGGGATGGAAAGATATTCATAATACCCGTTGAGGATGTGGTGAGAATTAGAACGGGTGAAAGAGGAAACCAAGCAATATGAAAACTTTATAAAGGAGGTTTAAACATGCCCAAGTATTCACCAGCTGAGGTGCTAAGCCTCATCGAGCAGGAAGGGGTCCAGTATGTGGACCTGAGGTTTTCTGACCTTTTTGGTCAGTGGCAACACCTTACCATTCCAGCCTATGAGCTGTCCTTGGATACCTTTGAGGAAGGTAGAGGCTTTGACGGCTCATCCATAAGGGGATGGCAGTCTATCAACGAGTCCGATATGCTTGCCTTTCCTGACCCTACTACCGCTTTTATTGACCCCTTTATGGAACCAAAGACTCTTGTGATGACATGCGATATCTATGACCCTGTAACAAGAGAGAGGTATGGTAGGGATACCCGTTACATTGCTCAAAAGGCAGAGCAATACCTAAAGCAAACAGGTATAGGAGATACCGCCTACTATGGACCAGAGGCTGAGTTTTTCATCTTTGACTCTGTGGAGTTTGGAACCTCTGCCAATTATGCCTTTTGGAGAATAGACTCAGAAGAGGGTTGGTGGAACAGAGAAATAACCTCTTCTGGCTACAAAATACCACACAAGAGGGGATACTTCCCAGTGCCACCCCTGGACAAGGTTCATGGACTTAGGAGCGAGATGGTCTCCCTTATGTCCCAACTTGGTATAGTGGTAGAGCTCCACCACCACGAGGTTGCCACCGCAGGTCAAGGAGAGATAGACATTCGTTATGACTCTTTGGTAAATCAAGCAGACAAGCTCTTCCTCTACAAGTATATAGTGCGTATGGTTGCCCACAAATATGGAAAGTTTGCGACCTTTATGCCAAAGGTTTTACCTAACGACAACGGCTCGGGTATGCATACTCACTTCTCTATATGGAAGGAGGGTCAAAACCTCTTTGCAGGTTCTGGATACGCAGGGGTGTCAGAAACCTGTCTGTATGCTATAGGGGGTGTTCTCAAGCACGGACCAGCACTTACCGCCTTTACTAATCCAACCATTAACTCCTATCACAGACTTGTGCCAGGCTTTGAAGCCCCCGTAAGACTTGCCTATTCCGCAAGAAACAGGTCTGCTGCCATAAGGATACCCATGTATTCCACATCACCAAAGGCGAAAAGAATAGAAATTCGCTTCCCAGACCCCACCAGCAACCCTTACCTTGCCTTCTCCGCCATACTCATGGCAGCCATAGACGGTATAGAAAACCGCATACACCCCGGAGAGCCCTTTGACAAGGACATATACTCCCTGCCACCAGAGGAGCTAAAGGACATACCACAGCTACCCGGCTCATTGGAGGAATCTCTCAAGGCTCTTGAGAATGACTACGAGTTTCTCCTAAAGGGTGGGGTATTTACAGAGGAGCTTATAGAGACCTGGATAAGCTCCAAGAAGAAGGAAATTGACGAGATGAGGTTCATACCCCATCCTAAGGAGTTTGAGCTTTACTTTGACATCTAAGTAAAAAAACCGCCCCGCCCCTTTTGGGTGGGGCAAAGGAGGAGATAAAATGCGTCGCCTGACAACTATTATACCATTGCTTTTGGTAAGCCTTTCCTTTGCGGAGGAAGCCACTCCAAAGTTAGACACTGGAGACACCGCGTGGCTTTTGGTGTCTTCTGCCCTTGTCATGCTCATGACCCTGCCGGGTCTTGCCCTCTTCTACGGAGGCATGGCAAAGAGAAAGGATATCTTAAACACTATAGCCATGTCCTTTGTGGCTTACTGTCTTGCGTCATTGGTCTGGTTTGCCTACGGCTATAGCCTTGCCTTTGGAGAAGATATCGGAGGCATAATAGGTAGTGCAAGCAAAATATTTTTAAGCGGAGTGGGTGTTAAAAGCCTTCAAGGCACCATCCCCGAGCTTCTCTTTGTTATGTTTCAGCTTACCTTTGCGGCAATTACTGTAGCCTTAGCAAGTGGTTCTTATGTAGAAAGGCTTAAATTCTCCGCTTGGGTGATATTTGTGGCTTTGTGGGTGAGCTTGGTTTATGTTCCAATAGCCCACTGGGTGTGGGGTGGAGGCTTTTTGGCAAAGGACGGAGCCCTTGACTTTGCAGGGGGAACGGTGGTTCACATAAATGCTGGCATTGCAGGTCTTGTGGGTGCTATAATTCTCGGCAGGAGAAAGGATGCGGTCTTACTGCCCAACAACCTGCCTCTCGTGGTGCTTGGTGCAGGGCTTTTGTGGTTTGGATGGTTTGGCTTTAATGCTGGCTCTGCGGTTGCTGCCAACGGACTTGCTGCAGTAGCCATGCTAAACACCAACATAGCAACAGCCACTGCTGCTTTGGCATGGATGTTTACCGAATGGCTTCATAGGAAAAAACCTACCGTTCTCGGGCTTGCCTCTGGTGTGATAGCAGGACTTGTGGCTATTACTCCTGCTGCAGGCTTTGTAAATGTGTTTGGTGCTTTCATAATAGGCTTGACTGCAGGACCTATATGCTACTTCATGGTGGCTAAGGTAAAAGAGAAACTGGGCTATGATGACGCACTTGACGTGTTTGGCATACACGGTGTAGCTGGTATCATAGGAGCTATCCTCACAGGCGTCTTCGCAGACCCATCCATAAACGAAGCAGGCAAGGGGCTTCTTTATGGAAACCCCGGACAGGTTGTTACACAAATATGGTCTGTTATAGTGACGATAGTATACAGTGGTGTTATGACCGCAGTAATCCTCTTTGTTGCCAAGGCTTTAACTGGTCTAAAGGTTAAAGAGGAAGAGGAAATAACTGGGCTTGACAGGTCCCAGCATGGAGAAAGTGCATACAACATCTCATAAGGAGGTACAGACATGAGAAAGTTAGCTTTGCTTACCACAGTCCTTGGAGCCTTTGGCTCCGCCCACGCCATTGAGCTAAAGGCAGAACCTCTTGGAACTCTTAATTTGGAGGGTGCACTAACAGGCTACATACTCCACAGCAACAACACCTCAGACACAAAGAAGACTCGCTACGATGTAGGCTCAGCCATTATAAGCCTCTCAAAGCCTGCTGAACCTTTTGGCTTTACCCTAATGGGTGGTGCTTATGTAACACCCGTGGTGGGAGTTGGTATTGTAAAAACTTCACAAAACACAGACCCCTTTAGCCCTCTTCCCGTTGCCTATGTGGAATATAAACCTATGAAAGAGGCTTCTGTGCAAGTTGGAAAACTTCCCACCATAATAGGCTATGAGTCCGCCTTTACCTATACGAATAACTATATTCAGAGAGGGCTTGTATGGAATATGCAGCCTGTTATAAACAACGGTGTGAGGATAACCTATGAAATGGAAATGTTCACAGCCAAAGCTGGCATTAACGACGGCTTTTATACCCTTAGCACTAACGACCCGAAGTTTGCCTTTGAAGGAAGTGTGGGCGTAACTCCTACAAAAGAGGCATCCCTTTCCTTTAACTTTCTAATTCCAGACAAAGATGCCATACCTAACAGCACCGCCGCACCGGCAAACAAGAGAGAGTATAACGTGGTGGCGAGCTACACCTTTGAAAATCTCTCCTTTGGTGCAGACCTTATGTATGTGGAAGCTCCAAAAAGCTCAAAGGCAGGAGTGCCAGAAAAGGCAAAGGCAAGCGGAGGAGCTTTGCATGTCTCTTATGAACTAAAACCTATAAAGCTCTCTGGTAGACTGGAATACTTAAAGGATAACTCAGACTTAGGAGGAACAGACCTGGTGGGTCTTGGAGATGGGAACAAAGGCTGGACTTTTACCGTTACGCCTGCTTACAAAATGGGTAATTTAATGATGAGAGCGGACTTATCTTATGTGAATGCGGACAGTGCCTTTACTAGCAACGGCAAGAAGAGCCAAGCAAGGCTGGGACTGGAGGTAGGCTTCCTGTTCTGAGGCTCGTGCCTCCCCCCTTTCTGGGGGGCTTTTTTGATAAAATAGCCTTATGTGGCTTTTGAGCCTTCTTTTAGCCTTGGGGAGCTGTGCCTTTTCTACGAATAGCTACATAACCTCTTGCGAGCCAATGCTTGGGAAAGATTCTCTTAGACCAGCGGTTTGTGGAAAGTGTCATATAGAAGTAAAGGATGGAAAACTTCTTATCACTCCTGCGGAGGACTGCCCAGCCTATCAAGTCTACAAATGCACCACAAAAGAAGGAAAAACCTTCTTTATAAACACCCTTGGCTGTAGACCCTACGAAGAGAAAAACTAAATGGATACCTTTCTCGCACCAACGGTCTTTCTTTTAACCCTTCTTCTCGTCCTTATTAGACCTAAAGGTCTTGGTATAGGCTGGTCTGCATGGCTGGGTGCTGGTCTTTCTTTGGCTTTTGGTCTTATAGAGCCAGGAGATATTCTCTACATTGCCAGCCTTGTGTGGGATGCCACCCTTGCCTTTGTTTTTCTTATTGTTATATCCATAATCCTTGATAAGGCTGGCTTTTTTGAGTGGTTTGCCCTAAAGGCTATAGAGTTAGGCAAAGGTAGAGGGATTTATCTCTTTGTTTCTCTTATGCTTCTTGGTGCTTTTATTTCAGCAATTTTTGCCAACGATGGCTCTGCCCTTATGCTAACACCCATAATCTACTCTAAGATAAAATACCTCAACCTACCCAGAAGGCACATTCTACCCTACATTATGGGAGCTGGCTTTATATCAGATACCACAAGCCTGCCCTTGGTGATATCTAACCTAACAAACATAATAACCGCCCACTACTTTGGCATAGACTTTTGGAGATACGCCCTTTATATGTTTTTTCCTAACCTAGTTTCTGTGCTTTTGAGCTTGCTTGTGCTTTATATTTTCTACCGCAAAGACCTTATAAGGAGCTATGACCCAGAGGTGCTTTTGAGCTCTCCAGCCCACTACGCAATAAGGGACAGGCTTGTTTTCAAGGTTGGCTTTCTACTAATAGCACTGCTTGGCTCTACCTTTCTGTTGCTTGAGCTTTTGAGCCTTAGAATTCCTGTCTCTTTTGTGCTTGGCTTGTGTGCCTTTTTGCTGGCTCTTGCCACTTTGAAAAATAGGGTAGTTAACCTAAAAGAGGTTTTCCTTTTTGCTCCATGGAACATCGTCTTTTTCTCCATCGGTATGTATGCGGTGGTTTATTCTCTAAAAAGAGCAGGATATACAGACAGCCTTACAGGACTTATCCATAAGTTTATAAGCTACGGAGAGCTGACCGCCATAATGGGCGTGGGTATAACCTCCGCACTTCTTTCTGCCTTGATGAACAACCTACCAACGGTTATGACGGTAAACATAGCAATAGGTGAGGCTGGGCTTGAGCCAAAAATGGCTGAGTTTCTTGCCCTTGCAAACCTTGTGGGAACAAACATAGGACCAAAGCTCACACCCATTGGCTCTTTGGCAACCCTCCTGTGGCTACATGTTTTGGATAAAAAAGGTATACGCATAGGCTGGTGGTATTACACTAAGGTAGGTTTTGTCCTAACCTTCCCCGTGCTTGTGGGAACACTGTTTGCCTTGTGGCTGTGTTTGAGATATTTTTATAACCAATAGTTAGCCCAAAAACTGCTATCCGCAACCCTACACTTCCAACTCCCTCTTATCAGTCCTTGTAGTCCACATTCACTACACTCTTACACAAGATAAATGCCAGATGGTGAACGTATCTAAAAGCCTTGTGAGATTTGACGGGACTGTTTCAAAATTTGTGTAAATTCTGCCATACTTGGTAACATACCCTCAAAAAGAATTATTAGCTGGGACTATATCCCCTTGCCCATTCAACTCCTAACACCTTGCAATGGCTTGAGGCATAAGGTCTTTGAGTAGTTCACTGAACTCCCTGCGGTATTGTTCTACTTTCTTCTTGCTTGGCTGTTTCATGTTAACACATCCTTACTTTATTTTTTACACAATGGATGAAACACTCCCAAAGCATATTCCATTCTTATGTAAATTTGTTAACATTTTTGCAAGCATGTAAACAAAGAGAGTTCTTGCTCAGATACTTTTTACTAAGCTTAAGCGTTGAAATCAGCCTACTGGTAGGCTCTTTGGCATGCTAATTGCAAAAACAAAGTTATTGAAAGGCTTAGCACCGTCCTTTGTCAATAACCAATTATGGAGGATAAGGTATGAAGGCTTTAGCCATAAGACACGTAAGGATAGAGCATCTTGGTTTGCTTGAGCCTATACTTAAAGAGCTTGGCTTTGATGTGGATTATGTGGATACCACAGAGGGCATGCTCCTAAATAAACCTCTTGAGGATTACTCCCTTGTGGTGGTTCTGGGTGGTTATATGGGAGCTTACGAAGAGGCGAAGTATCCCTTTCTGTCTTACGAATACAAAGTTATGGAAAAGGCTTTAAAAGAAGGTATACCTCTCTTGGGTATATGTCTTGGTGCTCAGATGTTGGCAAAGGTGCTTGGTGCGAGGGTTTATAAGGGTGAAAGAGGCAAGGAGATAGGATGGATGGAAGTTTATAAGGTAGGAGACCATGAATATTTTAAGGATTTTCCACAAAACCTTATGGTTTTTCAATGGCATGGTGATACCTTTGACCTGCCTCAGGGGGCAATTAGGCTTTACTCTTCCAAGAAATACGAAAATCAAGCCTTTGTCTTTCAAAGGGCTGTGGGCTTGCAGTTCCACATAGAGGTGGACAAAAACATGGTAAAAGAATGGGCTGAAGCTTACAAGGATGAGTTAAGCCAAGAAGGTATACAAGTCTCGCAACTTTTAGCCTATGAGGGAGAGAGCCACAGGGACTCTCTCCAAAAACTTATAGAAAGACTTTTAAACCTTTAGCAAAATACTTCGCAATTGGTCTACCTCGGACTGACCAACCAAACCTCGCTCGTGCACCTGCTTATCAACCCTTGCAGGCTCAAGGGTGGCAATGATGTAGTCCATTGCCCTGTAAGCCTTTGTGGGGTCTCCGCAGGTGTAGACGTCAATGGTAGCAAGACCATGCTCTGGCCACGTGTGGATGGAAATATGGGACTCCGCCAAAAGCACCACGCCAGTGGCACCGTGAGGCTGGAATTGATAGTAGTGGGAAGATATCTTTGTGAGGTCTGCTACCTTGACCGCGCTCTCAAGGAGCTGACGCACATCCTCCACCCTGTCAATAAGGTCAGGGTGGACCCCATACAGGTCTGCTAGGATATGCAGTCCGAGGGCTTTGACCATTTGCACTCCTCCTTATCAAGTTTTTGTAGCAGTTTAAACTGCCTCATAGCAAAAACCTCCATAAAAATAGAAACCTAAATTATAATACTTTTTGTGAAAAAAGCAAGTGGAAAGCAAAAACTTAGACCAACTTCTAACCTTGTCAAGCAGGCAGTGTTTAATATATTGGGAGAAGTAGAGGGAATGCTATTTCTTGACCTTTTTGCTGGAACTGGTCAGATGGGTATGCTTGCGGAGGAGAAAGGTGCGGAGGTTATTTTTGTGGAAAAGAACCCAAAGTTTGCAGAAAAAATAAGAGGGAAAACTAAGGGCAAGGTGGTTATTGAAGATGCACTTAAGTTTTTAGAAAGGGCTGATATAAGAGCGGACATAATTTTTGCAGACCCTCCATATGCTTATGAGTTCTACAATAAGCTAATTGAACTGGCTTTGAAAAGCCTCAACAAAGGAGGTGTTTTTATGCTTGAACATTCTAAAAAGCTGGACTTTTCTGCGGAAAAGAAAAAAATATACGGTGATACCGCCCTATCCATATGGAGGAAAGAAGAATGAAAAGAGCAGTCTATCCGGGAACCTTTGACCCACCTCACTTAGGGCACTTGGATATAGTAAATAGGGCAGTAAAGATATTTGACCGTCTTGTGGTGGCAGTTGCAAGAAACCCCAGGAAGAACCTCCTCTTTAGCGTGGAAGATAGGGTAGACATGTTTTCAAAGATGGTAGAGGATATACAGGCTGTGGAAGTTCGGAGATTTGATGGGCTACTGGTGGATTTTATGAAAAGAGAAAACCTTGAAGTTATAGTGCGTGGTGTGAGGCTTTTTACAGATTTTGAGTATGAACTTCAGATAGCTCTGAAT
This sequence comes from Aquificaceae bacterium, assembly GCA_037925805.1. Taxonomy (GTDB): domain Bacteria; phylum Aquificota; class Aquificia; order Aquificales; family Aquificaceae; genus Pampinifervens. Next base: position 10,922 of record JAXSOH010000018.1, read on the forward strand.
AACTACAAATTAGCAAAGGTAGAAACTGTCTTTATGATGCCATCGCAAGACTATATACATATAAGCTCTACCATAGTAAGGGACATAGCAAGCTACTGCGGATGCCTAAAAGGTCTTGTGCATCCTTATGTGGAGGAAAGGTTAAGGGAAAAGTTTGGTTGTAGATGATAGTAAAGGGCTATCTCCATAAGGATATCAAAGGCATGGTAGTGGGCATACCACATACCTGATGCTATCTTAGCTACCGTAAGCGTATCGTTTTTATTATTTTTATTTAGATATTGGAAAAGGTATATATAGAATTTTTCTGTAGGAAAGTAGTTTTTCAAAGCCTTCTCCACATGAGTATCCTGAGGGAATATGTATTTTATGCTTTCTGGGTTTTCTATTTTTAATTCCAACCCCGCAACAAGTATAATATCCCTAAGAATAAAGGACGCTATTTTATCACCTACTTGCTTAATCCAACGAAGCTCCCTATATGCCTTTTCAATGCTTTCCTCAATCAGCCCTTTTATGTGGTTATAGATGTTATAGTTTTCAGGAAACTTTCTCATGTATTCTGTTAGAGATATAACGTGTTCTATGTCATGTTTGGGTATTTTTAGACTTTTTATGTAGTTTTTAAGCTCTTCTATGGGCTTAGCTTTATCTTCTAAATCAAAGACGACCTTGCTAACCTCTGAAAAAATTTTATCGGAGAGTTTTTGAGGTCTTCCTCTATAGAAGGAATGCCTTAGGAAAAACTCTAAGGCAAGGTATGGGTTTTCTCTTAGGTTTTCGTCGGTATAATCCCTATTGTGTAGATAAACTTTTCTGTATCTTTCTCCGTATTCTTCAAAAAAGGGTAGAAGCTTCTCATTATAAGCCAGTAGCGTTTCTTGAGCCATTCGCCTTAAGTTTCCTTTGTTTAGTATCAAGGTTTCCATATATCTACAATATAACGCAGTTTTTTCATGGGTCAATCCTGATAAGGGTCTTTGTTAAATTTGAGCATGTATTCCTTTCTTCTTTTTCTGTTTGGATATGCGGTGATAAGTTTTATACAATCCTTTTCAATCCTGCAAGGCACCTCCCACACATAGGAATTGAGGCATATTATCATAAGCCATTGTCCCTCATATTGCTCCTTTTCATTTGCTATAACATCAAGCACTTTACCCTCAGCTATTGCACGAACTATGGAAGGAAAGTCTATACCTCTTTTGAGGAGCTTTAAATTTTTATCCTCATCCCAGCAAAACTTCATTCACCCTTACACTCTACACCCTCTCTGTCTATGTATTCTTGCATTTTTCTGACCGCTTCCTCTCCAGTAGTTAAGTCCTTTAGGTCTCTTTCAAGGTTTGTAGGTTTTAGCCTTGCTATCCAACCTCTGGTATACGGATAGTCGTTTATGAGGTCTGGGGTGTCAAAGAGCTCTTCGTTTCTTTCTACCACTTCTCCTTCTATGACCGCTGGGACTGGTCCTGTCCACTTTCCGCTTTCAAGGCTTGCTATAGGCTTTCCCTTTGGCACATGTTTGCCTATCGCCTTTATCCTTACGTTTACCATTCTTCCTGCTCTGGTTTGACCTATGTCTGTAGCTCCAACTACCACTGTGCCATCTGACTCAAGCCTATACCAAACTTGGTTTTCTATATCGTAGTAAAGCTCTGGTGGAATTTTACAGCCTTTGTATTTTACCTCGCTCATAGAGGAGTATTTTACAGGAACGTTCAAGGACAGAAATATGAGCATAAGCATAAAAGGGGTCAAGGTCAGCAGAAAAAACTCCATGAGACCTCACCACCACAAGCCTTGAAGACCTCAAGGCAGAAGCAACCGCCTTTGCAAGTTCTAAACTTCCAGAAGGATAAGCAGGAATTATTTGAACCCTTCCAAGTAGGTCTTTACCCTCGGAGTCTATGGGTTCTATGCAGTCCCTTTCAAAGGACAAAAGGGTTGCTCCAACGGGGTGTGCGTGCACTACCGCAAGGTAATTTGTCTGCAAGTATATCTCTCTGTGGACTACGAGCTCTGAGGAAGCCCTATCCGAAAGAGGGTGTTCTTCCTGTAAAGGAAGGGATATAAGGTCCCAATCTTGAAGGTTTCCGAGATGGCTTCCTCTACGCGTTATGACTATCTTGTCCTTTAACCTCACTGATAGGTTGCCTGCTCTTGCATCCACAAGACCCTCTGTGTAGAGGAACTTTCCTACCTGTTTTAGTTTTCTTATTGCTATCTCTTCCATATGAGAGTAAAAAGTATATAGGAGCTTATGCTAAAGCCAAGACCTACAAGGAGAGCAAAGTCGCTTTGGAAAACATACTCAAGCAAAGCCCAGCTAAAAAATCCAGAAAGCATGGAGGCTATGGCGGACGCGGAGTTTGAACCCTTAAAGTAGAGACCTGCGGTAAGAGGGACAAAGAGGGATACGAGGCTCAAGGCTGAGGAGCTTGCCACAAGATGATATATGGACTCTCCAGAGAGAGCAAAGCCCAGAGATACAAGGGAAACAATTACTACGCAGGCTCTCGTGAGCCACAAAAAGCCCCTGTCTGAGAGGTTTCTTACATATGGCTTTATAAGGTTTTCGCTAAGCACTGACGCAGGAGCAAGCACCGCCGCACTTGCAGTGCTCATAATAGCAGAAAGCAGTGCACCAAAAAAGAGCACCTTTGTGGGAAGGCTCGCATGCTCCATTATCATGGTGGGAAGCATAAGTTGTGGGTCTATATCCAAAAGCTCGGGATACTTTGTCCTTGCAAAGACCGCAAGAATGAGAGGTATAAGGGCTACAGTAAGATACATAAAGCCTGCGGATATACTTGAAAGCACTGCAACCCTTTCGCTCCTTGATGCCATAACCCTTTGGAACACATCCTGCTGAGGGATAGAGCCAAGTCCTATGGTTATCCATGCGGATATGTAAAGGAGTATGTCTTTAAGTGTTGGTTCTGGGAAAAACCTATAGTAGTCCAAGGGTTGAGAAACCAGGGTTGGGACTGTCTGAGAAAAGCCAGAAGAAACCTCATAAAGCACCGCAATTAAACCCACTATTATCATTATGGTTTGCAAAAAGTCTGTAAGGGACACCGCCCACATACCACCTAAAAAGGTATAAAAAAGCACCACACCAAAGCCCAAAAGTATGCCCCACAGGTGAGGAATTCCCAACACAAGCTGAAGGATGACTCCTATAGCTACCATCTGTGCACCCACCCACCCAAAGTAAGAAAACACCATCATAAGACTTGCCACCACCTCTGCTTTTCTGCCGTATACCACTCTGTAGAAATCTCCCATGGTAAGGAGGTTCATCCTGTATAGGGGCTTAGCAAAGAAAAGACCGATGAGTATAAGACACAGTCCCGCACCAAAGGGGTCTTCTATCACGCCCAAAAGTCCCTCCTTTGCCATCACGGAAGAAGCACCAAGCACCGTTTCTGAACCAAACCATGTAGCAAAGGACACAAAGGTAGCCATGTAGAGGGGAAGGCTTCTGCCTGCCAGTATATAGTCCTTTGAATTCTTTACAAGCCTTGATGCCAGAACTCCTATAAAAAGAGTGCCTAAGATATACAGAAGGATAAACCCCAAAAGCATGCCATTATTTTATGAAATTTCCTCTAAGGGTTTACCCTTTGTTTCCATCCCCCTAAAAGCCCAAATAACAAAGGCAATAAAGCCCACAATCCAGAAAGAGGCAAGCCCAAGCATGGCGTATTTAAAACCAAACTGAGAGAGGCTTACAAGAAAGAGGGGAGAAAAAGCACCAGAAAGCCTGCCTATTATGGACAAGATTCCTATGGCGTAAGCCCTTATGTAGGAGGGATATATCTCCGTTGCTATCACATAGGCAACAGAGGCAAAAGAAAAGGCTATAAGTGAGTATACAAAGAAAGCAAGCCTTATGTCAAAACCCAAGAGAAAGGAAAGGCTAAGAAGAGCTGACGCCAAGCTAATGAGAACGCCCAGTGGAATTCTTCCCACCTTGTCCACAAGTAAAGCCACCACAAGCCCGCCTATTAGCCCTCCAAGGCTTCCCAGCGTGAGAAGTTGAGGTATTTCCTTACTGCTTAAGGAGTAAACCTCGGAGAGGATTACAGGAAGCAAGGTTATCATGCCATAGTAGGTGGTAAGGATGGTAAAACTCATGCTGGCACTAAAGAAAAAACGCCATCTGTATTTGCCTAAGATTATCTTTGACGCATCTGAGATATTTCCCTCAAAAACTGGCACTTGGCATGTATCATAACTTTTTCTACCGCCTGCTTGAAGCTCTATTTTGCTTACTATCTTCTCCGCTTCCTCAACTTTGCCCTTTGAGAGAAGCCATCTTGGCGATTCTGGAACGTATAGCCTTATAAAGACTATCAGAAGAGCAAGCACTCCACCAAAAAAGTATGCGACACGCCACGCAGTCCCTTCATCCATTACTTTAAGCAATCCAATAGCACTAAGAGATGCCATAAGGCTTCCAAGATTCCAAAGAGCGGTTATTGTGCCATCTACTTTTCCTCTGTGCCTTGATGGGACAAACTCGTCTATGGCGGACTGTATGGCAGCAAACTCGCCACCAAGCCCAGCACCTGCAAGGATTCTAAAAAGCAATGCGGTCTCAAAGCTGTTGGCAAAGCCTGTTAGAAAAGTGCCACCTGCATAGAGCAAGAGGGTAATAAGAAAGAGCTTTTTTCTGCCGTATTTGTCCGCAAGGTAGCCAAAGATAAGTGAGCCTATTATCGCACCCAATAGGAAACCGCTCACCATCATAGAGCTTTGCTGTGGTGTAAACTCAAGGCTTTTTGCCATGGGTCTTAGGACTGCACTGACTATTACCACCTCAAAGGCGTCAAGCATCCAAGTTATGCCAAGGGCAAAGACAAAACGCGTATGAAAGCCTGTCCAGGGTAGGCTATCAAGCCTGCAGGTTATGTCTGTGTTTATGAACTTCACAATGCTATAAAATATAAAACTAATGACAAAAATGCGAAAAACAAAAACTTTCACATCCATTGCTATTTCTATGCTTTTTGTAAAGGTATGCTTTTCACAACCCGAGGATGTTAAACTAAACAAGGATTACTTAAAAGGATATATAAGTGATACAAAATCCATTTTGGCTTCTCCTTTTAAATGGGAATCTTCTGATTGGCTAAAGGCTGGGATTTTTGTTGGTATAACCGCAGGATTGTATACACAAGACGATAATATTCGAAAGTGGATACAGAAAAACCGTAGTAAAACAACAGATAGGATCTCTGATTTTGCAAGACCTTTTGGGGAAGGCATATATACCGTCCCAGCGATTGGACTACTTTACATTTATGGGGATATCTCTGGCAATAAAAAAGCAAGTCAAACCGCCTTGATGAGTTTAGAGAGCTTTGTTATAACAGGTATTTTTACACAGGCAATAAAGTTTACAGCTCATAGACATAGACCACCTGACTCTTCAAAAAAGTGGGACGGACCAAGCCTATCATTAGATAACCTGTCCTTTCCTTCAGGGCACACCTCTTCAGCTTTTTCTATAGCCTCTGTTATAGCTTCTACCTACAAAGATAAACCCTTGATCCCAATACTGTCCTACGGTGTGGCTACTCTTACGGGCTTATCGAGGATAAACGATGATAAACACTGGGCTTCAGATGTTTTCTTTGGGGCAGGGCTTGGCTACTTTATAGGAAATGCTGTGGTTAATCTACACACAAGAAACTCTGGAAGGCTGTCTGTAGTTCCTACTATAGGAAACGCCTACTTTGGGATGAGAGTTGAATACAATTTTTAGCTTCCTTTGAAAGCCTGTCTATGCTATAAAATATAAACCATCATGATAGCTTACTTTGTGATGGAGTTGGGTCTTGAGGACAATATGCCTATATACAGTGGAGGCTTGGGAACACTTGCAGGAGATACCCTTTTCTCCTATGCGGATATGGATATTCCTGCGGTTTGCATTACCTTGCTTTACAAAAGAGGCTATAACCTTCAGAAAATAACAACCCACGGCATGCAATTGGACTTTGATGCTCTCTGGGACTACAGGCGGCATCTCAAAAAACTTAACGCGGAAGTGGAAATATTCTTTGGAGACCTAAAACAGAAGGTTACTTGCTGGGAATATTGGGTCAGGTCAAAGGGGGATGTGAGGGTTTTATTTCTTGATGCGGATATAGAGGGTAATGACCCAGAGATAAGGAGGCTAAACAGCAAGCTATACTTTGACGACGGTCTTCATAGGCTCAGGCAGGAAATACTCTTAGGAATTGGAGGCTACAGAATCCTAAAAGCTCTTGGCTATCCTATTCATATCTATCACATGAACGAGAGCCACTCCGCTTTTCTTGTGGTGGAGCTTCTCAAGGAGTTTGGAAGCATGGAGGAAGTGAGAAAAAGGTGCGTTTTTACAACCCACACACCAGTCCCTGCAGGTCACGATAGGTTCCCCTTAGAGATGGTAAAAGAAGAACTAAAAGCTTACGACTATATAGATTGGGACAAGGAAGTAGAAGAAAGCGACATAAACCTTTCTTTACTTGCTTCTAAATATTCAGGAAAGGTGAACGCAGTATCCCACAGACACAAGTTTGTTACCGCTGGCATATTTCCAGAGTTGGCAGAAAAGGTTGAGTATGTTACCAATGGTGTGTATCACATAAGATGGATCCACGAAGAAATACAGGAACTTTTCAACGAGTATATACCTGGTTGGGACGAGAATCCTATCCTGCTTCAAAGAGCCCATGAAATACCCTCAGAACTTCTACTTAAAAAACACAACAAGATAAAAAGCGACCTTGTAAACCTTGTGAACAAACAAACAGATGCAAGCTTTTCCGATGATGTGTTTACTATTGGTATAGCGAGAAGGGTAACACCTTATAAAAGAAACGACCTAATACTCAGAGATATAGACCGGCTGATACACATAGCGGAGAACATGGGTGAGATTCAAATTGTCTTTGCAGGGAAGGCACATCCAAGGGATGGCATGGGAAAGGAGATGATAAAGAATATATTTGAGAAGATGAAATTGCTAAGGGAGAGGACAAAGGCTGTCAAGGTCACCTTTCTTGAAAATTACGGCATAGATATGGCAAAGCTCCTGATAGCGGGGTGTGATGTATGGCTCAATAACCCAAAAAGACCCTACGAAGCCTGTGGCACGAGCGGTATGAAGGCGGGCATGAACGGGGTTTTGAACTTTTCCACATGGGATGGCTGGTGGCTTGAAGGTGGGATAGAGGGAGTAAACGGATGGGGTATAGGTCCAAAGCCAAGCTGGCAGGATATGACCGAATCCAAAGATGAGGAAGACCTTGAAGACCTCTATGGAAAGTTAGCTTATGTGATCATACCTACCTTTTACAAGCACAGGGACGAATGGGTTCGACTCATGAAAAACAGCATAGCCACCATAGGCTCTTACTTTAATACCCACAGGATGGTAAGCGAATATATCAGTAAGGTTTATAAAATTGGTTTGAGGTGAAAAACATGATAGCTTACTTTGTGATGGAGGTAGGGCTTGAAGGCCAGATGGCAACCTACAGTGGAGGGCTGGGGGTTCTTGCAGGTGACACACTTATGTCCTTTGCAGACCTTGGAGTTCCTGTTGTAGCGGTTACGCTTCTTTACAGAGGTGGATACCTTCAGCAAAGGATAGGACCAAGGGGTGAACAGATTGAATACGAACAAAGATGGGATCAGAGGAAGTTTCTGAAAAAGCTAGATTTAAAGGTAGAAGTTCCCTTTGGCGACAGGGTTCAAAAGGCCACATGCTGGGAATACACCCCTGGTCTGGGAGATAGCTTGCGGATATTTTTCTTGGATGCAGACCTTCCAGAAAACGACCCCGAGATTAGAAACCTAAACCAAAGGCTCTACTGGGCAAACGGCATTTACAGGCTACGACAAGAGATACTCTTAGGAATTGGAGGCTACAGACTCCTAAAGGCACTTGGTTATGAACCGCAGGTTTATCACATGAACGAAAGCCACTCCGCACTATTACTTGTAGAACTCCTAAAGGAACTCAAGGACGAAGAGAAAGTTAGAAGAAGATGTTTATTCACTACACATACACCTGTTCCCGTAGGTCATGACCGCTTTCCAGTAAATATGGTAAAGGAAGAACTAAAGTCATACGACCATATGAACTGGGATAGGGAAGTAGAAGATGGACATATAAACCTTTCAAAGCTTGCAGTGAAATATTCTGGTTATATCAATGCGGTTTCTCTCAAGCATATGTATGTGTCAAGGGAAATTTTCCCAGAAAGAGAAGACATAGATTATGTGACCAACGGTGTGCATCATGTAAGATGGATCCATGAAGAACTTAAGGGACTTTTTAATTATTACATTCCGGGATGGAACTCAAACCCGATGCTTTTACAGCAGGTTCATTTCATCCCTTCTCACCTTCTTTACGAAAAACATGAAAGGATAAAAGGACAACTCATAAACCTTGTAAATAAACAGACAGATGCCAGCTTTTCCAGCGATGTGCTCACCATAGGTATAGCAAGGAGAATAACACCATACAAAAGAAATGACCTCATACTTATGGATATTAATAGACTTATAGAGATAGCAGAGTCCTGTGAAGGTATACAGTTGGTTTTTGCGGGGAAATCCCATCCGAGAGATGAAGGCGGAAAAGGGATTATAAAAAACATCATTGAAGCTTCACATTACGTAAAAAGCAGGACAAAAAGACTAAAGATAGCCTTTATTGAAAACTATGATATAGACACAGCAAAAATCTTAGTTTCTGGTTGCGATGTGTGGTTAAATACACCAAAAAGACCCTACGAAGCCTGTGGCACGAGCGGTATGAAAGCAGGCATGAACGGGGTTCTGAACTTTTCCACGTGGGATGGCTGGTGGCTTGAAGGTGGGATAGAGGGAGTAAACGGCTGGGGTATTGGTCCAAAACCCAGTTGGCAGGATAACACACCCTCTGATGACCTTCAGGATATGAAGGACCTATACAACAAGCTCCAGTATAACATAGTCCCCACCTACTACACCAAAAGGGAAGAATGGGTAAAGCTCATGAAAAACAGCATAGCTACAATAGGACCCTTTTTCAATAGCCACAGAATGGTTAACGAGTATATTAGTAAGATACATATAAACCTTTTGAGGTGAAAGGCATGGATAAAAAAGAGACCATAAGCCTGCTTCTCTATGATATAGCCCTTGAGCATTCTGCCATAGTGCAGTATCTGTATCACATATTCCTCATAAGCGATGGAAACATTACCTCGGAGATAGAGGAGATAGCTCGTCAAGAGATGAGGCATCTCAAGTGGTTTTCTCAAAAGGTAGTCCAGCTTGGAGGACAGGTGGTCTTAGACAGGCTTGAGGACATGATAGTTATAGGGGGACCAGATTGGGCGGATATGCTCTCAAAGGATGTTTTTGCAGAAGAAGAAGCTATAAGGATATATAGCCAACAGTTAGAAATAGTAAAAGATGACTCTGTAAAGAAACTTCTTGAGAGAGTCATAAAAGACGAACAAGACCACAAAATAGAGTTTTCTGAGCTTATGGAAAAGGTAAAAGAAGGCATTGTTTGCACTCCTTTGGAGGAGCAAAGACCAGACCCGAGGACTCTTGAGGTTTTAAACAAGTTTTTAAGAGAGGAATATCAAGTTATAATCAACTACCTCTATCAGTTTTTCCACTCCAAGAATTGTGACTACAAGGACATAATGCTTGACCTTGCCATAGAGAGCATGGTGCATATGGGTAAGCTGGGTGAAAAGATAGGTGAGCTTGGTGGTATGCCAGATATGCAAAGGGTAGATTTCTCACCAAAAACTTTAAAGAATCTCCAAGACCAAGTTAAGGCGGAGATAATCTACGAACAAGAAACAGGTGGCGAGTATGGTAAAGAAATTGCAGAGATTGAAGACCCAGATATAAAGAGACTTTTTGGCTTTATAGAGCATCAGGAAGAGTATCACAAACAAAAGCTCATGGAGTTTTTTAAGCTTATGAACAGGTTTACAGTAGGGGACCTAAGGAAGAAGGATGCTTGAGCTTGTTATAAACTCCTTTAGAGAAAGTGCGGAGCTTAAGTTGGCTTTTGTAGAGCTATATGCGGACAAAATTTTGGAAGTGGGGGAGATAATAGCAGGAGCACTGAAGGATGGCAACAAGGTGCTTCTCTTTGGCAACGGTGGAAGTGCTGCGGACGCTCAGCATATAGCAGGTGAGATAGTGGGAAGGTTTAAAAGGGAAAGGAAGGCTTTGCCAGCCATAGCCCTCACCACAGATACCTCTATCTTGACTGCGGTGGGAAACGATTATGGTTTTGAGAGTATTTTTGAAAGACAGGTAGAAGCTCTCTGTATGCCGGGGGACATAGCCATAGGCATTAGCACCTCTGGAAATTCACCCAACGTGGTAAGGGGGCTAATGAAGGCTCATGACCTGGGTGCTACCACCATAGCCTTTACTGGAAGGGATGGTGGTAAGTTGGTAGATATCGCTCACTACAACTTTGTAGTGCCTTCTTACGATACCGCACGCATTCAAGAATGCCATATAACCCTTGGTCATGTGCTTTGTGAGATAATTGACAGGCTTTTATGAGGGTTCTCCTCTTTGTAAAGGACAGCCAGAAGGCAAGAGAGGTCTCTGAAAGGGTAAGGACGCTTATAGGGTCTTTTGGGGTTGACTTAGAGGTCTATATAAATGAGCGTTCAAGAGGAGAAAAGCCAAAGGTGAGGAGCTTTGACCTGCTTGTGGTGGTGGGCGGAGATGGGACTTTTTTGGCTGGTGCAAGGCTTGCTTCAAAGGAAGGTGTGCCAATGCTTGGCATAAACGTGGGAAGGTTTGGCTTTCTCACAGAGGTGGAGCTGGAAGAGACAGAAGAGGTTTTTAGACTTCTCTTAGAAGGCAGAATAGAACCTCAGGAGAGGATGATGCTTTCCGCTTTTCTCCTTAGAGGGTCTGAGGAGCTTTATTTGGGAGACTACCTTAACGATGTGGTGGTTTCGAAGGAAAGTCTTGCTCGTATGGTGGAGGTGGAGATAGAGCTTCAGGGGGAGAGGGTGCTTAGGGTATACGGAGATGGGGTTATAGTTTCCACACCCACGGGTTCTACCGCCTATGCACTTTCTGCAGGAGGACCTATCCTGTATCCTCTTATGGAAGCCTTGCTCTTTGTGCCCATATGTCCGCATACCCTTTCAAATAGACCTCTTGTAGTGCCACCAGATTTTGAAATAAGACTCATAAACCTATCCGAAGACCACATGGCATACCTTACTCTTGATGGACAAGAGGGAATGAGTTTAAAAAGAGAGGATGTGGTCGTGACAAAGAAGTCTCCTCACTACTGTCTTATGTATCCAAACCCAAAGAGGAGCTTTTTTGGCATCCTAAAAGAAAAGCTAAGGTGGGGTTAAAGATGGAGCATTTAGCGTATCGCTTCAAAGAAGGGGAGCTCATTCCAGTAAAACACCCACATATCCCAAACTTTTCAGACCTGCTCCATATAGAAAGGCAGAAGGAGACCCTTAGGAGAAACACCCTACAGTTTGTGAGGGGCTTGCCTGCCAACGATACCTTGCTTTGGGGAGATAGGGGCACAGGTAAATCCTCTCTGGTAAAGTCCATGTTAGGGCTTTTTGCAAAAGACGGGCTCAGGCTCGTGCAGGTTTACAAGATGGATATTAGTCACCTTTCTGAGCTTTATGACCTTTTGAGGGAGCGTCAAGAAAAATTCATTCTCTTTTTTGATGACCTTTCCTTTGAAGCTGGGGACGAGGAGGTAAGAATTTTGAAATCTCTCATGGACGGTGATGTGGAAGAAAGACCAGGCAACGTGCTTGTGTATGCAACTTCCAACAGAAGACATCTCATGCCAGAGAGAGAAGAGCAAGAAAAGTTTCCAGAGGAGAGCTATTGGGAGAGGGTCTCCCTTGTGGAAAGGTTTGGCATAAGGCTTGGCTTTTTTGCCTTTGGAAAGGAGCAGTATTTAGACATAGTAAGGCATTTGGCTTTTCAAAGGGCTCTAAGCATCAAAGAGGAAGAGCTTCAAAGACTTGCACTTGACTGGGCTTTGCATAATGGTTTTTCTGGCAGGAGTGCTTACCATTTTATAAAAGACCTTGAGGGTCTGCTTAGTATCGACAAGGAGTATTAGAAACTAATAAATGAGGTGTGCATATGTTAAACAAAAATAAGAAGGACAATAGGAAGATAGATAGAGTAGTAATAGAGAACTTCAAATCCATAAGGCGAGCGGATATAGAGCTAAGGGACATTAATATAACGCAAGTTGCAAGTTAGCTTAGGTCCATCTCCCACATTGTATGCAGAGCGTAAGAAGCCACCGCAGTATAGATTTTTACCTATGTAATATCGCCAATATATAGCTTAAAACTGTTGAAAGATTTTGCTTTGACTAAGTATGATATGTATAATAAACACTTCCAGAGGCCCAATTCCACTTGAACATCAAAGTTAGACACTGTGGCTTGAGGTTCTTCATAAACTTACTTCCTTGAATAAGCTATCTACAGTGCTTTCCTGTCAATGACAACTCAACTTAAAAGTCTCTCTTCCCCCAAAACCTCCAAAACATCCCCAGAGTTTATTAACTTCTCTATCAAAGCATTTAGATATACCCTGTCTCTTATACCCTTAACCTTTACTTCCACACCTTCAGGAATTCGTCCAAGCTTGCCCCTTATAGCGGTCAACACTGTATCTTGCAATGCTTTTAAAAACCCTTCCTCAAGCCCAATTTGTTTACCCTCCTCAAACCCAATCCTT
>JAXSOH010000019.1:0-14373 GCA_037925805.1 Aquificaceae bacterium
TCTAAAGCTCAAGCCACATTTAAAAACGAGTTTTGATATTGCAGTCCTCTTTTTTGTAAAATGTGCGGAAACATACCTGAAGGATAAAGGCACTATAGCCTTTGTTCTGCCTTATTCTGTCATCAACGGAGACCAAAACTCGTGGTTTAGAGAGCTTCTGAGAAGGGAATACACTATACAAAAAGTCTATGACCTTTCACAGGTTAAACCTTTATTCAATCAAGCGAGTTGTGTGGTTGTTGCAAAGAAAGAGAAAGCAAAAACTAAAACAGATATACCTGTAGTTATTTTTAAAGGAAAGCTCAAAAAAAGAAATTCAAGTCTTGAAACCGCTCTAAAGGAGCTGAACATAGAAAATAAAAAGTTTCATGTTATAAAGGGGAGGGTAGAATACTGGAGCTATAAGCAGGGTAAAATTGCTCACTCTAAGTATGTGGATGAGTTCAAGAGGGGTGCAGAGATAGCTCCTTATTCCTTTTGGTTTGTAGAAATCAAAAAAGCTCCTTTGGGATACACTAAGTATGGAGTTCCTGTTAGGTCAAAGACAAGCGGAAGTGAAAAGGTAAAAATTGAGCTTGAAGGCTTTATTCCTCAGGAATTCTTTTATAAGACTATACTTTCAAAGAAAATTTATCCCTTTGGATTTGTGGAGTTTGATACGGTAATACTTCCTCTAGAAATAAAAGACGGAAAATACAAGTTCCTTGATTACTATGAGAAGGTCAGGGGCAAAAAATTTAAATCCGCAAGTGAAAGGTTCTGGTGGTGGCTTGAAAACACAGAAAGACCTCATGAGAATTTAAAAGAATACCTTGAGAAGGCTCAAAGGGCGTGGGAAAAGCACAGAAAAGACAAAGCTCATGAATATAACATTCTTGAATGGCTTGACTATAGACATAATCTCACAAAACAACCGGTGAAAGGCAATTACTTTGTCGTTTATACAACAAGTGGAACACATCCTTGTGCTTGCATAGTGGAAAAGGAAGAAAGACTTGTTATGCATACAAAAACATATTATGCGAATTTTGAAAACTTTGATGAAGCCTTGTATGTTTGTGCCTTTATAAACTCACAAGTGGTTAGCGAGCTCATAAAACCATATCAATCAAAGGGGTTGTTTGGCGGAAGAGACATCCACAAACTTCCACTAGAGTTCATACCAGAATATGACCCTAATAATGAAATACATAGGAAAATAGTAGAAAGGGCAAAGCTCCTTTATGAAAAGGCAAAAAGGGAAGAGGTTCGCAGTTATTTAAAGGATATTTCACCTAATAGAATAAGGAGCGTGGGAAGGTTTATTTTTGAGTTTGACCTAAAGTATATTGATAGGCGTGTTTCAGAGCTTTTGGGGTATGGAGAAGTGTCTTCAAGTTTTGGTATTGCACTCTTTACCGATATGGAAGATGAAAAAGAGCTCAAGAGAGTTTTGAAAAGAATAATACAAGAAGAAGACCTTGATTTTGAGCCTGAGTTCTATCCAAAAGAGGTTTTATTGCTTCGCTACAATCCTTTGGAAGGTCTTTCTGAGATACTTGAGTTTGCAAAGTCTGCGATTGATTTTACTGCAAACCTTTACGATACCGCTACTTTTTTTGCAATAAGCATTAAATTTGCAAAAAAGGTTTTTGAGTATCTGAAAGAAAGAAAGAAGAAGGGTATTTTTGTTATAAGAAAAGATGACCAAAAGGAGGTTATAAAAGAAGATGCAATGTGAAACCGCCCTTTTGGTTAGGGTTTTCTTTGGTGAAGATGCTAAATACCAGGGGAAACCACTTTATAGGTATGTGGTAGAGTTTTGTAGAGAAAAGGGTATTGCTGGTGCTACGGTTTTTAGAGGTATACTTGGCTATGGAAAATCTTCTGTAATACACAAAGCGAGTATTTTTAGCCTATCTTCTGACCTTCCAATAGTAGTGGAGATAGTGGATTGTGAGGAAAAAATTCAAGAGATTTTGCCTGAGCTTTCAAAACTTGTGAAGGATGGCATAATAACCCTTGAGAGGGTAAGGATTATAAAGCCTGCTTAGGGAAATTTGCTTTAGAATAGTTTCCTAATGGCTGACATTCTCATAGTGGGAAGACCTAACGTAGGAAAGTCTACGCTCTTTAACAGGCTCATAAGGAGAAGAAAAAGCATAGTTCATGACTTACCTGGCGTTACCAGAGATATGGTAGAAGGAGTGGTTCAGTGGCGAGATAGAACTTTTACCGTTGCGGATACGGGAGGTGTGCTTGAGAAGGGTGATGAGATAGCAGAGGGCATTAAGAGACAGGTGCAAAGAGTTTTGTCTGAAGCTAAGGCGATAATATTGGTAGTGGACGGAAGAGAAGGGCTTACCGCAGGAGACCAGTATATAGCTAAGCTACTCTATCCATACAAGGAAAAGGTATTTATGGCAATAAACAAAATTGATACAGACCGCTTAGAGGACAAAGTTTATGAATTTTATTCTCTTGGCTTTGAAAAGGTATTTTCTATATCCGCACAGCACGGGAGGGGTATAGGCGAGCTTCTTGATAACCTCATAGCACTTATTCCAGAAGGTGAGGAGAAAAGCATAGAAGGCATACGCATAGCTTTTGTGGGAAGACCTAACGTGGGAAAGTCATCTCTAATAAACGCCATACTAAAAGAGGAAAGGGTTATAGTTTCTCCAATCGCAGGAACTACGAGGGATGCTATAGAAGTGCCTTTTTCCTTTGAAGGGAAAGACTTTGTCCTCATAGATACCGCAGGTATAAGGAGAAGGAGCAAGGTTGAATACGGCGTGGAGTTTTTCTCTGTAGGTAGGTCCATAAAAACCATAGAGCTTTCGGACATATCCTGCCTTTTGATTGACCTCTCAGAAGGCATAACCGACCAAGACAAGAAGATAGGTGGTCTTATAGAAAGAAGGCACAAGGGATGCGTAATAGTAGGCAACAAAGTGGACTTAGTAAAGGCAAGCAAGAAGGAAATAGAAAGTTATATAAGAAAGGAGCTATATTTTCTTGATTTTGCACCCGTTGTGCTAACTTCCGCTATTAAGGGGCAAGGAGTAGAAGACCTGCTTAGGGCTTGCGAGCTTGTTTGGAAAGACTACAACATCCAACACAAAACTTCCTTTGTAAACAGAGCAGTAGAAAAGGTTATAAGAGAAAAACATCCACCCTCTCAAAAGGGAAAGGAAGTAAAGATATACTACGCCTTTCAGGAAAGCACAAGACCACCAACGGTTGTGGTATTCACAAACGACCCAGAGCTTTGGAGAAAGGATTATCTGAGGTTTTTTGAAAAGAAACTTAGAGAGCATCTTCAAATAAAGTATGCACCCATAAGGCTTATTCTGAAGGGCAAGGAAGGTGCTGTAAAATAAAGACCTATGATAACCAGCCTTTTTAAAAACCTTTGTCCTAACTGTGGAGGAGATATAAGTGCAGAAAGGCTTGAGCTTGGGCTTCCTTGTGAGAAGTGTATGCCAAGCTATGGAGAGCTTTGTGATAGTCTTGTAAGAGAGGGGGAGCTTAAGGGGCTTTGCCACGTGGAGGAAGAGCTAAGTTCTTGGGAGGCTCATTTTGAAAGTTTTTTGAGGTCTAAGCCTTGGAGCTTGCAGGTTAGCTGGGCAAAGAGGGTTTTGCTTGGAAACTCCTTTGGACTTTTGGCACCCACTGGTGTTGGTAAAACTTCCTTTGGTCTTTCTATGGCAAGCTATTTTGCAAAGAAGGGTAAAAGGTCTTATGTGATACTTCCCACAAAGCTCTTGGTGGAGCAGGTGGTCCAAAGGCTTCTCAGCTTTGGTCTAAAGGAAGAGGATATCCTATACTTTTCCGAGGAAAGCAAAAAACAAAAGGAACTTAGAAAGAAAAGGCTTCAGGAAGGGGACTTTAAGGTGCTTGTAAGCACTTCTATGTTTCTTTACAAAAACCATGAAACAATTCCAAGGGGCTTTGACTTTATTTTTGTGGATGACGTGGATTCCTTTCTTAAAACTGCTACAAACATAGACAAGCTTCTTTTCCTCTTGGGCTTTGAGCAGGAGGATATTGACCTTGCCATGAAACTTATAAAACTAAAGGAGGTCAGAAACAAGAAGGAAGAGGACTGGGAGGGTATAAAAGAGCTTTCAGAAAAGGTAAAAGAGCTTTCAAGGAAAAGAAGGGGTGTGCTTGTAGTTTCCTCTGCCACTTCCAATCCTCGCTCAAGCAGGATAAAACTCTTTAGGGAACTGCTTGGCTTTGAAGTGGGAACTCCCACCTTTTACCTAAGAAACGTAGTAGACCTATATGAGGACATTGAGACAAAGCCTATAGAAGAATGGATAAGACTTTTGGGAAAGGGTGGACTGCTCTTTGTTTCCTCGGATAGAAAGAAGGAGTTTGTGGATGAGCTTGTGTCATACCTGCAAGAAAGGGGTATAAGGGCGGTTTCTTACGAAAAGATGGACGAAGAGGTGTTAAGGGACTACGAGGAAGGTAGAATAGACCTTTTGGTGGGTATAGCGTCATATAGAAACCCCCTTGCGAGGGGCATAGACTTGCCTCACGTGATAAGGTATGCACTCTTTTATGGTGTTCCTAAGATAGTGATATCTCTAAAGTTTGAGAAAAACCTTTCTCATATCCTTTGGGCTCTTATGTCCTTACGGGGGCTTATAGCCAAAAGAATGCCTAACAAACTTAAGGAAGTGGACAAGTGGCTTGAAAGCCTAAGGAGGTATCAGTATCTTAGTGAAGAATTTCTAAAGGATAAGCCTGAGCTCGTGGAGAAGATAGACAAACTTAGAGAGGATGTGGGTCGCTTTCTTTTGGAGGAAGAGGTGCTTGAGCTAATTCAAGCCTCGGAGGAGATAACCCTAAGGAAGACAGAAGAAGGCTATCAGATAATAGTTTCTGACGCTACGGGCTATCTGCAGGCAAGTGGAAGGACTTCTCGTATGTTTGCAGGTGGCATAAGCAAGGGCATAAGCCTTGTGCTTGTGGATGACAAGAGGGCTTTTAGGCATCTTATAAGGAAGATAAAGTGGTTTAACGAGGAGATAGAGTTTAAGGCTTTTAGAGAAGAGGAGGTTAAAGGTCTTATAAAAGAGGTAGACACAGACAGAGAGAAGATAAGAAAGTTTCTTGTGGGTGAGGAAAAGCCAGAGAGCAAGGAGCTTTTAAAACCTGTGCTTATAGTGGTGGAGTCTCCCAATAAGGCAAAGACTATTGCTAACTTCTTTGGCAAAGCGGTAAGAAGGCGTGTGGGAGACCACGAGCTTATGGAGACCTCTGCAGAGGATAGATACATAATGATAACCGCAAGCCTTGGACATGTGCTTGACCTAAACAAGGAAGAGGGCTTTTATGGCGTTTATATGGATGGGAAGCCTGTGCCTGTGTATGAGGCTATTGAAGGCAAAGAGAGGATAATTGAAAGCCTAAGGCGTATGGCGATGGAGGCTCAAGAGGTTCTAATAGCCACAGACCCAGACACAGAGGGTGAGAAGATAGGATGGGATATTGCAGGGATGCTAAAAGCTTATAACTCTAACATAAGGAGGATGGAGTTTCACGAAGTTACAAAAAAGGCTATAAGGAAAGCCATAAGGGAAAGCAGGGACTTTGACCTTAACCTCGTAAAGGCACAAATACTCAGAAGGGTGGCGGACAGATGGGTAGGCTTTGAGTTTTCTAAGCTCTTGCAAAATGCCTTTGGAAAGCATTGGCTTTCAGCTGGAAGGGTTCAAACGCCAGTCCTTGGCTGGATAATACAAAGGGAAAGGGAAAACCGGAAAAAGATATACAGAGTTGTGGTTTCTATAGACCAAGCAGAAAAACTAAGGATAGACTGGTTCTTTGAAGACAAGGAGTCCGCAGAGCAGTTTTACTCTAAGCTTTCTAAGGTAGAGGTTGAACTAAGGGAAGAAAGACAAGAGCTCAGAAATCCACCACCACCCTTTAGCACAGACACCATGCTCAAGTCTGCCAGCGATATCTACAGGTGGTCTCTGCCAAAGACTATGAACCTTGCTCAAACCCTTTTTGAGCTGGGATACATAACCTACCACAGGACGGACTCCACAAGGGTATCTGACTACGGTATAGGCTTGGCTAAGGAATATATAAGGGAAGAGTTTGGAGAGGAATACTTCCATGCAAGGGTATGGGGAGAGGGTGGAGCTCATGAGTGTATAAGACCCACAAAGGGCATAGACCCAGAGGAGCTAAGGGCTCTATTTCTGAGCGGTCAAGCGGAAGGTCTAACCAGAGAACACATACTGCTTTACGAGCTTATCTTTAGGCAGTTTATGGCAAGCCAGATGAGACCAGTAAAGTTAAAAGTGTATAAGCTCTGCATCCTTGCAGATGGAATGGAAAAGGAGGTTGAAGTGCCTGTTGAAGTGCTCGAAGATGGCTGGAACAGGTTAATACCCTTAGAGGTTTACAAACCCATATTAGGCTCTGTGGATGTCTCCGAGAGTAAAAAGCTCCTTTCACAGCCAAAGGCTTATCTATACACTCATGGAGAGCTGGTGCAGGAGATGAAAAGAAGGGGCATAGGCAGACCTTCCACTTATGCAAGCATAGTGGAAAAACTCATAGAGAGGGGCTATGTGATAGAAAACAAGGGCTTTCTCATTCCTACAAAACTCGGAAAAGAAGTATACAGCTACCTGCAGAGCAGGGAGGAGGTGCACGAGTTTCTTAAAGAGGAGTTTACCAGAAGGCTTGAAGAGCTTATGGATAAAGTAGAAGAGGGAGCGGAGGATTATGCAAACATACTTAATAACCTGTATAGGGGTATAATAGATTTGGATAAAAAGCTGGAGGTAGTTTGATGGTTTTGCATCCTCTCTTTGCGTATCCAACGGTATTATTAGCCCTTGGTGTGTTTGCCCTCTACATAGTTAGTTTGCTAAAGTTAAGAGGCATGATGAAGTATGCACTCTACTTGAACGTAGTCCTTATAGTGTTTGCCTTGCTTTCTGTGGTATTTGGATTTGGTATTTCAAGCGTTCCTTTGGTGCAGTCAAAGGTGCCTTTTATATGGGGGTTTCCTCACAAGTGGAACGGGGTATTTCTGTTGGTCTTTTCTATGCTAAACTTTGTGGTTTTCTGGTTTAAGGGAGAAACCGCTGGAAAGAAGTTAGCTTTGCTTCCTGTGTTGGGATTATTGCTTACCTTTTTCCAATTTTTCACAGGGTGGATGCTCAGGTTGGTATTTTTCTCCTGAGATATATTGAAAGGTAAAAAACTCAACATAGCTTTATAGTTATGTTAGAAAGGTATGAGCTTTTAAAGGAATATGGTGGTCCTATAGACCTAAAGAGGTATGATTATACAGAACTTGAAAGGCTCGCAGATGAAGTTAGAGACTATCTTATAGAGGTTGCTGCCAAGAACGGTGGTCATGTGGCACCTGGGCTTGGTGTTGTTGAGCTAACCATAGCCCTTTTGAAGGTCTTTGAACCACTAAAGGATGTTATAGTCTGGGACATAGGGCATCAAGCGTATCCTTGGAAGATACTCACAGACAGAAAGGAGCTATTTCCAACCCTTAGGCAATACAGAGGCATATCGGGTTTTCTAAGAAGGGAAGAAAGCCCCTTTGATGCATTTGGTGCAGGTCATAGCTCTACTTCCATATCCTCCGCACTTGGCTTTAGGAAAGCCTTTGACCTCTTGGGTGAGCAAGACCGTTATGTGGTTGCAGTGATTGGTGACGGTGCAATGACCGCAGGCATGGCTTTTGAAGCACTAAACAACGCAGGACATCTAAGACCCAACAGGTTCATAGTTATTCTCAACGACAATGAAATGTCCATCTCCCCTAACGTGGGTGCTATATCCACCTACCTTAGCAAAATACTCAGCGGTCACTTCGTGCAAGAGACAAGGCAGAAGGTAAAGCATCTCCTTGAGCATTTGGGAAGTCCTGCACTCAGAGTCATGAAGCTCACAGAGGAGTTTCTAAAGGGTCTTTTATCTCCTGGAGTTCTCTTTGAGGAGCTTGGTTTTAACTATATAGGTCCAGTAAACGGACATGACCTACCTGCCCTTGAGAAAACCCTTGAGAACATAAAGCATATAGAAGGACCCGTCCTATTGCATGTGTATACCAAAAAAGGCAAAGGCTACAAGCCAGCAGAAAACGACCCAGTTACATGGCACGGCGTTGCACCCTACAAAAGAGAGTCCGGTGAGTTTATCAAAAAGCCTTCACCACCCAATTGGACTTCCGTCTTTGGCAAAGCCATAGTGGAGCTTGCAGAACAAGACCCAAACATAGTGGTGATAACACCTGCCATGAAAGAAGGCTCTGGTCTTGTGGAGTTTAGCCAAAGGTTTCCCGAGAGGTTCTTTGATGTGGGTATTGCGGAGCAACATGCCTGCACCTTTGCGGGTGGTCTTGCGGCAGGAGGTCTCAAGCCTGTAGCCTGCTACTATTCTACCTTTCTCCAAAGGGCATACGACCAAGTTATACACGACATAGCACTTCAAAACTTGCATGTGGTTTTTGCCATAGACAGAGGAGGTCTTGTGGGTGATGATGGACCAACACACCACGGGGTTTTTGACCTATCTTATCTTAGGTGTATTCCCAATATGGTAGTATCCGCACCGAAAGATGAGCAAGAGCTAAGAGACCTACTATACACCGCCCTGCACCACAAGGGACCCTTTGCCATAAGGTATCCAAGAGGTCCAGCCTATGGAGTGCCTACGGAGGGCTTTAGGCTTATAAATGTGGGAAGCTGGGAGGTGCTAAAAGAGGGAAGGGATGGTGTAATCTTAGGAGTGGGCTATACGGTCTATCAAGCTCTCAAGGCTTCTGAGGAGCTTCTAAAAGAGGGTATTGACTTTGCGGTGGTAAATGCAAGGTTTGTAAAGCCTATGGATGAGGAGCTTTTGGGGGAGCTTTCTTCTAAGTATGAGCTATTCGTGACGGTGGAAGACAATGTCCTCATGGGAGGCTTTGGCTCTGGAGTGCTTGAGTGGCTGGCAAAGAGGGGCTACACTAAAAGAGTCCTTAACATAGGCATTCCTGACCTCTTTGTGGAGCATGGAAACCAAAACCTACTGAGAAACCTTGTAGGCATAGATGCAGAGGGTATAAAGGAGAAGGTAATAGAATTCGTAAAAGGTAGAGTGGTTATCTAAAGGAACATTCTTGAAAGTATTCTTTTATGTTATCTACCATGCTGGAGAACTCCTCATCTAAGTAAGTAGTTTTCTGGGAGAAGGAAGGGTCAAGAGTCTTACCCGGTATGAACCTCTGCAGGTAATACCTTTTTGAACCTTTCAATAGTTCTGCTATCTTCATTATGTCCTCTCTGCTGAGCTGTTCCCTTACAACGGTGGTTCTGAATTCGTAATCCACTCCAGAAGATTTTATAAGATCTATGCTCTCCACTATCCTGCTCACATCAACCTTAACACCGCAGACTTCTTCATATTTTTCAAGGGGTGCTTTTACGTCCATAGCGATGTAATCCACGAGTCCTCTTTTCAGAAGCCTTCTCAAAATATGTGGCAGGCTTCCGTTGGTATCTAACTTTATAGCGTAGCCCATATCTCTAACCCTTTCCACAAAATCCTCGAGACCCTTTTGGACGGTTGGCTCACCACCAGTTATGACTATACCTTCAAGAAGGTTTTCCCTTTCCTTAAGAAAAGAAAATAACTCCTCTATGGGAATGACAGGACCAAACCTATCTGGCAACACAAGTTCTATGTTGTAGCAGTATCCGCATCTGAAGTTACAACCCTGCGTGAAGACTATGCAAGCAGGTTTGCATGGAAAGTCTATAAGGGTAAACTTCTGAAAACCACCGACCTTGAAAAGGCAAAGCGGATGTTCATAACCAAGAGATACGTCAGCCAAGTCTTTCATCTTATAAGCTCCCTCTTGAAGGTTTTTCTCATTCTAAACTCTTCCCTTTTACCCTCGTTCCACTGGTGGACGGGCCTAAGGTAGCCCACAACCCTTGAATAAACCTCTGTTCTTGAACCGCAGTAGGGACAGTTTTCATGTTCCCCAGAAATATATCCATGGTTTGGGCATACGCTAAAGGTGGGTGTTATGGTAAAGTAGGGTATCTTATATTTTTCACACACCTTCCTTACAAAGCTCTTTAGAGCCTTTGTATCCTCTATTCTTTCTCCAACGAAGAAATGTATCACCGTCCCGCCTGTGTATCTTATTTGAAGATCCTCCTGATGTTCAAGCACCGAGAAAGGGTCGTCGGTGTAATCAACGGGTAACTGTGTGGAGTTTGTATAAAAGGGCTCTGCACCCTTTTTGTAGTTGTCTTCGTTAGCTACCAAAATATCAGGATAAAGCCTCTTATCAAGCTTTGCAAGCCTGTATGCAGTTGACTCTGCAGGTGTTGCCTCAAGGTTGTAGTTATTGCCCGTCCTTTTCTGAAACTCAAGGAGCCTATCCCTCATAAAGTCAAGAACCCTTATGGCAAAAGCCCTTCCCTCAGGGTCCACTATGGAAACACCGAGAAAGTTGAGACATGCTTCGTTCATACCCACAAGCCCTATGGTAGAAAAATGATTTTTCCAGTATTCGCCAAACCTTGACTTTATATCTCTCAAATAGAACCTTGAATAAGGATAGAGTCCCCTTTCTGTGAGGTCTTCAAGCACTTCTCTCTTTATTTCGAGGCTCTCCATGGCAATGTCCATGAGATCAGAAAGCCTTTGGAAAAACTCCTTCTCGGATTTTGAGAGATAGCCTATCCTTGGCATGTTGATAGTTACAACACCTATGGATCCTGTGAGTGGGTTTGCTCCAAAAAAGCTGCCTCCCTTTCTTTCAAGCTTGCTGAGGTCAAGTCTGAGCCTACAACACATGCTTCTTACGTCCTCGGGCTTCATGTCAGAATTTACAAAGTTTGCAAAGTAAGGAATACCATACTTTGCACTCATACTCCATAGGCCGTCGTAAAGTGGGTTTTCCCATTCAAAATCCTTAGTTATGCTGTATGTGGGTATCGGGAAGGTAAAGACTCTCCCCTTGGCATCCCCTTCTAGCATAACCTCAAAAAAGGCTCTGTTTAGCATATCAACCTCTTCCTGAAACTCTCCATATACAGCTTCCTTAAGCCCACCACCTATAAGAACAGCTTGGTCTCTGTATACAGGAGAGACTTTTAGGTCAAAGGTTAAATTTGTAAAGTGTGCCTGAAAGCCGGTCCTTGTAGGAACGTTCAGATTGTATACAAACTCTTGAATCGCCTGTTTTACCTGCTCGTAGCTGAGTTTATCATATCTTATAAAGGGTGCAAGGAGGGTGTCGAAGTTAGAAAAAGCTTGAGCACCAGCAGACTCGCCCTGAAGAGTGTAGAGAAAGTTGACAACCTGACCAAGGGCTGAAGTAAAGTGTTTTGGAGGTCTACTTTCTATCTTCCCGGGAACACCTCTAAATCCATTTAGCAATAGGCTCCATAGATCCCATCCGACACAATAGACGCTTAGAACCTGAAGGTCATGTATGTGTAAATCCCCCCTCAGATGTGCTTCCTTTATCTTTTTTGGATAAATCTTTTCAAGCCAATAGGTTCTGCTAACTTGAGAAGTTATGTAGAAATTTAGCCCCTGAAGGGAATAAGTCATATTGCTGTTTTCCTTTACCTCCCAGTCTTCAAGGTTTATATATCTTTCTACAAGGTTTATTCTGTCACTTTCAGCAACCCATCTCTCGTAAGCCTCAAGAAGGTTCCTATCTTGCAAGAATTTGACAATTGCCTCTTTTGAATTATCAATATGCTTCTCGAGTAGAAAACTCTCAAAGTCCTGTTTAAGCCCAAAGTATTCTATAAATCCCTCTAATTCATCCACCATAGGTTTTAATATATGCTTCTAAAAAAGAAGAAGATAAACCAAAAACGCAAGAGCTACACATAGAAAACAGGCTATGAGGAATCTTATTAGCTTCCCAATCTAAGTACCTCCATAACCGCAGTGTTTTTCTCATAGAGCCTTGTGAGGTTTTCGCTTCTTCTTGTTATCCAACTGATTATGTAAAGAGGAGCTTCTGGAAGATTTGGCCAGCAGATATGACCTTTTTGTGACGTTAGAAGATAACGTGCTTATTGGTGGCTTTGCCTCAGTAGTGCTTGAGTGGCTGGCAAAGAGGGGCTACACTAAAAGAGTCCTTAACATAGGCATTCCTGACCTCTTTGTGGAGCATGGAAACCAAAACCTACTGAGAAACCTTGTAGGCATAGATGCAGAGGGTATAAAGGAGAGAGTTTTGGAGTTCGTAAAAGGAAGGCTTTTAGAGAGCGGGCGTTGAGGGTGGAGTAGAGGGTGGGATTGAAGTTTAATTTAGGAGTGCTATAATATAACAACAGAAACTGCTGAGGGGGTTT
The DNA here is from genome assembly GCA_037925805.1 of Aquificaceae bacterium. Taxonomy (GTDB): domain Bacteria; phylum Aquificota; class Aquificia; order Aquificales; family Aquificaceae; genus Pampinifervens. The sequence goes on from JAXSOH010000019.1 coordinate 12,348, forward strand.
ACAATGAAGAGGCAGTTTGTATTTTTACTTACCTTAGGTTTTATCGCAAGCCATGGAGGATTTTCAGGAGTAGAAAGTGCAAAAGCCACACAAGTAGCACAAGCTCAAGGATGCACCATAAGAGTTAGCACTGCAAGTGAGCTTGAGAAAGTCGTTGACATTGCATCTCATAATGGTCAAGATGATGTTATATGCATACAGGCTGGAACATATACCATAAATAACGTTCTTATATACAACCTTGCTAACAGATTATCAGAGTGTGGGAAAAAGTTAACCATAAGGGCAGAGGGTAATGTAATAATTCAACCAGCACAAGCTAATCGTATAGTGTATATAGACACGAAACCTTGTAGCAGTGACAGGAATGGAGACATAAGCATACAAGGTATAATTTTTCAAAATGCAAGTAATGAAGCAATCCATATTTCCACTAAAGAGAGCAATATAAGTATTACAAATAATACTTTTAGAAATAATAAAGATGGTAGAGCTGCGTATGTGCATACTTTTTCTGGTTCTGTAAACTTCCAAAATAATGCATTTAACAATAATACAAATGGTGGTGTATATGTATATACTGGCTCTGGTCCTATAAACTTTAAAAATAACGATTTTAGTGGTAATGCAGCACGTCAAGGGGGTGGTGCTTATGTAGAGACTTCATCTGGTGCTATAAATTTGGTAGACAACTTGTTTAACAATAATAATAGTAATACTACATATTCCGATGAAGGTGGTGGGGGTTTAAAGGTAGTATCTTCATCTGGACCTATAACTTTAACAGGCAATACTATTACTGATAATAGTGCTGGTGGGATAGGAGGTGGTGCATATATATATTCTTACAGTGGTTCTGTCAATCTCGTAAAAAATACAGTTAAAGGAAATATATCTAATACAGGAGGAGGAGTTTATGTAGAAACTGTTCATCATTCAATAACATTAGAAAGCAATATTTTTAGCAATAACAGAGGAAGTGCTGGCGGTGGTGCTTACGTTAAATCAGAATATGGTATAACGACCTTAATAAACAATGTGTTTAATAACAACAACTCCAATAATAGCGGGGGTGGTGTTTATGTTTATGCTTATACTAAAGGCGTTATAATAAATTTTGCAAACAATACTTTTGAGAGCAACAAAGCTATCAATCATGGCGGAGGTATTTACATATACACAAATTCTATTTCTGCCACTGATCGCACGATATCAATAAACTTCTACAACAATATATTCTCGAATAATACATCTAATAATGATGGTCATGAAATATATGTACAAAATACATCAAATTCCTCTGTTACAATTGCTTACAACCTTTTTACTCCATCTACTCCTCCTATAGACTTTTCCAAACCTCATCATCAAAAGATTTATGTTTATTCACTTAACTCCTACAATAAGGGTATACCTGCAGGTTGTTCTACTTCAGATAGCTTTGGTAACATACAAGCAGACCCTATGTTTGCAGATACACAAAAAGGAAACCTTCGTCTTCTGGCAAGTTCACCAGCTATAAATAAGGGATGTAATACTGTCCCCATAATTCCAAGCACAGATAAGGATGGAAACCAAAGGATATTGAACGACATCGTGGATATGGGTGCTTATGAATATGGTGCTTTGCCTGCGTCACAAGAATCCAAGGTAAAGCCACTTTCTCAACCACAACCACAATCTCAATCTGAAAAACAGGCACAAACCCAGTCTCAACCTCAATCACAGAATAGCCAACAACAGCAGTATGTTAATCCGTTCAAAGAAAGCGTAAAGGAACACATTAAAACCTGGGAAAATATAAAGGATAAACATTTTGGACGCTGATGAGAAGTTAAAAACTTCTATTTAAAGCATGCAAACGAGGGACTATTTCAAAATTTGTGTAAATTCTGCCATACTTCATAACATACCCTCAAAAAGAATTATTAGCTGAGACTATATCCTCTTGCCCATTCAACTCCTAACACCATACGATGGCTTGAGGCATGAGGTCTTTGAGTAGCTCACTGAACTCCCTGCGGTA
>JAXSOH010000019.1:14383-23181 GCA_037925805.1 Aquificaceae bacterium
TCTCCTTGTTCGGTTGTTTCATGTTAATGCCTCCTTACTTTATTTTTACACAATGGATGAAACACTCCCTTAATCTATTAACTTACCTCTATCCAACACATATCTATATAGCATAGCTATTGGAGAGTCTTCCCTTCTTATTTCTTCAAAAGCGTTTCTCTTACCAACAAGTATAAGATGTTTTCTTGCTCTTGATACCGCTACGTTAATGAGGTTTTTGTTGTTTAGAAGTCTGCTTGTTTTAAGAGTTTTTCCGCTAGTGCAAACAGCACTAATGATAACTATATCTCGTTCATCTCCTTGAAGAACATGAACTGTTCCAACTTGAGGTTTATTATTAAAATCCCTTAGCATAGTTCTTATATATTCACTTTGAGCTCTGTAAGGAGTTATGATACCTAAGTCAGATGCTGGTATGTAATCTTTAAGTTTTCTTAATAAGCTAACGATAAATTCTGCTTCTTTCCTATTTTTCTTGCTTCCAAAAGTATCTTTTTCTTCATTTCCTTCAATATTTACAAATGTAACAGCCTTTTCAAAAAAGTGCTTTAGTTCCTCTGGTAGGCTTTCAATAAACCCATAAGTCTCAGTTCTTGTTTTAATATCCAAATTATATTCGCACAATACATCACAAAATTCTATAATGTCCCTATGACACCTAAAATGCTCTCTAAGTCTTCTTTCTTCGTCTTTTGTATCGTCTATGTATTCTACTGTATCTGTAGCAGATTTGGTAAAATGCAGATGAGTAGGTAAACCACTACAAATTTTGTCAATTTTATTGCCACCATAAGATATTACAGGACCAAGCTGGTGTTTGTCTCCCACTATTACGAACTTTTTTGCGCGCAGATAAACAGGAAGGGTGTAAACAAAAAGCGTCTGACCACCTTCATCCACAATTGCGGTATCAAACAAATCCACCTTTGGCGGTGCAACCTTTGGAGAGGATAGGGCAGTAACAGCTATAATAGGACTTATCTTAAGAATCTGGTCTGTGTATGACCATAGCCTTTCTTTTTCTATCTCTGTTATAGCGTTCATTAATTTCTCCTTAAATTCTTTGTCAGCTTGCAATTTCCAATAATTTAACTCCTTTGTTCTTATTAACAGAAGTTTCTTTGCCTCTTTCAGACACTCATCCTCTGATAACCCAAGCTCTACACATAACTTATTTATCTCCGCATTGAGTATTTCCATTTCAGAAGTTATTTTTGCCTTTTCTTGTTCTTGGTCCTCAAGTTTATCTTTAAACTCTAAAAATTCATTAAGCCGTTCGTAAATTTTCATATTTCTTGTATAAATATCCCTACAGGAAAGATATTTAGCATCACTTTGACCTAATACTTTTATTCCCTTTTCTGATGCATAGGAGAAGAAAGACCTTTTTATAAAGAAGGATATTACTGGCAAATATGCATAGTATCTATTGAGCCTAAGAAATAGCTTAGAAAAGGTAAGAAGATTATCCTTGTTAAAAATGTCAGCCTTGTTTGTGGATAAGAACAGCTCTTTGCTCAAAAGGTTTATATTCTCTCTCGTTAATGCCATATCATTGATAATCTTTTCTATAAATTCCTTTAGCGAGGTGAGTCTATTTATGTTGTAAATAATGCCCTTTAGTTTTGCGATTTGCTCTTCAAGAATTTTTATGTTTTGTTTTACCTCCTCTTGAGTATGTTGTGCAGATAAAATTTCCTTTTCTATGTATTCTGCAAGCACACTTCCAGATGTATATTTCATATATCCTTTTAAATACCTACCAGTTAAGAGTTTGTTTGACATATATTCATCAAATTTTTCTAACTTATTGACTATATTATCAACTGCCTTGTTGTTTGTGCTTGTTAGTATAACGTTTTTACCATGTATTAGCATATCCATACAATAAGTAGCTATAAGTTGTGTTTTGCCAGTGCCAGGAGGTCCCTCAATGGCTGTAATATCTTGTGCAAGTATTCTTCTGTATGCCTTCTTTTGAGATTCAGTAAGCTCGTGTTCAAGAAAACTTAACTGATACTCTCTGAATGTATCCATATCTGCCATAGCAGGCACTTGTTTTTGCCATAGCTTTTTTAACTTCTCTTCTATTTCCTTCTGCCCCAAGCTATCTTTTATTCTTTCGAGGTCTTTTCTAAGCCTTTGTGTAAACACATCATCTGTATACCAGAATACGAATATGCTTCCTGACAGGTCCTTATCGGTAGTAGATTGGCTACCTTTTATCAGCTTGGTTAGCTTTAAAACAGATGACGAAGAAAAAACAAGTTTAATAGTCAAATTAGTAGATGGTGTAAGCTGTATTATACCTAAAATCTCAAAAATATTAAGCATAATATCCAGCACTTCAAGCATATCATTTGACTTTTTTAAGAACTTTTTAATTGAGTATTCTTCACCTTTATATTTCTTTATCTCTTCTTCAATGTAATTATTTACCACAGGTTCTCCAACAAGCAGAGCATCTTTATATTCATCAAATTCCAGTTTGTAAAAAAAGGCTATAACACTATCCTCACTGTCTTCTACATTAAATGGTGCAAAAGCAAGACCAAATTTTCTCTCTAATGTCGGATTGTTTTCATCAATAAGATTTACCCGTATAAATTCTTTCAGAGCAGTCTTTATCTGCTTGCCTGAAATACTGCCTATTATCTTAAGCAAATCAGCTTTCCCATGTTCATCCAGCTCTTCTATAACACTTTTAAACACTTCCTGTGAGATATGAAAAACTCTACCTTTTTGGTTGGATATACGAAATGTGTTGAAAGTATTCAAGTTCAGGAATGATAAATAACAGTCAAGCAATTTTTTTATATCTTCCTCTGTAGGCTCTATGGCATTATAGTTCTCCATCCGCTCTACCGTTCATATAGAATGCTTTTACTTTACTTTTCTCTTAGAATAGCACATTTTAACTTAAACTGCAAGTTGTATATGACCTTCTTAGGGAAAGAGTTCAGACTATTACCTACCCAAGCTCTTCACTATCTCCATCACCGCAGTGTTTTTCTCATAAAGCCTTGTGAGGTTTTCGCTACTTCTTGTTATCCAATTGCTTCTATACAGATGCAGTTCTCTCTTGAAGTCTTTTGGCTCGCCTTTTAGGACCACTGGCTCCTTTTCTCCTTGAGGTAGATACTCAAGCAAACTCCTTAAAAACTCCGTGTGGTTGAAGGCTTTTGGTAGGAACTTGAGTGTCTTTTTCTCTCCCATTAAAGTGGTAAGAGTGCCATCTATCTCACCCATTAAGCTCATGGGTATTTTTATCTGAGCGTATTGAGCAAGACCATCCTCAAAGGGAGAAAAGACTACAAGATGCTCAAAACCTTCAAATACTTTCTCAAGCTCCTCCATTTTCATATAGTCCGTTAGGTCTTCGCCAAAGATGACAAGGTTCCTTACCCTTTGGAGAGCTTCATGAAGGTCCGAAAGCCAACTCAATGGGATGTGTTTCAAGAATCCAAGAAAGTTCCCATCGTATAAAAGCATAAGCCTAAAGCCCTTTTCTTTGCAAAGGTCTTTGAGATACGCACCCCACTCTCTTGCCTCTTGTGGTTTCATGCCTATGGCATTGAAAACTATCACGCCCTTACCTTCAAGGTTTTGCAGGTCTTCCTTTTGAATTTCAATGGGGTTCAGCTTTTGGTCTCTTGTGCCTTTGCCTATACGGTATACCTTGCCTTTGGTGTAATAGGATAGCACCGGTGAGGTTGAGGTTATGTCTTCACCTATGAAAACATAAAAGTCCGCCTTCTTTATATCTTCTATGCCTATTGGCTGATATTCTCCATAGCTTTCAAGGAAGGCTTTTAGGTCAAGACTTAGGGTTGAGCTTACCATTACGCCAGTTCTTTTTACTATCTGAGCTATTAAGTCGTAGTCTTCGTTTGTCATATAAGGGGATAGGACAAGTAAGGTCTCTTCATGCTTTCCCTTAAGCAACATGGAGAGGAAGTTTGCTATATTACCGCCTGTCTCTTCTCTGCTATACATTTTGGGGGAGGTAAGCCTCTCATGGTTTAGCACATCGTAGCCAAAGAAAGCCTTGGCACATATATTTAGCTCGTCAGTGGGCTTGGTTCTATACACCTTTTCCTTTGACCTCCAGTCTCCAACGCCATACTCTATCTGTATCTCACAGCCTACAGGACACAAACCGCATGTGGTTTTTTCCCTTTTCAAGAGCCAGCTTCTTGTCCAATACTTAAAGGGTTTGGAGATAATAGCACCCACTGGACAAACATACACACAAAGACCACACATCTCACAGGAAGAGGTATCCATAGGTCTAACAGTGGGTGCTATGTTTGCTTGAAAGCCTCTCTCTTCCACATAAAGGGCGTGAGCTCCTACCACCTCGTCGCAAACCCTTGTGCATCTATAACATACCACGCACCTATTGGAGTAATACTCTAAAAAGTCGCTTTCCCAGTCAAGCTGATGTCTCTCCTTTTCAAGGGCGGAGACTGGCACGATTTGTTTCTGGGGTCCAAAGAGAGCTCCATAGTTCTGCAGGTCGCACTCTCCTGCCTTGTCGCATATGGGACAGTCAAGGGGATGTCTTGTCATAAAGGCTTGAAGAAGGTATTTTTGGTTTTCTTTTACCAAAGGATGCTGGACGGATATGGACATACCCTCCTCTGGGTAGACATTGCATGAGGTCATGAGCCTTCCAGTCTTTTCGTTGTAGACTATGCACATTCTACAGGCACCGATTATCCTCAGGCGAGGATGGTAGCAAAAGTATGGAATGCTTATACCAAGGTCAAGCAGGCTTTGAAGCAAGGGCTTTTTCTTGTCAACCTCATACTCCACACCATCTACAAATATCCTTACCTTTTCCATAGCACACTCCTTAGATTTTCAATTTTACTGGAGTTCCTCTTTTCATGAGCTTTTCAATGCCCTCCACCGCCTCATCAAAACTCGCCACTATTCCTCCAAAGCCCTTGGCAAACCTTTCTGCATCTTCCTTGCTGGCAAAGGCTATAGCAGAGGGGGAACAACATGGCATGGCGGAAGAGCCTATTACATACCACGCAGAAAAACAGCTTAAAGGTCTGCAATTTATGAAGTCCCAAGTCATACAGGACTCAATATCCTCCTCTTTCAGATTTTTGTATAACAAAAGCCCACAGTGAGCACAGCAAGCCCTTACGAACTTACCTCTTTTCATTCTGTATGTAAACTCAAGCCTCTTTTCTATTGGTTTGGTGCAATAGGCACAGGATGGGACGGTTTCTTCTATGACCTCTCCTGCCTCCTCTCTTAGGAGCAGTTCTCCATGTTTTCTTACAATCCTGCCCTCCTTCTCAAGCTCCCTCACATCCCTGTAGATGGTCATAAGGGATACGCCAAAGTGCTGGGCAAGAGCCTTTACGCTCCTGTATCCCTGTGGTATAAGCTCTATTATTTCTTCTTTTCTGTCCATGTTAAAATTATATTCCTGAAATGCCAAAACATCTAATATCTGTGAGGGACCTCAGCAAAGAGGATATAGACCTTTTGAGGCATTTCTCAAAAAGGTTTAGGGACGGAGAAAGAGAAAATCTTGAAGGTGATGTTGCTTTGTTTTTTCTTGAAAGCTCTACAAGGACTCGCTTATCCTTTGAGAAGGCTTGTAGGCTTTTGGGGCTTAGAACCTATTACGCAGGCAGGGGAGAAAGCTCAATAGAAAAGGGAGAAAGTCTAAGAGATACCATAAAAACTCTTCAAGCTCTTGGCTTTAGAGCCTTGGTGCTTAGAGTTCCCTTTCTCCTCTTTCCCTACGAAGGCTACAAGGGGGAGGAAATAAGCCTCATAAATGCAGGTGATGGGACGCATCAGCATCCTACACAAGGGCTAATTGACCTCTTTACCGCCATAGAGGTTTTTGGCTCTTTGGAAAACCTAAAGGTGTTATACATCGGAGACATACTCCACAGCAGAGTTTTCCGTTCTGGTGCATACCTTTTTGGTCTTTACGGTGCTAAGGTTGGAGTTTGTGGACCCAGGACTCTTATTCCTTCAGACCTTTCTCCCTTTGGAGTGGAGCAGGTTTTTGATAGTGTGGACGAGGCTATTGAGTGGGCGGACTTATGCATATGGCTAAGACTACAAGAAGAAAGGTTTACAGAAAGCTACATTCCAAGTAAAGAAAGCTACTTTCTCCAGTTTGGTCTAACCAAGGAGAGATACAAAAGGCTAAAGGGCTACTTTATGCACCCAGGACCTGTAAACCTCTACGTGGATGTGGATGCGGAGGTGGTTTATCTGGACAAGTCCTTGGTTCTAAAGCAGGTGGAAAAGGGGCTATACGTAAGGATGGCGGTTTTATACTGGGCTTTAAAGGATGGCTAAGATACTTCTTGGCGTTAGCTCAAGCATAGCCATATATAAGGCTTGTGAGCTTGTAAGGGAGCTCATAAAGTCAGGGCATGAGGTTAAGGTTGTTATGTCTCCTTTTTCTGAGAGGTTCATAAGCAGGCTTACCTTTGAGGCTCTTTCTGGAAACAAGGCTTATGTAGACTGGGAAGATGACCCTCTTTTACACATAAACCTACCAAGATGGTCTGACCTTTTTGTGATAGCTCCATGCAGTATAAACACCCTTTCAAAAATTGCCTTAGGCATAGGAGACAACTTACTTACCACCTGTGCCCTTTCTCATAAGGGAAAACTCCTGCTTGCTCCTGCTGGGAATGTGGAGATGTATAAAAATCCAGCGGTGCAGGAGAACATAAAGAGGCTAAGGGAGAGAGGAGTGATACTTGTTGAGCCAGAGGAAGGAAGGCTTATCTGTCAAGAGGAAGGACAAGGAAGGCTTGCGTCCATACAAAGGCTCCTTGATTGGATAGAGTATGCCCTAAGACCTAAGCCCCTTGAAGGCAAAAGGGTGCTAATAACCGCGGGTGCTACCAGAGAGTTTATAGACAGTGTGAGGTTCATATCCAACCTTTCCAGCGGTCTTATGGGTTTTTCTCTTGCAAGAGTTTTTAGATGGTATGGTGCACAGGTAAAGGTTATAGCAGGTTTTACTACTGCGGAAGAGCCACCGGAAGTGGAAATTGTAAGGGTTTTATCCACCAGGGAAATGTATGAAAAAGTAATGGACCTGAAAGACTGGGCGGACATTATTGTTATGAATTCTGCGGTAGCGGACTACAGACCTCTTGAAACCTACGAAGGAAAACTAAAAAAACAAGAAAGGCTTACTTTGGAATTGGTTAAAAACCCAGACATACTCGCAGAGCTCGGAAGGTTAAAGAAAGACTATGTGCTTGTAGGCTTTGCTCTGGAAGAGAGGCAAAAACTCCAAGAAAACGCCCTTAAGAAACTGCAAGATAAAAACCTTGATGTTATAGTAGCAAATCCCTTAGAGAGCATGGGTTCAGAGCAGTACGAAGGGATAATCTTATTCAAAGAGGGAAAAGCGATAGACTTAAAGGCAAGCAACAAACTGCAGGCAAGCGAGCTCATGGTTAAGGAGTTGGTAAAGATTTTAGCTCCTTAAAGACCTCTTCCACTTCCAACTCAAAACCTTCAAGGACTTTTGACTTAACCTTTCCTTTCTCTGTGGCGTAGGAGTAAAGCTCATAGCCATTTTCTGTAAGTTCGTAGACGAACATGGTTTTTTCTAAGGGAAATATAAGCCAGTATTCTTTAACCTTAAACCTCTCATATAACTTCCGCTTTTCCACAAAGTCCCTTACCAAAGTTTGAGGAGATATAACCTCCACCACAAGCTCAGGCACACCGTAGACCTTGTCCTCTACCTTTGAAGGGTCAGACGCGTAAACAAGGTCAGGCTGTAGCACGTTTTCTTGGTCAAAAACCACATCCACAGGTGATAAAAGAACCTCACCCATTCCCTCTTTCAGAAAACTTCTAAGTTTAAAGTATAAATTGCCTACCACTCTTTGATGGTTTACACATTGTCCAGGCATCTCGTAAACCTCCCCGTTAATAAGTTCAAGCCTTGAGCCTTGTGGGTATAGTTTGAAAAACTCCTCTGCGGTCAGTTTTGTTTTAACCTGCATCACAAACCTCCAAAGACCTCTTCCAAATTAATCTCAAAACCCTCAAGAACCTTTGAACGGACTTTTCCCTTTTCTATAGCAGAGGAGAAAAGCTCATAGCCATTCTCTGTTAGCTGGTAAACCACAATGGTCTTTTCTGAAGAAAACACAACCCAATACTCTTTCACTCCATACCTTTCGTATATTTCCATCTTGTCTGTTATGTCTCTTTTCAAAGTAGAGGGTGAAGCCACTTCCACCACAAGGTCTGGAACACCGTATATTCTGTCCTTTACCTTTGAAAGGTCTGACACGTAAACTATGTCTGGTTGAAGGACTATCTCTTCAGAAAAGACCACATCTACTGGAGCGATAAATACCTCACCTTTAACCTTTGAAGCGGACAGATGTTCGTGTATAGACCTTGAAAGGTAAAAAAGCACCCTTTGATGGTTGACATTTGGTGCAGGCATTTCGTAGACCTCTCCGTCAATAAGTTCAATTCTTGACTCTTCTGGATATATCCTAAAAAACTCCTCTGCAGTTAGCTTTGTTTTGACCTGCATCACAGACCTCCAAAGACCTCTTCCAGATTAATCTCAAAGCCCTCAAGGATTTTTGAACGGACTTTTCCTTTTTCTATAGCGGAAGAGAAAAGCTCATAGCCATTTTCTGTTAGCTGGTAAACCACAATGGTCTTTTCTGAAGAAAACACAATCCAATACTCTTTTACTCCATACCTTTCGTATATTTTCATCTTGTCTGTTATGTCTCTTTTCAAAGTAGAAGGTGAAGCCA
>JAXSOH010000020.1:0-12957 GCA_037925805.1 Aquificaceae bacterium
TGTTCCTGAAGTTCTCTTTCGGATGCACTTTTCCGCTTTTCCATAGTATTAGCATAACACAAAAATAGACTAGAGAAAACAGGGGCAGGGGTATCTTTGATACAGCATGAATAAAAGCAAGTCATTCGTTTCATGAATACAAAACACATAACCACTTGACAACTAAAAAGATAGATATACATTTAATACATGCCATACTTATATAACACAACAAGGAGGAGTATGCCTATGGTAAAACAAGGCAAGACTAAACCAGACTTCACAAAACAGAGTCAGAACTGTAATGTTAAGCCCAAGAAAGCCTATAAAGGCTTTGCCATTCCTACCTACTACATGAGAAAAGCTTTTGAGAGGGACATACCTAAAGGAGCTATCCAGATATTTACAATGAAGGATGGTGTGGAAAAGTTCCGATGGAAAGACAAGGCGGTTCTTAAGAAAGCCTTTTCGGAGTTTATAAAAACAGAGTTTGGGAAGGAGCTTCTATTAAGGGAAGTTATTGAGCCCTTAGGCTATATCCCATCTTGGAAAGATAGAAGAAAGGGTCCAACACAGCAAGACCTAATAAAGATAGTGTTTGGTGTTTTGGCAAATCATGAGGGCTTTTTGAATGCTTTCAAGGAAGGCAGATGGTTGGAAGTGGCAGGAAAGATTATTCACACAGTTTTCAATGTGGGTTATATGAGAAGATTAGACCTAAACTCAGCAGAAGGCTTAGATATTTTAAGAGAGGTTTTTCAAAGAGTTTTGGGTAATATCTACAAGTGGTCTTTGACGCAAAATGTTTTCACAGAAAAGGAATTTATAAAAGTTATCGGACAAACCTTTGGGGCTGTCTTTTCCAACATAGTTTATCAAAGCGGACCCAGAAAAGGTCAAGAAACTCGGAGGGCTATAAAGGTAAAAAGGATATGTGGAGTGCCTGAAAAGACTGTCAGGTATTGTGAAAGCTTCGCACCACACAATCCTCTAAAAGAAGAGTATGAGGAGGAAGAGCTATGAGAGTGCTTGTGCTTGATGGGGAATGGAATAGACAAGAGAAGCTTTTGCTAATGGGAATTCTTGAAGAGGGGTCTTTTCAAGCATTGACTAAAGAAGAGGACTATAGGGCTTTAGCGGATAGGTTGGAAAGTGAAAAAGACTTACTTGTGGTAGGGCATAACATTAGGTCAGACCTGTCGATGCTTATGAAGGCTATTGGAAAAGAGGTTTGGATAGCGGGGCATGTTTGGGACACTATGATAGGGCAAATGGTCTTAAAGCAAAAGAGTGGATGGGAGAATAGGGGTTATTCACTAAAGAACTTGATAGAGATATATCTGGGCAAGGGCTTTGAGGAAAAAGAGGAATTGAGAGAAAGGGCTTTAGACTTAAAGGAAGCTTCGCAGGAGCTTATAGACTACAACAAAAAAGACTTGACACTAACCTATCAAGTGTTTCTAAAGCAAAGGGACTTATTCAAAGCTTACACAGAGGAAGTTAAAAGGGATTGGAAGGCTTTTGCAAATCTAAAGAGCTATGCTGGAATGAAGCTTCCTATTAGTGTAGCTATAGAAATGAAGTTTGTGAACCTACTGGCTATATCGGAGTTTTATGGAGTGCAATTAGAGGCAGACTTGATAAGGGCTTATAAAGAGGAAATGGAAAAGCAATTGATTAGGCTCAGAATGGAGTTTAAGGAAAGGTTTAGAGTGGAGGCAGGGCAAGTGAAAAAGCTTCAAGCTATGCTGGGAGTGAGAACACTGGATAAGAGAAAACAGACTGAGGAAGAGAAGGAAAAGAGCAAAGAGGTATTAGAACTGAGGGAGAAGATAACCAAGTTAGAAAAGGAGTTAGGGCTTGCTAAGGCTTTAATAGAGGTAGCTGAGGGCAAAAAAAGACCTGAGGTGAGGCAAATAGGGGCACCGACTGGAAGGATGGCTTATGCGGAGCCTAATCTTCAGCAAGTGCCAAGAGATAGCAAGTTAAGGGAGTATATAAACAAGGACTGTGTGAAAATGGATTTTGCCACTATAGAGCTGAGGCTTGCGGGGCAATATGTTAAGCAACTCTTTAAGAACTTAGGCATAGAAGTAAAGTCTGAACTTGTTAAGGCACTGCAAGAAGGCGAAGACCTGCATACTATAACCTCACAGAAGATTTTTGGAAAAGAGGATATAAGCAAAGAGGAAAGGCAAATAGGCAAGGCTGTTAACTTTGCATCCCTATATGGAATAACTCCTGAAAGCTTACAGGAGACTGTGTATAATAATACAGGTAAACAGTTAGATGGCAAAAACCTTTTAGAAGGCTTTTACCAAAGCTATCCTGAACTTAGAAAATGGCATCTCATAGTTAAAGAAGACGGGACTGTTATAACACTTGGTGGTAGGCTTATCAAAGCCAAAACAAGGAACGAGGTTTTAAACTATCCTATCCAAGCAAGCGGGGCTGAGGTCTTAAAACTATTCTCACTGATTGTATATACAACTGCAAGGTCTCTGGGCTTAAAGGTTATTCCTGTCCTTTATATCCACGATGAAGTTCACTTCTTAACGTGTAATACAAAAGAGGATGATACCCACAGGGTGCTTCAAGAAGGAAAAAGGGCTGTGGAGAAGTTTTTGCTTAGGGATGTGCCTTTTGAGTATGAAATAAAAAAACAAAAGGAGGTCAACCATGTATAATGGTAGCACAAGACAAGAGATTTTGCAAGAGGTTTTGGAAAGGCTAGCCAAACATGGTCTCAAGGTTAAGTGGTCTTCAAATGGTAAAGAAATAGCAAGATTGCAGAATGTCAGTGTAGATGATCCTAGTAGGTTAAGTGAGGACTACACAGCAAGTGTATCCAGAAGTGGTAAGGTAGTTCTGTGGAATGAAGGCAAGAAAGTTACTTTCCCTTACTATGTGAGAAGAGTGTTAAGCGTGCTTAGGGTAGAAGATAGAGAAATACAAGAGTTGATAAATGGTTTTACAGAGGATGGTGGAGTAAGCTTCTTTGGTTCAAGCCCAGAAAAGATAAAGATAGCCTTTGAGAGGATAAAGGGATACACCATAAGCGACGATTTAGCGGAGTTTATGTGTGAGTATGGGGTGATGGTTTTACTGAAAGAAAGCCTTGAAGAGGACTTGAAATACATAAGAGGAAAGCTTACAGAGTTTGGCTATCAGGAAGCTTATGACAGGTTATACAGAAGATTTTCACAAAACCCTAGGGAGTTTATCTTAGTGCCTGTGAAAAACAGGGAAGAGATAACAGGCTTTTATGTGAGATGGAAAGTAATAACAGAGGAAGATCTAAAGCATGAGAATATATCTCTTGAGGGCATTGCTTTAAGGATGACACTGGGAGATGGAGGGAATAAAAGCATTATTTTAACAGAGGGGGTAATTGATGCTTTGGTAGTGCATTTTTACTATCCCTATTCTATAGTGCAAGCAAGAAGTGGATGGGATGGAGCTTTGATGGGTATGTTCTTTATAGAGAGCGGGGGAAAACTTAAGCTAAGAGAAGATATAGAGGAATTCAGGATAGCAGTTGCTTATGATAAAGATAAGGCTGGGGAAAATTATGGAGTAGAGGTAGTGGAAAAATTTGGTTTTGTTGCTACCTATGAATGGATATGGAAAGGGCAAGGGGATATAGATGAAGTTTTGGTGAAAGGTGCAAAACCTGTAGAAATTCCTGCAGTAAGATTTTATTTGAAATCTTTTCAGAGGGAGATAGAACGGAGTAACTATAAGCCAGCTTGTGTAGAAGCATTTATTCAAGAAAGAAATATGGATTACCCTTTAACAAAAGAAGAACTGATAATCCTGTTAGCTCTTTTTCCAAGCAGCAAGATACTAAAGAATTATAGTCGTGCTTTTGGAATAAATATAGGAAGAAGTGAGAGAATTTTTAGCTACTGCTCATCAGGCTTGTTAAGTAGATATTGTCCCTTGCAAAAGTGTGAGTCGGGTCAAGGTGTTATAGTAGGAAAGTTAGAACTTGAGGCGGTAGAACCTACAGAGAGAGAATTCAGGATAAAAGTATATTATGCTAAAGGGGAAAGGGGGATTAAGCAAGAAACCATATACACAAAACTAAAGAATTTGGAGGAGGATATTACAGGAACTGCTGGGTTTTTGAAGTTGAAAGAACCTGTAAAAAGTATTGCTAAATATGTTTTAGGGGAGCAAGCCTCACTAATAGCAGAAGGTTTAAAGAATATACAGGAAGACTTTGTGGGAGAAAGACTAAAAACTATCATTAAAGAAGTCCTCGCAGAAGTTAGATCTTATGAGCTAAAAGAAGATAGTATTCTGGTTAGCTATACAGAGTTTACAGAGTTAGTTAAAACACATGTAAAGTATAGAAGGGGGGATATAAAAGAGATGGAAAGGAGAAAATTGATTAAGAAAACTACAAAACAGGATGGTAATACAATAAAGCATGTATATGCTGTGCCGAAAGAGTTTATAACTGGATTGGAATCTAAATATGAAGGGCATGGGGAAAGTATAGAAGCAGACCTTAAGACCTTTATGTATCACATAGCCAATAGGGAAGAGATAGCAAGTGGAAAAGCGGAGCACTTTGTGGATAGAAACCTAGCGGAAATCTTAGATGAACTTCGGAAGGGTAAAGTAGTAGTAATAAACACAGGGGAAGAGGACTTTGAGTGGTTCACTTTAGATATGTCTGATATAGAGCTTCAGGAATATCTCAAAAGATACAAAAATGAGGGTGTCTATTATGTGGCTGTAGCTATGAAAAATGGGGTGCTTCATAAAGTAGACCTCAATGAAAGACCTATTGAAATAGAAGAAGAGGAAGACTTAGGGGAAGAACTAAACTTTTAAGGAGAAAAGCCATGCTTAAGGTAATCAGTGCAGTAGCTGGGGCTGGAAAGACCACTTTTATAGTTAACAAGATATTAAAAGATATAGGAGAACAGGGTGGTAGATACATGGTGATAAGCTTCCAAAAAGCGGATAGGTATAACTTTATAAACAGGCTTGAGGAAAAGGGAATTCCTGTGGTGGTATATGGAAGTAAAAAGCGTGGGATAACAGAAATAGAGGTAGAAGTGGATGGTAAAAAGGGGAAAGTGTGGCTTACTAATCTACATGCTTTGGCTTATCAGAGGATGAAGGGTGAAGAGGAATATGAGGAAGATGAAGGGGAAGAGCAAAGGTTTGCAGTTTTGGATAAGAATAAGGATTTTTGGAATAAGTTTATGTCAAGGTATAGCAAAAGCTTTGAGGAAGATATATATGACTTTCCTGACAGACCAGGGGATATACTTCTTTCTATATACAACTTTATGCAAAACAAGGGCTTGGAAAGCTTCCATGAGGTAATGAAAACTTACGATGGCTATGCTTTGGTAAAAGGCTTTGAGAGGATAACAGGAATGAGTATAAATGAAGGGCTATTCCTTGAGTTTTTAAAAGACTTGAAGACCGCAAGAAAAAACTATATGGTGTTTAGTGGAGGAAGGGGGGTTTTCTTTTCGGAGATGTTAAAATACCTTGAGGGGTTTAAACCAGTGGATTTCTCGGCTATTTTTGTGGATGAAGCTCAAGATGTGCCTGAGGTAGCATTTAAATATTTTGTGGAGTGGGCTAAGGTATGTGATGTCTATGTGGTGGGAGATGTCAATCAGAGGATATTCGGATGGAGTGGAACCGCAGAGGATTTTGTGGATAGATTAGAAAGCTTAGCAAGAAAAGAAGGAGTAGCATGTGAGGTAAAAAGGCTAAATTATACACATAGGATGCTCGGATGGGTAGAGGAGTTTATAAAGGACTTTAGAGTTAGGGAAGAGAAGATGGTATATAGAATAGACAAAGCCAGTTGGAGTGGCTTTCAGACTGGAAGGTATATGTTGCCTATTTTGATACTTGTCCGCAATAGGGCAATACAGAAGGCTTTTGGAAAGGTTTTGACTATAGGCTTGCAAAAAGTCCATTTACTCACTCTAGATGAAGAAGAGGAACTCAAAAGTGCAAGGATTGCCTTATACAGGATGGAAAGAGGCAAAGAAAAACAAGATGACTACAAGAAGATAGTGAGATTTCTGAGAGTTGAAAATGACAAGGGCATATATGATTTTGAGAAAATTCTAAGTGACAAAGGCAACTACAGAGTAAGCTTACTCAAAGGGGATATTCCTTATGCTGTAATAAGCACAGTCCATAAGGCTAAAGGTAGAGAAGCTAACACAGTTCTTATAGTCAACCAAGCTACAAAGAACACAAGGTTTTTCAGAGATATGTTCTATCACTTAGAAAAGCCTGTCCTATATGTGGCTTTCACAAGGCATAGGAAACTGCTAAACATCAAAAATCCTAAGAATAGGAAGGCAGAATGGTTTGGTTATCTCAAACTCGCTTTTGACAAGGACTAGCAATTTAGCAATTTTAGCAACTTTCTCTAGCAACTAAGGAAAACCTTGTCTATCAATAACTAGCAATTTAGCAACTAATTTTTTATATTTCTAAAGACATTATTGGAGTTCTATAGGAACATCATGATATCAGGAAGTAGTAGGGGAATATTTAAAAAATCGTTGCTAAATTGCTAGTCTTTGATACACAAGGATTTGGAAAGTTGCTAGAGGATAATTTCAAAGTTGCTAAATTGCTAGTTTTTGATTCACAAGGCTTTGAAAAGCTGTAAGGGGGGTCTTTTTTGCATTACAAAATTGCTAGTCCTTGATACACAAGGTTTTTCTTGTCTTAACTAAACATAGAAAACGCATCTCTGAAGTAATCCAGTCCGCTCTCCTTTTTTATCTACAACACCATGACCTAACTGAGGATGATAAGAAAAAGGAACAACCTTAACGTATTTCTATTATTGCCATGAAACAAAACAGACCCCTTTCAAAAGAGCTTGTTTTAATGAAAGCTTTCAGGGCTTATGTGCTTTCTCATTCTCTTGCTGGCTGGCTTATAGAGGTCTGGTCTGGTGCGGTAGTGGTAAGGTTTTTAAATCAGGTAGTTAGCATTATCCCCACTCAAAACCTTTACCCTGAAGCTTTCTTCAAGAAGTTAGATGAAATAACAAAGAGAACCCACTACAGATTAGACCTGCATGTAAAGTGGATAGAGATAGTCAAAGACAATTACATACTTGCTGGAACACTTCCTGAAAAATCTGTAGAGCTATGGCTTAAGAAAATAAGATTGGAGGATGAAAAATGAAGCTTACCATTGAACAAGAAAGAATAGTCCATGCGGTTTTTAACTATCCGACAATCCTTGTTAATGCCTTTGCTGGAACTGGCAAAACCACAACCTGTATGGCTACCATAAGAGAGGCTAATAAAAGAAATCTCAAAGCCCTCTATCTTGTTTTTAACAAAGCCATGTCCGATGAAGCTAAGAGAAAAGCTAAAGACCTCAAGGTAGATATCAGAACAGTCCATTCCTTAGCTTACTATGAACTTGCCAAAAGAGGATACTTCACAAATAGGCAAGTAAGCAATATCAAAGTAAAGGATGTAAGCTTAGCCCTTGATATACCTTACCGCTTAGCCTTTTGGGTGCTTGAGTTTTTCAATCAGTTTCTCTTTAGTCCTTTTGACTTTAACCAAATAGAGGATTTTGTCTCACAGAAAGTCCAAGCAAGCCTTCGCTTTAGACATGGCTATGAAGAAGTAGGCTCTGAACTAATCCCCCTACTTCAAAAGCTTACCAAAAAGGTCAAAAATAAAGAACTTCCCACTCCTCATGACTTCTATCTTAAAGAGTTTGTCCTATCAGACCTCTCAAGCAATCTTTCCTATGACCTTGTAATCCTTGATGAAAGCCAAGATGCTAATCCTCTGTTTATTGAACTTCTCAAGAAAATTCCTGCCAAGCATAGACTTTTGGTAGGAGATAAACATCAGAGGATATACCAGTTTAGGAATACAGTAGATGCCTTTAGGTTTTTTGAAAGCCCTGTCATTCTTTATCTCACTCAGACCTTTCGTTTTGGCTCTAATATCTCAGACCTTGCTAATACAGTCCTTGCTTTTAAAGGAGAAAGAAAGAGAATTCAACCTGCAAGTAATCCAAAACAGACCTCTAAACCACATGCTGTTATCTCCTATACAAATAGCTCACTTCTTGAATACTATCTCATTTCCACACATAGAGAAAGCATGGCTTTTGAAAGGGATATCAAAGAGGTCATAAAGCCCGTCCTAACTATCCTTTCTCTAAAAGAAGACTACATAGACAACTCCCTACCTCTTGATTACTCGCTTATCAATTCTTTCAGAAGTTTCTCTGACCTGCAAGACTACATATACCTTATCCTTTCCTCAGATTACAACTCTGATGAAGAGAAAGCCTTAACAGATAGAGAACTCATCCAAGCCTATTTCCTCTCAGAAAAGCTCTCCTTAGATGATGCCTTGATAGTCTTGAAAGAATACAATCAAAACAAAAACAAGCCCAAGCAAGTCTACCTTACAACTGCCCATTCAAGCAAAGGTTTAGAATATGACACTACCACACTTCTGCCTGACCTTGCCCTTCCCGAAGATAACCTGCAACTCTTTTCTGAAAGCTTACACAACCATCAACCTATAAGTCCTGACATAATCGCAAGCATAAATCTCCTCTATGTAGCCATCACAAGAGCAAGCCTTTCTACTTCACTTCCTCAAGAAATTCAAGACACACTTGACCTCATGGCTAATACCTCTCAAAGCAAAGCCATGTGGAGTTTCCTTAAATAAGGAAGCTTCCACTAAGTTTGCTATAACCCCCAACCCAACCTAACCCAACCTAACCTAAGCCTAACCTTAACCTAAACCTTTCTTCAACCTTAACCTTAACCCAAGCCCCATAAACCCCTTCCCTTAAACCCCTACCTTTAAGGAAACTTTCCAAGCCATAGCTTAACGTAATTTACTTAGCAAAATACCAATAGGAGGTTTACTATGAGAAGTGCCTTGCAGAAGCTTACACAGAATGGCATTCAGGTCTCAAAAGAGCTGTGGGTTCGCTTTGGAGAAAACAATAACCCATCAGACAACAGATACACATGGATATTCCCTGGTGGCAAGGTCTGTGGCTACTATGAAGGCTATATCTCTAAAGCCTCTGAAGAAGGAGACCTGCTTTTGGTTAAACTAATAGACTTTGAAAAGGATACAAGGTATATCTGCTTTGTTAATCGCTTTGTCCTTAAACAACTGGAATTGGTAGAAAGCGAAGTCCTCTCAGAAAAGGGCTTTAAAACAGGCTTTAAAATGTGTCTTCTCTATCATGGCAAGGAAAGTAGAAAAAATAAGACCTTTCACAGAATAGAAGTGCTATATGACCCCGATGACACAGACAGTAGATTAGTCAAGCAAGAAGATAATGATGACATAGACCTTTAGGAAGTAAGGAATAGTTAAGGCGGGCAGGAATGCCCGCTAAGAGAAAAGGCTTACTTTGAGAGAGCCTTTCCTATGATTTCTTTGGCTTGAGAGTAAGTAAGTCCCTGTTTTAAGGCTTCTTTCAGAATAAAGCCTTCTGGAAGCTTGCCCTCAGCAATAAGCTCTGCGATGGTTTCTTTGGTTATCTTGCCCTCTTGGAGAAGCTTCCTAATGAGTCCCTTTTGCTTTTCAGAGGCTGGAGCTTCCTGAATACTATCCTTAAAAAGGGTTTTGATTACCTTGTTGATGAAGTCCTCACCAGCAATCCTCTCAAGAAGTCTTTTCATAGCCCTTGTGAAAGCGGTTCTTGCCATTGTGTCATTCTTTTCCTCTCTTGCGGTAGCCTCTCCTATCTCCGTAAGCTCCAATACCTGTTCTTCTCTTACAAGCCTGAGCTTTACTTTCACTATCACCTGTTCAGGGCTTGCGTAGAGAACTTCGCTATCTTCGTAGACAGAAAAGCCGTTTTTGACAGCATTCTCGCAGAGCATTCTCCACAGCTCAAGGGCAAGCGGTCTGGTTATCTCATAGGTATCCTTGCCAATTTTCACTATGAGGTTCTTCCTTTCAGTAAGAATTGACCTCATAGCGTCCACAGGGACTGGCAAAGCATGGTTGGTTTGAAAGTCTTTTACACTCATGGCGGAACCTCCTTAAAGTTTTTGGCTTAAATCTAATGAGAAAGAGGGAAAGAGAAAGACTTCATCACATTCAAGCCAAAAACCTAAGGAGGTCCACCATGTTTGGTTAAGGTTTAGCTCAGTGGTTTATCTATAGTATAAGCTCTTTCAGTTTTCCTGTCAAGGGGAAGTCCTCTGAAAACTAACACGTATTTCTTTTTATGATGTTTCAGGATAGGCGTAGAGAGGTATACCTTGAGTTTTTGAAAAGTGTTCCCCTGAGCGACCGCTTTCACCTAAAGGCTTTGTATCATCTTGTTAAGCTAATAAACCTTTATACCACCAGTTATGTCTATGAAGTCCAGCATTGGCAGAAAATCCTCAAGAGCATCTCCTTTGATTTTGAGTCTCCTAAGGAAGTCCACTTTGAATGGGTCTTTTCCAATAGCCCCAAGTATCAAAGTCTATATGCCCTGATAAACCTTTTCCATCCTACCTATTTAGGCGATATGAAAGGTTGGATATTGTGTGCTTATAACAAAAGAGGCATTCTTGGTATGATAGCCTTTACTTCACCACCAAGTGTAATAAAGCCAAGACAACTTTTAGGAATAAAGGGCAATAAGAGGTCTTTAGATGGTCTAAATGAAGTCAGAGGTAAGTTGATAAACACTTTCTTATGGACTTCAAAAAGTATTGCCTTTGGCTCTTTCAGAAAGTCAAGGGGCTTAAAAGCTCTCTACAAAGCGGTTTTCACAGAGGAGCTTTACAAAGAACTCAAAGCTTATTTCAAAAAGGACTTCATAGGCATAGAAACCACCACACTATACTCCAATAACAGCATGGTATTCAGAGGCATGAAACCCTTAAAGGTAATAAAGTCCACTACAGAAGGCATCTCTCAAGCCTACCTACCAAAATTCCTCAGACAAGGAGAACTTTTGATAACTCTACAAGACAAAAGTCTCCATAACCTTATCAAAGAGTTTAAACAACCTAAGGGTTATTACTTCCTTACTCCTTTTGACAATGTAAGCATGGTAGTCAATGAATTCATGCAAAGGCAAGAAATCCCTCAGCCACCTTTATATCCCATGGAGATAGCCCTCAACTCCCTTTCTTATAGCCCTGATGGCTTTGATAAGGAATGGTGTAAACTTTACTTTTCCACTGAAATAGAGGTCTTGCTAAACCTTAGGAAAGACTTCTCTGTAGATAGCCTTATCAGGAACTTCTATTCTCTACTGGAATTGCATTCATGCCTAAGCAAAACTCAAGATTTGCATGTCATAGGCTAAGCCAAGCCAGACCTTGTTTTGACAACTTTAACATGTTTTCTTTAATATGAGCCAGCTAAGGTTATGCAAAGGTCTATGGAAGCTTCCTGAGAATTTACCGCAAGAAAACTTCATACAGAAAGGAAACCTTAAGGCTATGGAAACTAAGTTTTCTCAATCTTCCCTGTTTAAGGATACGCTAAAGGAAACCCTCCTAAGGAATAGAGATACCTACTTAAGGTTTTTCCTTGAGGTTAATCTATCAGACAGAGTAAGCCTAAAAGGCTTTTATCATTTGGTTAAGCTTTTAAGTGAAACACCTGATTATGAAAAGCTTTTGGATAGCTCCCACACCTTGCTAAAAGCCTTAGACTTTGACTATGATAACCTTTCCATTGATTGGGTATTTAGTGATAATCCTGAGTATCAAAAGCTTTATCTAATCCTAAGGCTCTTTCATCCTACACACATCAGGTCTATGCGAGGATGGGTCTTAACAGCAAAATCGGGTAGAGGTATTGTAGGTCTTATATCCTTTACACCTTCCCCTATCAACATAAGTCCGAGAAAGCTTCTAGGCTTAACTGAGGCTTTCTACTCTGATGCTAATCTTCGCAAGCTTACAAGCACTCTTATAAATACCTTTCTCTGGGCTTCAAGAAGCTTAGCCTTTGGTTCTTTTAGAAAGTCAAGAGGATTAAAGGCACTCTATAAGTCTGTGTTTACAGAAGGTCTCTATCAGAAGCTTCACAAAAGAGAAGAGAGACATTTTACAGGCATAGAGGCTACCACTCTCTATACCAATAACTCAAAGGTTTTTAGGAACATGCATCCTCTAAAGGTTATAAAATCCACCACCACTGGCTATACAGATGGTTTTATCCCTAAACCTTTTCGCAATGGCAACCTCTTTCGCACTGTCAGAAACAAGCAACTCCGCAAGCTTATCCATGAATATACCTTCCCCAAAGGCTACTACTTTCTGACACCCTATGATAACATCCAAGAGGTCTTACAAAATTGCTTACTCTCTCGGACTATGCCCTCTCACCCTCCTACTTATAGTCTACAGGAAGCCCTTTCTTGCCTTACTTACTCTGATGGCTCCTCTGATAAAGAATACCTAAAACAATACCTCTATACAGAGAAAAAGGTTTGGCTACTCCTAAAGACACAGCCCTTATCTGACCATGTCTTACACAAAGCCTTTGAATTAATTAAGGAATTCCATAAGGAAGCTTCATGAGTTTTTTGCAAGCTAAGGATAGCTCTTATCTCTCAATTCCTTATCTGACAATGCTTTCCTCAACTTTTCTTTTTCAAATCCTTGATTTTCAAAGTGTCTAATTTCGTGACCAGAATTGGACAAATTTTTGAGGTAGAATAGAGAACATGCCTGAGGTGGTTATGCCTTTATGGTTGAAAAAGTCAGAGAGGATAAAGCTTGGTGCTTTCTACACACCACCTTTTTTGGTTTCAAAGGTTAGAGAACTTGTGTCCGCTTACAAAGACAAGGCAGTTCTTCTTGACCCTGCAGGGGGCTGTGGTTCCTTCATAGAGCAGTTTCAGGATTGGGATTATAGAGTTGCGGATATAGACAAGAGGGCTTTGGAGTATCTCAGAAGTCGCTTTGACCCAGAAAGAGTTTTTTATGCGGATGCCCTTAGGGATATC
>JAXSOH010000020.1:12967-22159 GCA_037925805.1 Aquificaceae bacterium
GAGGATGACTTTCTTGTGATAGTTGGCAATCCTCCATACAATGACTGGACTTCTCTTTACAAAAAAGGACAGAAAGGCTCCTTTGTTATGGACATGGATGTTTTTGACAGGGATTTAGGAATAGCCTTTTTGAAGGCTATGAGTAAGCTTCGTGCGGATGTTGTGTGTGTCATCCATCCCATGTCCTATCTTATCAAGCCTGCCAATTTTAGAAGGCTTAGAGACTTCTTTAAAAGCTATAGCCTTAAGAGGGCTTTTGTCTTCCCAAGCTATGTTTTCTCTTGGACCTCTGGATATTTTCCTTTGCTTATAGCCTTGTATGAGAGAGACCTTATCCGCTTTTCTTGGGATGACCTTATGGAGTTTGGCTTTGAGTTTCTGGATAGGTCTTGCGTTTTTAGGCTAAGAGGTCTTCAGACAACGGACGGCTTGGTTCAGAAGTATCCAAGAAAAGGTCAGTCCTTTATAGGGCTATACTTTCTGACTTTTAGAGATATCAACTCTCTTCTCAGAAATAGAGACTTCCTTTTCAAAGAGGGTCATAACACTATTCCCGTTGAATGGGAAAACTTCTCTTTGTATGCCTATCTTGTGGCTCTCAAGCACTATATTCTTGAGAGAGGCTTTAAGAGGTTTTGGTTCTATGGCAACTTCTCTCCGCTCATAGACAAAGCAGGTTTCTCTGGACTTGAAAATGCCTTTGTCCACTATGCCCTCAGGAAGTCAAAGGTCTTGCCAGAGGACCTTAAGAGAGAGGCTTTTGAAAGGTTTCCTTGGCAGGATGGGCTGGAGGTGGTAGAGGAATACTTCGGGAGGCTATTTCCTTATGCTGAAAGAGGTGAAATCTGAGAATGGTAGTCTAAAACTCATATTTGACCTGAAAAACAAGGGCAAGTTCAGATATAAGGAAATGCCTGAACTTCCCAATCCTTATAGTCGTCAGTTAAATAAGCAAGAAATAGAAATATGCAGGTGGTATCTTGAGTGGATGGTGACATACAGGAAGGAAAGTAAAGAAGGTGTATCCGAAGACCTTTTGATTGACGAAGTTATTGAAGTAGGAGGCAAGAAATTTTACCCATATGAATTGCCCGCCCTGTATAGAAAAGCTCTGGAAGCAGGTTTGGTAAGTAAAGAGGAAGCTAAAGATTTACTGGATTGGGTTTGTGAGAGTAATGAGACAATAGAAGAGAAGTTCGGAGTTGATATTTGGGATGACGGGAAGGAAGTTTCCATAAACAGATTGCGGTTCCAGTCTTACCGCATAACTTTGCCCTCGCTTGTGTATCTTGCCTATGAAGACAAAAACCACAAAGACAGAAAAATCTGGATAGAGGTCTTTCTGAATAAACAGCAATATGCTTATGGAGTTCAACCCTTTGTTTTTCTATGTATATCACAAGATGTTTTTCAAAGGCAGGGCAATGAAGTGGTATGGGAGATAAACAGGGATAATGTATCTGTCATAAGCGACCTATTAAAGGTCTTTGCTTCTATATCTGATAGTTATAGGCATGAGATATGCAAAATACTTGAGACTATACTTGATAAGCAATGAGTGTAGAGGCATACCTTTCTCAACACACCTCTCATCTTTCTCCTAAAACAAGGAAGAAAAAGGGCTATCTGCTCTCCTACCTTGAGGAGTTTGGAGACATATACACTCAAAAAGACCTTTCAGACTTTGTTCTGCACTTGAGAGACAAAGGGCTACAAGAGAGCACCATAAGAACCATTCTTGGAGAAGTCAGAGCATATCTAAAGTGGAAAGGGCTTGAGCTTGACTTTGCAAAGATTTTGAGGACTATAAGAACCTACAGAAGAGCCAAGCCCTTTTCTGAAGAAGAACTAAAACTTCTCTTTCAAAGCCTTAGAGATTACCATCCCATCTACTACATCTTTTCCTTAGTTTTACTACACTCTGGCATAAGAGTATCAGAAGCCCTATCACTATCCGCTAAAGACTTTGAGGTCAAGGTCTTTAGAAAGCACCAAGACTTTGAGCTTGTGGAAAAGGAAATTCTCTTTATCAATGTCAAAGCAGGCAAGTTCTCTAAGCCCTACAGGGCGGGCATGCCTTTGCTTTCAGAGCAAGAGAAATCTACTCTCAAGCGTTTTCTCTCTCAAAGACAAGACAAGCCCTTGTGGTCATATGCTCTTAAGTATCCTAAAAGCGTCAAGCCCAAAGTTCTTACAGAGCATTCAGTTCATAAGTTCTATCAGAGGCTTTCCAAAAAGCTTGGCTTTGAGATATATCCTCACCGCTTTAGATACACCTACGCAAGCATGCTATTAGCTAAGGGCTTTTCTCCCGCACTGGTTCAGTCTTGGCTGGGACACTCAAGCCTAAGCACTACACTGCTTTCCTATGCAAGGGCTATGGAAGATATTGAGCTGGAAAGATGGATAGGATAGTTTTACAATACAATGTAGGGAGGTTAACATGGAAAAGAATAACACTTTAGGTAGTGTTCTTTTTTATTCACCTCAGGAAATAATTTATTGTGGTAATTCCATATTATTCAATTTTTCGTCAACAATTTTTCCAGATACTCTTGCATAAGTTTATAACCCTGCTTTTCATATTTTGAGATTTTATCTGGGTCTCCTTTCATGATTGATTCAACGACTTCAAAAGCCAGGGAAGGAGTTACTTCAATTTCTTCTTCTGGGTTTTCTGGGTTAGGGATTTTAACAGGTTCAGGTTGGATTTTATGGAAGTCTTTAGGGGCTAGTGTAGTGTAGTAAGCTCTTTCGTTAGCAGTTTCAATTCTAAGGATTTCTGTGATTATAGCGTCAGTTGAACCTAGGGCAAGGACAAAGTCCACAGTGTAGTCATCAATAGTTTTTGAGTGAATTTTTCCATCGGGGAGAGTAAAGAGTATTTTACCTCTGAAGAGTCTATGGATTTTAAGGACAAGGGGTTTTATGTCCTGTATATCAAGGGAGATGTTAATAAAGCGGAAGTTGTCAAATATGGCTAAGATAGTCAGTTCAAGGGATCTTTCTGCATCGTTATTGGTAAGTTCCATAAAGGTTTTCAATAAGCCTTTGTAGTCATGAGTTATTATAGCGTTAGTTATTAAGATACCCTCTTGGTCATTTTTAGATATCCAGAAGATAGCGTTTGTTTCAAGGGGCAATTCAGGGTTGATGATAAAAGAGTATTTAGCTTCTGGAGTTTTGACAGAGCCAGTCAAGTTTTTAACAAGCTCAAGTTCGTTCATGATAGCCCTCCTGTGTCTATATTATAAGGAAAACTGTCCTTCAGGATACTTTCTGACAGAAGCTTATAGTAAAGCAAGAACGTATTTAGCTTATAGAGGAAGCTATGTTTACTTCGAAACGAGTTCTTTCACCAATGGAGCTTCTTTTGGACAAAGTCCAAAAAGGTCAAATAAATCCTGAGGATATAGACTTACAGTCTCTCATAGAAGCTTTCAGGCAGGAAATAGATAAGCTTTCATCTGTAGACCTGTTTTTGCAAGCAGGTTCCTTTTTAAAAGCCGTAGCAAGTCTTTTAAAACTAAAAACAGAAAGACTTTTAGGACATCCTACAAAGGAAGAAAAAGCAAAACCTGTGAGAATAAAACTTGAAGAGGTAATAAAAGCCATAGAGCAGGAACAAGACCAAGAGGATATTCTTGATAACCTCTGGGATTACTCGGTAAGATTAGGCAGAAAGATAGGCTCAAGAGATAGTATACAAAGAGTTTCCACAAAGCCTGAGCCTATTCCTTTACATAAAGCCTTTGACCCAGAGGAATACAGAAAACTTCTTGAGGATTTAGGGCTTTTAGAGGATTTTGAAAGGCTTAAGGAGTTTTTGCTTTCCATTGAGGATAGGATAGAGAGGCTTAGGTTTTTTATGGTTTGGCTGGGATAGGAGATGTCAAAGATGAGAAGGTCTCGGTATAATTTACCACCATAAAAGCCTATAATAATCTCTATAGGGGGTGTAGAAAATGAGGAAATTGAGAGAGGTTCTTGAGGAAGAGGAACTTATAAAGAGGGTAGCAAGCCTGCCAGACAAGGAAAGCAGAGAAAGGGTTTTGCAAGCTATAGAGGATATAGAGAAAAGGGAGGAGATTAGGAAAAGAGTAGAGGAGTTGAGAATGAAGATAAAAGAGGAAAGATTAAGACCGATAGATAGGGAGGCGATAACGAGTGCAAGGTGGGGAAAGAAGTCTACCCCCATATTTGCTATTATTTGGTTGTTTATGTGGTTGCTTATTACTGCTATAGTCTCTCCTCCACTCCCTATAATAATTCTTCCTATATTAGTGCTTATCCCTTTGGTTTATTTCTCACGGAAGTGGTATGAAGAGGTGGTAGAAAAATACTACAATAAAGACACCAAAGATTAGAGTAGTTTGTGTAGAAATATTTTCCAGTATCAGAAAACCAAGAAGAGGGGCTTGGTTAACGTAAATTGTCTTTGAGATGTTCTTCACAGACCCTATAGTAGGTAGGGATTTAAGAATATTAGGACATGAGCTTTTGTATAGAGGAGTTGCTGAGCCTGATAAGTTTTTCAAGAAAGTTTCCAAAGATATAGACTTTAGAATTTTCAATTTAGCCCTTGCTTTTAAGAAAACTTCATCTTTGCAAGGCTTGTCCTTTCTAAACCTGAAGGCTAACACTTTGGGAGAATATTCAGAATTGATTAAACAGATATGCCCTTCTGATGTAGTTATTGAGATTACTGAGGGTGAGATGCTAACAGAAGCTATACAAGAACTAAATCTCTGTGTGGATGACTTTGGCAGGGAGTTTTCCAATCTTGACAGGATTATTCAAATAAAGCCTTCTTTTGTTAAGGTTGATATGAAGCTTTTGAAAGACCTTTCTAAGCAAGGGCTTTTCCATTTAGCTATGACCTTAAGAGATTGTGGAGTAGAGTTTTTGATAGCGGAGAAGATAGAAAATGAGGAAGAATTTCAAAAGGCTTTAAACTCAGGCTTTGACTTCTTTCAGGGATATTTTGTAAGATACTTGACTGGTAAGGTATAGGTTTATATAATTTTATCAAACAAGCCTTAAACCTTTCTTAAAACCTCACTCATGGCATAACCCCTCAGGGTGGCTTAGATGTAAAGCCCCCTCTCTTTCAGCTTTAGGTCTAAACCACCCTAAGGAGGTATGTGCCATGAAAACAAAAGCCAAAAAACAAGCCACTTTAGACCTTCAGCCAGTTTATGAAAGACTGGTTGAGAAGCTTACCACTCAAGGCGAGCCTTTAACAAGGGCTTTTGCAACCTTTCTCCGTAATGAGGTTCAGCAGGATGTTCTTGCAAGGGCTTTAACTCAGAAGTTCTCCTTTAGCGGATTGACCTACAGTATAAACTCATTGGGCAAAATGGAAGTCAGTGCAATAGTCACAAATCAGGTAGGCTTGATTTATGGAGTTCAATTGATAATAAGCGGTAGCTATGACTATGCAGAAGTTATAGGATACTCATGCTCCTGCGAAGACTTCTACCACAGGAAAAGACCCTGCAAGCATATAACTGCCTTCCTGCTGGACCTTCTTGGTATCTCCCTTCAGTAAGCTTCCTCTCTTAGCGGGCATTCCTGCCCGCCTTACCTTCTAATTTTGGCATGATTTTTGCAATAAGTAAATATATAAATATAGGATAGAGAATAAACAAGAAAATATAAGGAAATAACCATTGACTGTGTATAGGTAACTTTGATTAAGATAAGTAAATATCTCTATTGTGTGAAATGAAGTTGTTTAGTAAATAAGTTTTTTTGTGTAGCAGTTGTTTATATAGAATATGCAAAGGTAAGATTAGAATCTAATAGAACCTCTAAAGAAATTACCCTTTGAATGACCTTGTGCCATCCTGATATAACCAATTAAATAGTTGTTTTGTAAACGAAAAGTATTGAGTTAAGTAAATAAGTTTTTTGTGTAGTAAATGTTTTGTTAGTGAGTTGCCGTAAAAAAGCCATCCTAAAGAAGTCTCAAAGCTTGAAATAAACTTAGGAGGTTTTACGATGCAAAACCTTTCCAGCTTTTTATCAGCACTTTTTAAGTCAGTTGTAGCCAAAAGGAAAGACCAAGTTTTCCTCAACCCTGACTTCAATGTGGAAGCTTCTGAAACTTTACTCTTGGAACTCAAAAACAGACTTGATGACTTTCTTTTGAGGGAAGGCTTTTCATTGAGATATCGCACAGACCTCTCTATAGAATACGACAGATATGTAAAGGTTATCATGACCTTAGAAATTGAAAAGGATAGACAAGTCTATCAGTTATCTGCCTCAGGGCTGTCTGATCTTGATAGCCACAAAGACCCTAAAGGTAAAGCTTGCAAAGAGGCTTTACTGGAAATCCTAAAGCAAATCTCAGGCAAAGACTTCCTCAAGGAGTTTTATCTAAACCACTTGACAAAATAAACAAGAAGTTGTAAGCTTACTACAAACCTCTCATAAACCTTTAAACCCTCCTAAGGTAGGGTGGATAGCCCTCTTGAAAGTCTTTAAAAGTCTCTTTCCTCTACAGGCTTTGAAGTGGGCTATCCGCCCAAATAAAACCTTAAGGAGGGTTAAACCATGAAAAACCTAACCTTTCAACCACAGGACTTGCTTGTCCTGTCTAACCCAGTTCTTTCAGTGCTGGAGCCTTACCTTGAGTGGGAAGTTCCCCCGATGCCAGAGGAGTATGGACTTATTCTGAGAACAGTCCAGCAAGCCATCCTATCTTGCCATGACAACCCAGATGTTGAGCTTGAGGAATTCGCTCAGCTAAAGGCTATGGATATTGTGGATGCTCTCTACTTTCAGGATTTTGACCTTGCCAAAAACATCGCCATGGAACTTTTTGCTTAAGGAGGGCTTGCCATGAAAAAAGGTATCTTTTTCGTAGAAACCACAGGACTTCAAATCAATAGGGACTATGTGGCTTGTGACCTATGCGGTGCAAATCTCTTAGACCTCAGAACAGGATACCTTGACAAAAGCTATGCCAAATTCTACAACGCAGGCAAAACTCTATATCTGGAAGCCATCTACTGTGAAAGATGCAGAAACAGCCTTAAAAAATTCCCCACTGTGGATGAACCTAAACTCAGAAAGCAGGTCAAGGAATTTCTCAATACAAGAAGTCCCTATGTAATTGGCTGGTAAGCTTCCAGTCCTTTCTCCTTGCGGGCTTCTATGCCCGCCTTACCTATTCCTTGATGACATACATAGTCTGATTTCCCTAAATCACTAAATTACTAATTTACTAAATCACTAATTTCTTGAATTAATAGCCTTGTCTTGCAGAGGCTTTCATAGACAGACCTCTACAGCAAAGCCTTGTTTAAACTTGCTTTTGAAACATCTTCTAACAAGGCTTGTTTTCACTAATTCCTTAAATCACTAAATTACTAAATTACTGATTTACTAAATCACTAAATTAGTGATTTCCTAAAAGCTTCTTCCTATGGCAATAAAACAGGGCTTACTATCGCTTGAGATATCTTGATAATTAACCTAACCAAACTATCCTGATAACCCAAAACAGGGATATTTTATCCAGAGGGGCTTTGTGGAAGCTTTTTGTCTTAAATTAACTTTATACTATACCACTTTATCCTAAACCATGCATAAAAGGGCTTATTTGTGAGTTTTCTTTTACTTGCATAAATTACTTGATATCCTACCAGCTTTTCTAAGTGAGTTTTTATGGGGCTTTCCTTTTCATGCATAACGTATTTTTATAGGCATGAGGAACATTTTTGATGAGATAGAGGAGTTAAGGCAAAGAGGGCTTGATGAAGAGGCTATTTATGAGGAGCTTTTAAAGAGGAAGTATAGTGAGAGTTATATCAAGAGGTCTTTTGCTAAGCTAAGGGCAAGTGCTACTGAAAGTCAAAGGGATTATGCAAAGGCTTTGCTTTCTAAGATAGGCTTTGACTTAGAGAGTAGAGAGAAGCTTTTAAGGGCTATTGAAAGGGCAGATAAAAAGAGGATTAGGGCTATTATAGGCTTTCTCCATAGGGCATTGGCTTGCCAGAGGGCAGGAAAGAACTTGCTTAAGCTTTTGCAGATAGACTATTTAGGGCAGGAGATAAGGCTATGAAAGGGTTAAAGGAAAGGCTTGGTCTTGCCTTTCACTATATAGCTAAGACTGTGGAAGCTTTCAGAGAAATCGCACTTTACTACCCAGCATCCTTAGAGCATCATCACAACTACAAAGGCGGGCTTTGGGAGCATTCTTTGACTGTGGCTGAGAGAATGCTGGATCGCTTAGAGGTTTATCCGAGAGATGGAGAAAAAGAGGGAGAGTTTATAAGGAGACGGACTAAACTTATGCTTTACACTACCCTTACAGGGCTTTTTCATGATGCAGGAAAGGTAGGGCTATACATTCCTGACACAAAGGGCTACTTCTTTCATCCTTTCCTATCCTACAGACCTGACTTTACAAGCTACAAAAGAGAAAACATTAGCTATAGGGATAACTACCTTAGCCTTTTGGTAATGGGCTACTGTATAGCTAAGGATGAAGTGTTTTTGAAAAGTGAATTTTTTGATTGGACTGAGCTAAACCTTGTGGGAGATGCTATAGTGAAAGAACACTCTGAAGACAAATCGGAGAACCTCTATCTGAACCTCTTAAGGGCTTGCGATATGGAAGATGTGAAGGCTTATATGGAAAGCAAAACAGACCTTTATGATAAGGCTTTGGAGTATCTGAAAAGGCTTTTGAGAACTCTTAGGAATGGAGATGACTTTTTCTATGCGGGAGAACTTACAGGTATAGTAAGCCCAAGAATTACAAAAGACCTTTTTTACAATGGCTTTCTGCAGGAAATCCAAGAGAAAGTGGATGAGTTTAAGATTTATCAAGAGTGGCAGGAAAGAGGCTACTGTGAAGGCTTAAAGGAAGTAAGAATAATAAAGCCTGATGGGACTTCTTTTAGAAAACCTTTACAGTTATTGCTTGTCAAAAGCGAGTTTTTGTGGAAGTCAGAAGAGACTTCTCACTTTCAGGTTTATAGGCTTGAGGTAGGGAAAGCTCAGGAGAAAGAACCTACCAAGCCTAAAGTGGAGGTGGAGTTATGAGAAGGCTTTTTCTTGCTATAGCCATAAGGTATGGGCTATAACAGGAAGTGGTAAGGTCTACAGGTTTTAACGTAATTTCCTTTTTAGCCTTTCTTAGGCTGACCATCCTTAAAGGTTTTGAAGGCATGTTTT
>JAXSOH010000021.1:0-21770 GCA_037925805.1 Aquificaceae bacterium
AGGGGCTGGAGAGAGGATTTTGCTGAGCCTATGGGGGACTTCCTCAAAGATGTCTTTGAGAGTTATATCTTTTGAGGGCACAGAGAGATTATATCATCAAACAACTTTCTCCTCGTATCTCTCATGGTGAGCTCAAGGTTATAAATCCCCTATAGCTTGCAACTTGCGTTAAAATATTTTCATGAAAGTTCCCTTCTCGTGGCTCTCGGAGTTTATACAGGTAGAAGATCTTGACCCCAATAGAGTTGCGGAAGAGTTAACCCTGAGGAGCGTTGAGACTTCTATAAGCAGGTGGGACTTTGACCTTGAGGGTGTTGTTTTTGCCAAGGTAGTAGATAAAAAGCCCCATCCTACGAGAAATTTGAATATTTACAAGGTGCAAGCTGGTGAAGGTCTATACCTTCAGGTGGTATCCGCAGATGTCAATTTACAGATAGGAGATGGTGTGTTTCTTGCCCTTCCCAACGCCAAGGTGGGAAGCATGTGTATAACTCAGAGAGATTTTGACGGAGTAGCTTCTCAAGGTATGCTGTTGTCCGCAAAGGAGCTGGGTCTTGAAGACCAGTCTGAAGGCATCCTTGTCCTTGAAGAGGACATAAAACCCGGCACATCCGCCTATGACCTTCTTGGCTTTGGAGAATTTATATTGGAAATAGAGCCTACACCAAACAGAGGAGACCTTCTTTCTGTCAAAGGTCTTGCGAGGGAGATATCCGCTTTGCTGGGAGTAAAAAAGAAGCCAAGAGAATACCCAGAGTTTGAGGAATTCGGAAAGTTAGAAATAAGGCTTGAGTCAAAGGACTGCAAAAGATACAGAGGTGCTATTATAGAGGGTGTAAAAGTAAAAGGGTCTCCTCTATGGTTAAGAAAGAGGCTTTGGCAGTGTGGTATAAAAACCATAAACAACATAGTAGACATAACCAACTATGTGATGCTTTTGGAGGGACAGCCACTGCATGCCTTTGACCTAAAGGAGTTAAATCTACCCATAGTTGTAAGAGATGCAAGAGAAGGAGAGGCTATTACTACCCTTATGGGAAGCCAGAAAAGCCTAAGTCCTGTTAATCTACTTATAGCGGATGTAAGCAAACCTCTTGCCATAGCTGGTATAGTAGGTGGATTGGATAGTTCTGTAAAAGAAAGCACAGAAAGCATACTTCTTGAGTCCGCATACTTTGAGCCCTATAGAATAAGAAGGTCCGCAAAACATCTTGCCCTTCAAACAGATAGCTCTTACAGATTTGAAAGAAGCGTGGATATAGAAGGTGTAAAGACCGCACAAAACCTTGCCATAAGGCTTATCCTTAACCTTGCGGGTGGCACTCTTATGGCACTTAAGGATGTCTATCCAGAACCCTATGAGCCAAAGAGGGTCTTTCTAAGCCTTGAGAAGTATAGAAGGTATTCAGGCAAGGATTTTGACAGACAGAAAATTTCACAAACCCTAAGTGCCCTTGAGATACCCCATGAGGTCATGAGGTGTGGCGTGGAAGCTCTTATTCCACCTCACCGTAGCTTTGACATGCAGGGTGATGTGGACCTTATAGAGGAACTTCTTAGAGTGGAAGGCTATGCACAGGTGAGTTCCTCTACCTTAAAAATTCCAGCCAAGCCATCGCAGATAGAGGGCATTGCGGATAAGCTTAGAAGTCTGATGGTTAGCAAGGGATTTTCTGAAGTGATAACCTTTTCCTTTGAGGATACGGAGCTATACAAGCTTTTGTCTTTACCCTTCCCGCAGATAGAAGTTATAAACCCTTTGAATAAAAGTCAAAGGTATATGAGGACTTCCCTCTTGCCTTCTCTTCTGAAAGTGTGTCTTGAGAACACAAGAAGCTACAACTACAGCATGGCTATCTTTGAAATAGGCAAGGTCTTTCTTGAGGAAGAGGAGCTAAGGCTTGGCTTTCTTATGACCGGCTATAGGAGGCTCTTTCTAGAAGAGGAGTATTCACCTTATCATGGACTGGCTATCCTTCAGGATATCTTGAGAAACTATGCGGAAGGTTTTAGGTCAGAAGCATTTAATGTGCCCTTCCTACATCCAAAGATGCAAAGAGCCTTCTACTTAGGAGAAGAGGAGATAGGATACTTTGGTCTTTTGAACCCTACACTTCAGGATAGGCTCGCTATAAGACATAAGGTTATTGTGGGTGAGTTAAGGCTAAGCCATCTCAAAGAAAGGCACAAGAGCTACAAGCCCATAGCTCAGTATCCACCTGTGATAAGGGACCTTACGCTCCTTATGGACAAAGAGGTGAGTGTGGATAAATTAATATTCCATATCAAGAAAAAAGAGCTGGTGGAAGATATGAAGGTCTTTAGTTTATATACAGACCCAAGGCTTGGGGAAGGCAAGAAAAGTATTAGCTTTAGGCTGACTTTTAGAAGTAAGGAAGGAACACTTTCTGACCAGCAGGTTAACAAGTTTGTGGAAGAGATAGTGGCTGAGCTGGAAGAGAATTTTGGGGCAAAGCTAAGATAGAGCCTGCCCTGTGCGTGGTGAAGGAGTTTATATTGGGGTCCACATGGTGAGGCAATAGGGAGCCCGGTCTCCAGGAGAGCCAGAGAGGCCTTCTGGGAGGGCACCCACCTAAGGCTCTTGGGGCCCACCGAAGGCTCCTTCTTCCACGGCATGGGTGGGTGTTTCTTGCCTTCCCCTCCTGAAAAGGAGGCGGAAGATGAAGGTTCTTACTAAGAAGGATATAAGAAGGTTAATCATACAGAAGAGAGAAGCCCTCACAGAGGAAGAGAAGGAAAGGCTATCAGAGAATATAGTAAAAAACCTTTTATCCTTAAAATCCTTGTGGGATGCGAAGAACATTCTTATGTTCTGTCCTCACAGGGGTGAGCCTAACATTACACCACTTTTCTCTTGGGTTTTGCAAAGGGGTAAAGACCTTTCGCTTCCAAAGGTAGAGGGAAAGAACCTAAGGCTCATAAGACTTGAGGATACTACAAGCCTTAGTCCCGGTGCCTTTTGTATACTTGAACCCTCTGGAGGAGAAGAGGTAAGACCAGAAGAAGTAGAGCTCTCGCTTATCCCTGGGGTAGCCTTTGACAAGGAGGGATACCGCATAGGTTATGGGAAGGGATACTACGATAGGCTCTTTGAAAGATTGGGAGGTCTAAAGGTGGGAGTGTGCTACCAGTTTCAGGTTTTGGAGGAGGTGCCAAGGGATGACTGGGATATGCCCGTTGACCTTGTGGTCACGGAAGAAAAAATCTATCAAGGAGGTAAGGAAAGATGAGCATGGAAGTGCTTGTTATTACTGTCCTTTTGGCTTTAGCCATTGGAGGAGCTTTGGGTTTTATGCTTTCAAGGAAGGGGTCAAGCAAGTCTCCTGTTTTTGAGACAGCGGTAGACCTTGAAGAGAAGAAGAAAGAAGCAGAGCTAATGGTTTCAAAGGCAAAGGAGGAGGCTCAGGAGATAATAAGAAAGGCTCAAGAAGAGGCAAAAGAGGTCAGGCTAAATTCAGAAAGGGAGGCTGAGAAAATAGTTAGACTTGCTCAGGAAGAAGCAGACAGATTAAGGTCAACCCTTAAGGAGGAGACAGAAAAAATAAGAAAAGACCTTGATAAAAAAAGCAAGGAGATGGAAGAATACCTTGCAGAGAGAAAACAGGAAGTCCAAAAGTTAGAGCAGGCTCTACAGCACCGTGAGGCAAACTTAGAAAGAAGGGTTCAAGCCCTTGAAAGGCGAGAGGAAGAGCTATACAGGAGAGAAAAGGAAGTAAGGGAGATGGAAAGGCAAATAGACCAAGCCCAGAGGGACTTACAGCTCAAGCTCAGAGAGATTGACGAGAGAGAAAAGGAAATAGAAGCTCTCAGACATAGGGAAATTCTTGAGCTCCAGAGAATAGCCAGTATGTCTCTTGAGGAGGCAAGGGCGGAGCTCCTTAGGAGAGTGGAAGAGGAGGCAAGGATAGAAGCCATAAGGGTGGCAAAGCGTATAGAAGAGGAGGCAAGGGAAAGGGCAGAGTTTGAGGCAAAGAAGATAATAACTATCGCAGTCCAGAGGCTTTCCTCTGAAATAGCCATAAACTACACCACCGCCACCGTGGAACTTCCCAGCAACGAGTTTAAGGGAAGGATAATAGGAAGAGAGGGAAGAAACATAAGAACCTTTGAGCTCCTCACAGGCGTAGACCTGATAATTGACGATACACCTGATATTGTCACCATATCCTCCTTTGACCCCATGAGAAGAGAGCTCGCAAAGGATGCTTTAGAGAGGCTCATAGAAGATGGAAGAATACACCCTGCCAGGATAGAGGAAGTGGTAGCAGGGGTCAAAAAGGAAATGGATGAGAAGATAAGGAAGATGGGAGAAGAGACATGCATGGAGCTTGGGCTATACGATATAAACCCCGGACTTTATTACTACATAGGCAAGCTCTACTACAGGACAAGCTATTCTCAGAACGTGCTTTTACATTCAAAGGAAGTTGCCTACCTTGCTGGGATGATGGCGGAAGAGCTTGGGCTGGATGCTAAAATGGCAAGGAGGGCTGGGCTCTTGCACGATATAGGTAAAGCGATATCTCATGAGCTTGGAGGCTCTCACACAGACATAGGCATAGAGCTCTGCAGGCGCTATGGAGAGCCATACCCAGTCCTAAACGCCATAAAGGCACACCACAACGAAGAGCCAGTAAAATATCCAGAGGTTGCTCTTGTATGTGCCGCGGATGCCCTCTCTGCAGCAAGACCTGGTGCAAGAAGAGAAAGCCTTGAAGCCTACCTCAAAAGACTTGAAAAGTTAGAGGAAATAGTCAAGTCCTTTAAGGGTGTGCAAAACGCCTATGCGGTGCAAGCAGGAAGAGAGGTAAGAGTTATAGTCAGCCCAGAGGAGATAAGCGATGAGGAAGCCTACATGCTTTCCAAAAACATAGCGAGGAAAATAGAAGAGGAGATGCAGTTCCCTGGGCAGATAAAGGTGGTGGTAATAAGGGAGACAAGGCATGTGGAATACGCCAAGTAATGAAGACCTGACTCCCATGCTCTCTCAGTATCATCACTTTAAAAAACTCTACAGGGACTGCCTGCTCTTTTTTCGCCTTGGAGACTTTTACGAGCTTTTCTACGAAGATGCGGAGATAGGCTCAAGGGAGCTCGGTCTTGTGCTAACTTCAAGACCTGCAGGAAAAGGGAGGGAAAGAATCCCCATGTGTGGCGTTCCCTACCACTCTGCAAACTCCTACATCTCAAAGTTAGTCTCCAAGGGCTATAAGGTAGCCATATGCGAGCAGTTAGAGGATGCAAGTCAATCCAAAGGTCTTGTAAAGAGGGATGTTATAAGGGTCATCACTCCCGGCACATACTTTGAGAAGGAAACCTGCGGGCTTGCCAGCATTTTGAAAAAGGGAAGCCTCTATCTTTGTGCCTACTTAAACCCAGCGACAGGTGAGTTTTTGGGAGGCTCTTTTGACCCAGTGAGTGCAAAGGAGTTTATCCTTAAGTTCTCTCCAAAGGAGCTTTTAATGGCTCAAGGTCTTTCCTTTGACCTGAAGGAGTTTGACCTCTTTGTGAGCACTGTGGAAGAGGAATACTTTTATGAAGGTCTAAAAGTGCTTTTTGAGGATATGAAGCTCTACAGTGCGAGAGGGCTTGGTTTTGAAAGGGAGGAGGAGCTTCTGCCTTTTGGTGGATTATACCTTTACCTCAAAAGCACACAAAAGTCCTTTTTACCCTTTGTAGAAAAGCCAAAGCCATACACAGAAGAGGGTTATGTTCGCATAGACTACAGGACACGGAGGGGGCTTGAGCTCTTAGAGTCCTATGAGGGTTCAGAGCGGTATTCTCTTTTTGGGGTTATAAACAGGACACTAACGGGTATGGGAAGAAGAAGGCTTAGGTTTCATATCTTGCATCCCTTTAGAGAAAAAAGTGCCATTCAAAAGGCGCAGTTCGCAGTTCAGGAGCTTATGGAAAAAAGACAGCTCTTAGAAGCCATAAGGCAAGAGCTAAGGAATATGCCAGACCTTGAAAGGCTCGTAAGTAGAATAAGCGGTGGTATCTCTACTCCAAAGGACCTTTTGCAGGTAAGAAGGGCTCTTGAAGCCTTGGAGAACATAAAGGAGCTTTTAAAGGACATGGACTCTACTTCCCTTAGAGAAATTTACGAGGGACTGCTTGAGCTCAGCGACCTTAGAGAGGATATAGAAAAGACCCTCGTGGAAGACCCACCCTTACATGTAAAGGAGGGAGGTCTTATAAAGGAGGGCGTAGACCCACAGCTGGACCAGCTTAGATACTATAGAGACAGCGCACAAAGCCTAATAGACCAATACGAAGCTAAGCTAAGAAAGGAAACTGGAATACAAAGCCTAAAGATAGGCTTTAACCGTGTTATGGGCTATTACATAGAAGTGACAAAGCCAAACCTCAAGTATGTGCCTTCTTACTTCCGTAGGCGTCAGACACTTTCAAACGCAGAAAGGTTCACCACAGACTATCTGCAAGAGCTTGAAGAGAAAATACTTTCCGCTCAAAGCAAGATAAACAACCTTGAGTATGAGCTTTTTATGGCTTTGAGGGATAGGGTTATAAAAAGGCTTGAAGAACTTGCCCATAACGCAAGGCTTATAGGTTGGCTTGACTATCTTCAGTCCCTTTCAAGTATAGCCTTGGAAAAGGGGTGGGTAAGACCTCAAATAGTTGAAGAAAAGGTCTTGCATATCCAAGAGGGTAGACATCCTGTGATAGAAGAGCATGTAAAAACCTACTGTCCTAACGACACACACATGGATGAGGAAAGCGTCATATACATAATAACTGGTCCAAACATGGCGGGAAAATCCAGCTATATAAGGCAAACTGCCATTCTTACCCTATTGGCTCATATGGGTTATTTTCTTCCTTGCAAGTCCGCAGAGGTTGGCTTGGTATCTTCTATCCATGCACGCATAGGCTCTGGAGATATTCTGGCGTTGGGAGTTTCTACCTTTATGAATGAGATGCTTGAGGTTTCCAGCATACTCCACAATGCGGACGAAAGGAGTTTAATAGTCCTTGACGAAGTAGGAAGAGGCACATCCACCTATGATGGCATAGCCATAAGCAAGGCTATAGTGGAGTATATCTTAGAGAACATAAGGGCGAGAACCCTTATAGCAACCCACTACTTGGAGCTTACTGAGATAAACAAAAGGGGCATAAAAAACTATCACATGGCGGTAAGCAAAGAGGAAGAAGATATAAACTTCTTATATCTTTTGAAACCCGGTAGGGCGGAGGGGAGCTTTGGCGTTAGGGTGGCAAAAAAGGCGGGACTACCAGAGAAGGTTATAAAAAGGGCGGAAGAGGTTTTATTGGGACTTGAAGCCTCAAAGACCCTGCCTGTATTGGAAAGAGTTTACGAAGAAAGCCAAAGAGAAGAGGAAAGGCAACTTTTGGAAGAGCTTATAGGACTTGACATAGCAAACCTCACACCCCTGCAAGCACTTATAAAACTGGCGGAGCTAAAGGAAAAGGCGATTAGCTTGAGGAATACGAGAGTCTGAGAGGAAAATGGTAAATTCAACTTTTTTTAAGCACTTCCAAAAGATTATTAAAGGGAGCGTTTCATCCATTGTGTAAAAATAAAATAAGGAGGTGTTAACATGAAACAGCCAAGCAAGAAGAAAGTAGAACAATACCGCAGGGAGTTCAGTGAGCTACTCAAAGACCTTATGCCTCAAGCCATTGTAAGATGTTAGGAGTTGAATGGGCAAGAGGATATAGTCCCAGCTAATAATTCTTTTTGAGGGTATGTTATGAAGTATGGCAGAATTTACACGAATTTTGAAGCAGTCCCCCTCAGGTCTAACTCTGTTAGCCATCATTACGAGTTTTTGAATTAGTTTATGAAATTTTCAGTTCAGTAGCCAAAACCTGCATAAAATCCTCAGAAGTAGAAACCAATTTTTTGGCTAAAGACCTCAGAAACTCCACATCTCTTATTTCCCTTATCCTATTTGCTATCTCCTCAGGCACATAGCCGAGTTTACCTTCAATTATGGCTATAAGCATCTCTTGTGCGGACTTTAAAAGCCCTTCCTCAAGTCCAATGTGTTTACCTTTTTCAATACCAATAGCTTCACCCTCTTGAAACCCAATCTGCTTACCCTTTTCAATACCAATAACTTCGCCCTCTTTTCTACCCTCTTCAAGTCCAATTTGTTTGCCCTTTTCAATACCAATAATCTCACCCTCTTTTTTACCCTCTTCAAGACCAATCTGCTTACCTTCCTCAAGCCCAAGCCTATACAGAACATCCTTTCTCAGTTTTTTCTTTGACAGTTTTATATCCTCAGGTCTAACCACTATAGGCATAGGCTTTACCTCCTCTGTTAACTTTATCCTTAAGTTAGGTCTTAGCTCTGTCAGTGTCAAGGCTTTCAAAAGATAGTCTTTTCTTTCCTCTTCGTTCATGCTTTCCATTGTCTTTATGAGTTTCTCTATGAGATACACCTCATCCTCTACCTTACACAAACATGCCAATAGCCTATCCATAGGGTCTGGGCTTTCCAAAAGCACTCTGCAGTCTATCTGCCTTATGTCAAATATTTCATACTTAAAGACTAAGTTCTTAATCTTGAGAGAGGACTTCATCCTGAGCTTTTCATTTCCTACATACACCACAAGCTGTTTTATGTTGTGTGTTTTGTATTTTTCTGCTATGGCGGTATAGTAGCGGAGCATTCTCCAAGGCATGTTGGTATCGTTAAAGGATTGGAACTCCATATGTAGGATGCTTTCATCTTCAAGTCTTGCCAAGAAGTCCACTCTTAGCTCGGTGGATGGCAGAGATGTTGGCAATAGCTCTTTGATAGGGGCTGGAGAGAGGATTTTGCTAAGCCTATGAGGGACTTCCTCAAAGATGTCTTTGAGAGCTATATCTTTTGAGGGCACAGAGAGATTATAGCATGGAAGACCGAATAGGTGTTATTCAAACAACTTTCTCCTCGTATCCCTTATGGCGGGTTCAAGGTTATCAACCTCCCTGGAACTTGCAACTCGGGTTATAATATTCTCTTCTTAAGCTCAGGAGGTGCAAAATGCTTGAATACGCTCAGAGGATAAAGGCTTTGCCTCCTTACCTTTTTGCTCAGATTGACCAGAAAAAGAGGGAAAAACTCTCTCAGGGTGTAGACCTAATTGACCTTGGAGTGGGAGACCCAGACATACCTACTCCTAAGCCTATAGTGGAAGCTATGCAAAAGGCTGTGGAAAAGCCAGAGCACCACAGATATCCCTCTTACGAAGGCATGCTTTCTTTCCGTCAGGCGGTAGCGGACTGGTATAAGAGACGCTTCGGTGTGGAGCTGGACCCTCAAAGGGAAGTGGTCACGCTAATAGGTTCAAAGGAAGGCATAGCCCACTTTCCCTTGGCTTTTGTAAACCCCGGGGATGTGGTGCTGTGTCCAGACCCTGCTTATCCTGTGTATAAGATAGGCACGCTTTTTGCAGGCGGTGAGCCTTATATTTTGCCACTTAAAGAAGAAAATGGCTTTCTTCCAGACTTTAAAAGTGTTCCAAAGGATGTGTTAAAGAGGACGAAAATTATCTGGGTAAACTACCCTAACAATCCAACCTCTGCTACCGCAACTGAAAGCTTCTATAAGGAGCTCATAGATTGGGCGAGGGAGAATAACATAATTGTTGCCTCTGACCTTGCCTACTCGGAGATATACTTTGGCAACGAAAAACCCATGTCCATCCTGCAAATAGAGGGTGCAAAGGATATAGCCATAGAGTTCCATTCCTTTTCCAAGACCTTTAACATGACAGGCTGGCGTTTGGGTATGGCGGTAGGAAACGAAAAATTGGTTGCAGGTCTTGGAAAGGTAAAGACAAACGTGGACTCGGGGCAGTTTCAGGCTATACAGGAAGCTGGTATAACCGCTTTGAACCTTCCAGAGGAAGAACTTCAAAAGATAAGAGACACATACAAGGGAAGAAGGTCTGCTATGGTAAAGGCTCTTGAGGAAGTAGGGCTAAAGGTCTATCCTTCTGATGCTACCTTTTACCTGTGGGTAAAGGTGCCTGAGGGTTATACCTCTGCGGAGTTTGTGTCAAGGCTTCTTGATGAGTGTGGAATTGTATGCACTCCCGGAAATGGCTTTGGAGAGTATGGAGAGGGATACTTTAGGATTTCTCTCACTGTGCCTACTCAAAGGCTTCTTGAGGCTGTAGAAAGGATAAAAAGGCTTAAGCTATGAGGAAAAGGGAAGTATGGGCTTCAAGAGTAGGTCTCATATTCGCCGCAGCAGGGAATGCCATAGGTCTTGGAAATCTCCTTAGGTTTCCATCTAAGGTAGCTCTCTACGGCGGTGGTGCCTTTATGATTCCCTATTTTGTCGCTCTCTTCCTTTTGGGAATACCTCTTATGGTCTTAGAGTGGGTTATCGGTAGGTATGCAGGTTCAAAGGGGCATGGCTCTATGACTGGCATTATGGGTTCTCTTTTCCATCATGCCAACTGGGCGAGGGTGTTGGGTTCCATAGGTGTAGCAATACCCTTTTTGATAGTGTGCTACTACATATACATTGAGTCTTGGACGCTGGGTTTTGCGGTGCTTTCTCTTTTTGGACAATTGCCACATCCTGTGGATAGCACTGACCCTAAAACTGCCATGCAACCCTATGTGGACTTCTTTAAAGGCTATACAGAACCCTCATACTTGGCTATTGTCTTCCTTATTATTACCCTTGTGGTTAACTGGTATATACTCCAAAGGGGTGTGGTAAAGGGTATTGAGCTCACCGCAAAGGTGGGCATTCCCGCACTTTTACTTATGGGTATTTTCCTTGCCATAGTCTCTCTTTCCATAAGAGGTGGCAAGGGTTTAGAGGGTCTGCTTTTCATATACACTCCCGATTTTAGCAGGATATATGACCCTCAGGTTTGGCTTGAGGCATCGGGGCAGATATTTTTTACCCTTTCTCTTGGAATGGGTGCTATTGCCACCTATGCCAGCTACGTAAAGGCAAGGGAAGATGTGTTAAAAACAGGTCTTTGGACTGCAGGTCTTAATGAATTTGTGGAGGTGGTTATAGGTGCTTCCATAGCTATACCTGCTGCCTTTGCCATGTTTGGTGCTCTCGCAGTCCCTGAGCTTGCAAAAGAGGGCACCTTTAGGCTTGGTTTTATGTCTATGCCTGCGGTTCTTATGGCTCTGCCTTTGGGCTGGTTCTTGTCTGCGGTATGGTTTTTCCTTCTTTTTATCGCAGCACTAACTTCAAGCCTTGCACTCACACAACCTCTAATAGCACTCTTTGAAGATGAGATGAGATGGTCTCACAAAAAGTCGGTAAATGTCTCTATGCTTATGGTTTCTACGGGTGCTTTTCTTTCTGCATATCTTCCCGGGTTTATAGATGAGGTGGACTTTTGGGCTGGGACTTTTATGCTTGTCTTTTTTGCACTTGTGGAAATAATAGTCTTTGTGTGGATATTTGGAGTTAACAAGTTCCATCATGAACTGACAAGGGATGTATTCCTAAAGGTGCCAAAGCCTTTGGTCTATTTCTTTGCTATCGTCTCTCCCATATTTTTGGTAATACTCCTA
Source organism: Aquificaceae bacterium (assembly GCA_037925805.1). Lineage (GTDB taxonomy): Bacteria > Aquificota > Aquificia > Aquificales > Aquificaceae > Pampinifervens. The sequence goes on from JAXSOH010000021.1 coordinate 11,555, forward strand.
TATCAATGGGGTGTGGTGCAAGCTTCTAAGGTATTGGCTCAGGGTGGATTGGGTATAACGGTTGCGCGCATGTTTACAATAGCTACCCTTGTCTTACTTGCCTTTATAGCTATAGAAAGCAGAAGGAGATACCTCTCTGGACCACACATATGAAAGAGATTAAGCTCTCTCAACTTGCCACAGGCATCCCAAAAATAGAATACAACCTCGGCATAAAGGAAGCCCTAAAGGCTTTTGAGGAGTATGGTATGTATGACTTTTTGGTGGTGGTAATGGATAACAAACCCATAGGCATAGTGAGCAAGCTCGACCTTATCAAGGCTCAACATAGAGAATACCTAACGGTGGGAGACCTTGCCCATCCTCTGATGAAGCTGAGGAATGCAACTCTAAAGCCAGAACACCTAACATCCCTTTTGGACTTTTTTAACACCTATAAATCACCTATCCTGCTTGTGGACAAGAAGGGTTCATACATGGGTATCCTTTTCTATCACGTGGTTCTCTATCAAGCAAGCCTTTTCAAAGAGGCTACCATTCCCATGTTTCAGAAGCTAAGGTCTCTCTTCGGTCATGAATATTACTTTTACTGCTTTTACATAAGAGGTCTAAAGGAGTTTATGGAAGAGTATGGGTCTTCAAAGGCTGAAAGCCTTCAGAGAGTTCTGTATGAAGCGGTAAAGACCAGCATACATGGAGATGTGAGCCTCTCTTACGAAGAGAATGAAGTCTATGCCCTTTCTAAGGTAAAGCTAAGAGAGGAAGAGATTATGAACCTATACATGGAGTTTCAGAGAGAGTTTTCCTTGCTTTATTCGGATGTAAGTCCAGTTTACCTGCTTGGATACTGTATACCCATGAAAAACTTGAAAAACTTTGAGGAATTTTTCAGAATAAGCTCGGAGTTAAAGAAGAGAATGGAAGAGGTCTATGATGCCTCTTGCTTTATATTCCATGAAGAGAAACCTTCGGTGGTTTTGTGTGAGTATGAAAGGAGAGAACTTATACATCATATAAGAAGCAGGATAAAACAAGACTTTGAAAGCATAGTGGAAAGCATAAAAAGGACAGACAGAGACCTATGGGAGTTTACTTTGTATGACTTCTTTAAGAAGTATCCTTACTTTGAGCTCTTTTACATAATAGGAGAGAATGGTTTACAGGTATCCAATAATGTGGTAAATCCAAAGCTCAACTATACAATAAAAACTGGCAAAAAGGGTGCGGATAGGTCAGAAAAGGAATATTTCAAGAGGGCAAGCCACGAAGACGTTTATATTTCCAACATATACATCTCACAGGCAACGGACGATTTTTGTATCACAGTATCAAAGAAGTTTAGCTATGGAGAAAAGAGCTACGTGCTTGCTGGAGACATAAACTACCGAGAAGTGCATAAACTGGTAAAAGGCTATGCGGAAGAACTCAAAGCTGATAGGTAGCTACGCATACAGAAACCTAAGATACACCAAGAACCATCCTCTTAGGATACCAAGGGTTTCTCTCCTGCTTGAGCTTTTAAAGGCTATGGGTCTAATCTCAGAGGCGGAGCTTGTAGAAAGCAGACCAGCCCACTGGGAGGAGCTTGAGCTTTTCCATGAGGAAGAATATCTCAAAGCCCTTGAAGAGTGCGACCAATGTCAGTGTGTAAAGGGGGAATATAGGGAAAGGTTTAACATAGGCACTTACGAAAACCCTGTCTCTCCAGCCATGTGGAGGGGTTCTTTGCTTGCCACTGGTTCTTCCGTGCAGGCTGTAGACCTGTTTCTTGAAGGTTTTACCACCTTTAATCCTGCAGGCGGTATGCACCACGCCTATCCCTCAAGAGCAAACGGCTTTTGCTTTATAAACGACCCTGGCGTAGCCCTTCAGTATCTCCTTTCAAAGGGTTATAAGAGAATCCTATACATAGACCTTGATGCACACCACTGCGACGGAGTGCAAGACTTCTTCTACGAAGATGACAGGGTGTTTGTCTTATCTCTGCATCAGTCTCCTGAGTATGCTTTTCCCTTCAAGAAAGGCTTTATCCATGAGAGAGGTTCTGGAAAGGGTAAGGGCTATAATCTTAACCTTTCACTGCCTAAGGGGGTAAACGATAGGGAGTTTCTCTTTGTCCTTGAGGAAATATTGCCAAAGGTTTCAGAGTTTTTTAGACCAGAGATATACCTTCTTCAGCTGGGCACTGATGTGCTGAGCGAAGACTACCTTTCCAAGTTTGAGCTTTCCAACTGGGGCTTTCTTAAGGCTTTTGACCTAATAAGATATATGCTTGGAGAGGGTATATATCTTGGAGGTGGAGGCTATCATCCTATTGCCCTCGCAAGGGCTTGGGCTCTTTTGTGGTGTAGAATGTCAGGAAGGGACATACCCAAAAGCCTAAACCAAAAGGCAAGGGAGCTTTTGCTTTCTGTAGACTTTGAAGAGTTTGACGATGAGGTAGATAGGAGCTATATGTATGAATTGCTTTTAGACCCACCAAGAGAGGGGGCTATTAGAGAGCAAGTGAAAAGGGTAGTTCAGGAAGCCTTATACTATTATGAGTGAAGATTCTTGCTTGTCTCTCTTTTCTGAAGCAGTCTTGCACTGGCTACTACAAAGTGCTTGTCCTTCATAGCACATTTTCTATACAAGCCTATTCATTATCTCTTTTTTACCTTTTATGGCTTAGTAATTCCAAATAAGTTATTGGGAATATACCGATACGTTTATCCATCTTGCAAAACCGAGCCAAAGTCTATATTTAATAATTCCATGAGGATCATAGTTAACGGTAAGCCCTTGGAGGTGGAAGAGGATATAAGTCTACTTGCTCTTTTAGAGAAAAACCGTATAGAGGTAAGACCTGTGGGACTTGCGGTAGCGGTAAACGAGGAGATAGTCCCGAAGAGTAAATACGCAGAATATAAGCTCAAGGAGGGAGACAGGGTTGAAATAGTAAACATCGTAGGAGGTGGATAGATGTTGGACTACGAGAGGCTTTTAGAGGAGGACTACCTTGAAATTGCAGGCAGACGCTTTCGCTCAAGGCTCATTATAGGTTCCGGAAAGTTTAAGAGCTTTCAGGAAAATAAGGAGGTTCTTGAAGCCTGTGGTGCAGAGATGATAACTGTGGCGGTCAGAAGGGTAAACATAACAGACAGAAACAAAGAAAATCTCCTTGACTACATAGACTCTCAAAAGTATCAGATACTTCCAAACACTGCAGGGTGCTACACTGGAGATGAGGCTATAAGGACTGCCATGCTGGCAAGGGAGGCAACGGGTATAAACTGGATAAAGTTGGAAGTAATAGGCGACCAAAAGACCCTCCTACCAGATATGGAAGAGACCCTAAAGGCGGCAAAGTTCCTTGTAAAGGAAGGCTTTGTAGTCCTGCCCTATATCTTTGATGACCCTATATACGCTAAGAAGTTTGAGGATATAGGCTGTCCTGCGGTAATGCCCCTTGCAGCACCTATAGGTTCGGGTCTTGGCATGCAAAATCCTTATAACCTTATCTTCATAAAGGAGGCGGTCTCAGTGCCTGTTATAGTGGATGCAGGTATTGGCAGTGCGGGGGACATTCCACCAGTGATGGAGCTTGGTGTAGACGCAATTCTTACCAACACAGCCCTCGCAGAAGCAAAAGACCCCATAAAGATGGCGGTTGCCATGAAGTATGCGGTTATTGCAGGAAGGCTCTCATACCTTGCGGGTAGAATGCCAAAGAGAACCTATGCGGTGCCTTCCTCGCCCCTTAAGGGAGTGCCCTACAAAACATGATAGATGTTGCGGTAGTTGGTGCAGGCATATCGGGTCTTTCTGTAGCCTTTCATCTTAAAAGCAAAGGCTTTAGTGTTCATGTCTTTGAAAAGGAAGAGCTACCCGGTGGCAACATACAGACTGTAAGAAAAAATGGATACATACTTGAGCTTGGTCCTCAAACAGTATTGGCGGATGCAAAGGTGGAGGAGTTTTTAAGGAAAGCAGGCATAAGCCCCCAATATGCGGAGGAGAGCTCCAAAATAAGGTATGTTTACAAAAAAGGCAAGCTAATACCCCTTCCCATGTCTCCTGTTAGTTTTTTCAAGTCTCCCCTCTTGTCCTTTGGCGGCAAGCTAAGGGTTTTGAGAGAGCCCTTTGTCCCACCTTCAGTAAAGACAGAGGAAAGCATAGGGGAATTTGTCCGTAGAAGACTTGGGAAAGAGTTTCTTGACTATATAGTTGCCCCCTTCGTGTCTGGTGTTTATGCAGGAGACCCAGAAAGGCTCTCTGTAAAATACGCAGTCAGAAGGGTCTATGAGCTTGAGCAAAAATTTGGAAGCCTTATAAAAGGAGCTATAAAACTAAAGGCTTTGGGTCCTGGTGGTAGGCTTATCTCCTTTGAGGGTGGAAACCACACATTAATAGAAAGGCTTTCCTCTGAGCTAAAGGTGGATACGGAAAACGTGGTTCTCAAAATAAGAAGAAAGGAAAACTACTTTGTGCTTGATGCTAAAAAGGGTAAATATGAAGCAAAGGCTGTCGTGGTCTCCGCTCCTGCTACCTCCGCAGGCTACCTACTAAGAGATATATCATGGAGTGCATCAGAAGAGTTTGACAATATATATTACGCACCGATTATAGTCCTACACGTGAGCGTAAGGTCTGGTTCAATCCCCCCTGGCTTTGGCTTCCTTGTGCCAAGGGTAGAAGGCAAAAGAATTCTCGGAGTTTTGTTCTCTTCTCAGATATTCAAAGGCAGGTCTCCAGAAGGCAAGGAGCTTTTGACCATCTACATGGGTGGAGCTACAGACCCAGAGATAATAGACTACGAAGACCAAGAGATATTGGATATAGCACTAAGGGAGCTGAAAGAAACCCTTGGCGTAGAGCATGTGGAGTTTCTAAACATTACAAGGTGGAAAAAAGCCATACCCCAATACACCCTCGGCTATGGAAAATACCTTGAGTTGGCAAAGACCTTAGAGAGAGAAAACCCGGGACTTTTCTTAACTGGAAATTATCTGCACGGTGTGTCTGTTGCGGACTGCATAAGGTCAAGTGATGAGGTGGCAAAGAGAGTGGAAGAGTATCTAACAGGAAGCAAGAATACTTCTTAAGGCTCTTTTTAATTTTGGATGATGTGAACCCTTCCAGTAAACTTTGCCACATTGAGGACAAAGAGTAAAATCCCTTCCATAAAGATAAACCATAGGTGGAATCCTGTCCTTTATCTCTTCTCTGTTTACTGCTAAAAGCTCTCCGTTGCAGTGATAGCACCTGTTGAGTTTAAGCACTGGCTCTATTTGAAAGTATTTTATGAGAAGGCAGATCTGGATTTTCCAGTCATCTTTCGGGATTATCAGGTACTCTATTCCCCAAGATTTGAGATGTTTTTCCAGCTTTCTTGAAGTAGTTATAAACACCCTGTCTGGATATCTTAAAACCTCTGACTTACTTATAGCACTCTTTAAAAGAAGGGCATCCTGACCCAGAAGCCTGAGCCAGTGAGCGAGCCTATGTAGGTCTGCTTCAAGCAAGAACCTCTTCAAGCTCTTCCTTTTTGACAACCTCCTCTGGATGGGCTATCCTACCAAGCACTGCACTTGCAGCCACTACAGATGGGTTGGCGAGGTATGCTTCGCTCTTTGGATGTCCCATCCTACCGGGGAAGTTTCTATTAGATGTGGATATGCAACGCTCACCCTCCGCCAGTATACCCATATGACCGCCAAGACAAGGACCGCATGTGGAGACAGAAACAGAACAACCCGCAGACAAGAATATGTCTATTAATCCTTCCTTTAGAGCCTGCATGTAGACCTGCTTTGACGCAGGAATGACGATGCATCTTACATAGGGATGGACTTTTTTACCTTTTAGTATCTTTGCCGCAATCCTTAGGTCCTCTATCCTTCCATTGGTGCAAGAGCCTATAAAAGCCTGGTCTATGGTTATGTGAGTTGACTCAGACACAGGATGCACGTTTGAAGGAAGATAGGGCCAAGCCACCAAAGGCTCTATCTCGCTGGCGTCCCACTCGTAGACCACCTCATACTGTGCATCTGGGTCGCTCTGGTAGACCTTCCATGGCTTTTTGGCTCTTTGAGAGACATATTCTATAGTCTTTTCATCGGGTGCTATAATTCCGCTCTTGCCACCTGCCTCTATAGCCATGTTGGCTATGGTTAGCCTCTGCTCTACAGAGAGGCTTCTTATGGCTTCGCCGTCAAACTCCATAGCCTTGTATAAAGCACCATCCACGCCTATTTGACCGATAGTATGCAGGATTAGATCTTTGCCAGAAACCCAAGGCTGGAGCTTTCCGTAGAAGATAAACTTCATGGTGGGTGGGACTTTTAGCCAAGTTTCTCCCGTTGCCATAGCGTAGGCTATGTCCGTAGAACCCATGCCTGTAGCAAAGGCTCCTATGCCTCCGTAGGTGCATGTGTGAGAATCCGCACCCACCACTAAGTCTCCGGGAACAACAATACCCTGCTCTGGCAGGATGGTATGCTCTATACCCTCACCCTCTTGGAAAAACCATTTTATATTGTGTTTTCTTGCAAAATCTCGCACCATCTTTGCCTGCTCTGCGGATTTTATGTCCTTTGCAGGGACAAAGTGAGAAAGCACAAGAGCTATCTTTTCTGGGTCAAAGACCTTCTGAATGCCATATTTTTCCAGTATCTTAATAGCAAGGGGTGCGGTCACATCGTTTGCCATGGCGAGGTCTATCTTTACCGTTATAAGCTCGCCTGCATGGACCTCCTTCTTACCTGCGTGGTCTGCAAGTATTTTTTCTGTTATAGTCATGCCCATTATGCCACCTCCTGCTCAAGGGTCTTCTCTTCCGCTTCCATCTTAAACTCCTCCTTTTTGCATTCGTTCTTTACCTCAACCCCATGAAGCTTTAGTATCTCCACCACCTCCTCACAGGACATGGTTTCCTTTTCCAAAAGGCTTTTTACCACTGCTTGTATGGCTTCCTTGTGTTCCAGAACAGTGCTTTTCGTGTCCTCGTAAGCCTTTATAAGTATTTTCTTGACCTCCTCGTCTATCTCCTTTCTGAGGTCTTCGCTTATATCCACAGATGTAGTCATACCACCCAAGAAAGGATTTACGGTTCTTCTCACCGCCAATGGACCCACACGCTCGCTCATACCCCACATGGAAACCATCCTATAAGCGAGTTCGGTTGCCCTCTGTAGGTCGTTTTCTGCACCTGTGGTAATACCCTCTTTGCCATAAAAGACCTCCTCCGCAGCGCGACCACCCATGAGGGTAAGTATTCTGCCATAAAGGTCTTGCCTATCATACATATGCTTGTCATCTATAGGTAGCTGTTGGGTGACGCCAAGTGCCATGCCTCTGGGTATTATGGAAACCTTGTGAAGAGCATCAGAACCGGGAATCATTAAGCTCATTATGGCATGCCCCATCTCATGGTAAGCTATCTTTTCCTTCTCCTTTGGAGATATCACCATACCCTTTCTCTCAAGTCCCATAGTTATTCTGTCTATGGCATCTTCTATGTCCTGCATTTCTATGGCTTCCTTGCCCCTTCTTGCTGCCAAAAGTGCTGCCTCGTTTAGCACGTTCTCCAAGTCCGCACCGGTAAAGCCGGGCGTAGCCCTTGCCACTATCTCAAGGTCTACATTAGGTGAGAGCTTTTTGTCCTTTGCATGAACCTTGAGTATCTCGTATCTTCCCTTCACATCGGGTCTGGGTATGTATATCTGTCTGTCAAACCTACCAGGTCTCAAAAGTGCAGGGTCAAGTATGTCTGGTCTGTTGGTAGCCGCTATGACGATTATACCCTCTGAGGTATCAAAGCCGTCCATCTCTACAAGAAGCTGGTTCAAGGTCTGTTCCCTTTCGTCATGCCCACCACCGAGATTTAAAGCACCCCTTGAGCGACCCACCGCATCTATCTCATCTATAAATATAATGCAAGGTGCGTGCTTTTTAGCAGTGTCAAAGAGGTCTCTCACACGCGCCGCTCCCACACCCACGAACATCTCCACAAAGTCAGAGCCAGAAACTGATATGAAAGGCACATGGGCTTCGCCTGCTATAGCCTTTGCCAAAAGGGTCTTACCTACACCCGGCTCGCCGTAAAAGAGCACACCCTTTGGCGGTCTTCCACCAAGCTTTTGGAACTTCACAGGGTCTTTTAGGTATTCTATTATCTCCTTTACCTCTTCCTTTACCTCCTCCATGCCTGCTACGTTTTCAAGGGTTACCTTGGGCTTTTCGTCTATGTAGACCTTTGCCCTGCTTTTTCCAAAGCTGAAAGCTCTTGAGGTGGGGTTTCCTCCACCGCTTACCTGCCTCATCATGTATATCCATATACCTATAAAAAGAAGTATGGGGAGCCAAGAAACGAGAAAGGGAAAAAGCCAGTTACTTTCTTGCACTGCAACCTCTACTTTAACGCCCTTTTCTATGAGTTTGTTAACTATGTCTGAACCGGGTGGTATACCCGTTTCTATCTTTTGACCCTCTGTGGTTATACCAGTAAGTAGGTTGTCTTTGACCTTGACTTCTTTAAGCTTACCCTCTTCCGCAAGCTCAAGCACAGTGTTTATCGGTGTCCTGACCGCTGTCTGGCTTTTGTTGCCCTCAAAGAGATTAAAGGCTAAAACCATAAAGCCTAAAAGAACAACCCATATAAAAATACTCTTCATCCATTGCATCTGCTTACCTCCGCACTTAAAGATTTAATATTAATCACGGCTTTTGGCTTTTCAAGGGTGTTATTTTTTAAGTGGTGTATTCAGCGTTTATCCTTATGTAATCGTAGGTAAGGTCTGAACTGTAGTAGAACCAACTCTCTTTACCCTCCATAAGGTCTAAGGTTATCTCCACTTCTTGAGATTCCTCAAGATACTTCTTTGCCTTTTCTACTGCCCTTGAGTGAACTTTGCCGTCGTATAGGAGATGTCCACCCACGTAAACTCTTAGCTTAAATTGGTCTATGGGAAAGGGTGTAGAACCTGCAGAAGCTACTATTCTTCCCCAGTTTGGATCTTTACCAAAGATAGCTGTCTTTACGAGGTTTGAAGTGGCAATTGCCTGAGCTATAAGCTTTGCTTTGAGCTGTATAGAGGCGTTTTTTACATAAACCTTTATGACCCTTGTTGCCCCCTCACCATCTTGAACTATCTTTTTTGCGAGGCTTAGAGAAACCTCCTCTACCGCCTGATTCACTGTCTGAAGGTCTTCCTTTAAAAGCCCAAGGCTTATAAGCCCAAAGCTGTCGTTGGTGCTCATACAACCATCCACACTTATAGAGTTAAAAGTTCTCTCGTTTATATCTTTGTGAAGTCTCTCTATTACATCCTCCTTGAGGTCTGCGTTGGTAAACACAAAGGCAAGCATCGTTCCCATGTTGGGGTGTATCATACCTGCACCCTTTGCAAAGCCGAAGGCTTCCAGTTTACCTTTCTTCACAAAGTCATACTTGGGAAAGCTGTCGGTGGTTGAGATAACCTCGCTTGCCCTCTTTAGGTCAAGGGGCTCAAGAAGTCCGCAGGCTGAGTCTATGGCATTTAAAACATCAACTATAGGCATTGGCTTTCCTATGATACCTGTGGAAAAGACTAATACCTCGTCCTCTTCAAGGTTCAGCCTTTCCGCTACTCTTTTTGCCATAAGCTCCGCATGTGTTAGCCCATCCTTACCCACTCCACAGTTGGCGTTTCCGCTGTTTATCACCATTGCCCTTACCTTTCCTTTGAAAACCCTTTGAGAGTATAGGACGCTTGCGGATTTGAAGTGGTTTTTGGTAAAGAGGAAAGAAGCTGTGCAGGTTTGAGGAAGCAGGATTACGAGAATATCAGGTTTTCCCCCAGATTTTAATCCTGCCCTTCCAATACCCATGAGAATATCCATGAGAAAAATTCTACCATAAGTCCCTTATAACCATTGAGTGTTAGGAACTAATTGCTGTGTCCAAAAACCTTTTTTCAGGGACATATTCATGACCTACCATCAACATATACCTTAGTTCATCATACCCAAGAATAGGTTTAATATCCATACCTTAAACACCACCTCAGACCTTATGTTCTCAAACCTCACACTACTCACATACTCGCCAAACCATCGCTTAAACACAGAAAAATAACTCTCTACAAACCACCGCTTCCCATACCCATTAGCCCTCTTCCATGACCTCTTTCCCTTCTTATATGCCCTTACCACCATGTCCCTAAGCGTGTTCCCACTTACCTCTGCATTTGACCTT
>JAXSOH010000022.1:0-21692 GCA_037925805.1 Aquificaceae bacterium
TGTATCTGCCATTAGATAGTTCAAAGACTTTCACCATCCTCTCGTCAGGATAAACCAAAACAAAGTATTTAACGCCTTCTCTCTCACACAGTTCAAACTTCAATCCTTCATCCATTTGCCTACTTGATGGTGAGACTATCTCAATAACCATATGTGGTGGACTTTCCACCCTCTCTGGTATCTCTCCACATAACACCATTATGTCTGGTCTTATAACAGTGTCGTAAGAGATATACCAGTCAAGTTCTCCAGCTACTTTGCAATATTCACAATCCTCTAAAATACTGTATAGTAGATGTCCAAGCCTTATGAGTAGGATTTGATTAATAGGTCTTGGAGATGCCATAGCGTAGGGGACACCTTCTATAAGCTCCCAGTCTCCTTGCCAATGCTTCCAGTCTTCCACCGTATACCTTACAGGATATCTCTCAGCCAAGCCCATGCTTTAAATATAGGCTTTCATATGACCAGGAGCATGAATAAAAGTCAGGCGGTAGGCATAAATTTTTAGAAAACTTAAGGAGGGTTTACTATGGAGACAAAAGAGTTTCATTATAGAGCTTATAGACCAAGACCTTTCACAAAGGAAGAGAGGTCAAAAACCACCATACTCTTTGGAGGGCTCACCTGGAAACACGAAAGGCTTATACAAGGTTCTCTTGAGAGGATGGGATATAAAAGCATGCCTCTGCCTAATATAGAAAGACAAGACTTAGACATAGGAAAGGAGTTCATAGATGTGGGGGCTTGCTGTCCTACTACTTTTACCGCTGGGAATTTGGCAAGGACATTGATGACCTTGAGAGAAAGAGAGGGTGAAGAGAAGGTGAAAAACAACTACCTCTTTGTAACCATAGGAGCTTGTGGACCGTGTAGGTTTGGTCAATATCACGAGTCTTACGAGAGGGTGCTTGAAGGGTTAAACCTTACAGACTTCAGGCTTTTCCTTCTTGACCTTCTGCAGATGGAGCAGTCCGCACCCGGTGGTGGGCTTGAGATAAGCATGCCTCTTACCTTTGGGCTTGTGTATTCCATGTTTTACGCAGACCTTATAACGGATATGGAGTATGCAATAAGACCTTATGAAGTGGTTGAAGGCTCTACAGACAGGGTAGTAAAAGAGAGCATTGAATTGCTATATGAAAGACTCAAAAACAGACCCATAAAGGGCAAAAAGATAGACTCTTTGGTGTGGCATGTCTTCACAGGCTACTTTGTGGATGCCTTAAAGGAGGTAAGAAGGCTATGGGATGAGATAGAGGTGGATAGGCTTAGAGTAAAGCCAAAGGTGAAGATAACTGGTGAGTTTTGGTTGCAAACCCACGAGGGAGATGGCAACTACAACATAAAGAGGTGGCTTGAGAAGGAAGGTGCGGAGGTTATACCACCACCCGTGGCAGTCTGGATGGACTATTTGATAAACATGAAACTTTTTAAGATTGAAGATTCCAAGGGCTTTGTAAAGAGGTATTATCTCAAAAAGTTTGCCATAGGAACTATAGCAAGCCTCTACAAGATGGTCTACAACAGGCTAAGGAGAGCCTTAAACAACATACCTAATCCTCTGCCAGACCAGAGGAAGCTAAAAGACCTTGCCAGACCATACTTTTACTATAGGCTCACAGGCGGTGAAGGTCATATGCTTATTGGCAAAGCCCTGTATGCCTATTTAAATAGGCAGGCACATATGATATGTGAGCTATCTCCTTATGGATGTCTGCCTAATACCATGTCGGTGGGTGCTATGGCAAAGGTGCTTGGGGACTATCCAGACCTGCTTTATGCACCTATTGAGATAAAGGGAGATGCGGAGGTGCATGCCTACTCAAGGTGTCAGATGATATTAACGGAGGCAAAAAGAAGAGCAAAAGAGGAGTTTGAGGAGGTTCTGGAAAGGACTGGTTTGACGGTGGAAGATATAAGGAACTTTGAAGAAGACCATCCAGAGCTAAGAAGGGCAACCTACAAAGTCCCACACTACGGATATGCGGGCACCGCCAGCAACTACGTGATGCATATAGCAAAGCTCATGGGGAGGATATAGTTATGCTTTTGCTTGGTATAGATGTGGGTAGCACCACCTGTAAGTATGTGCTGACAGACGAAAAGGGCAATATCCTTGATAGAGCCTACGAGAGGCACAACACAAAACAAGCTGAGAAGGTTTTGGAGTTTCTCCTAAGGCTTGAAGGCGGATATGGTCTAAAGCCGGGCAGAGACAGGGTATACATCACAGGCTCTGGGGGTGGTCTTATTGGAGAGCTAATAGGGGCTCGCTTTGTGCAGGAGGTGGTGGCGGTTGCCACTGCGGTGGAAAAACTGCATCCGGATGTGAGGTTTGTAAGCGAGATAGGCGGGGAGGACATGAAGACCATCTTTATAAAGGAGCAAGAGGGGAAAAGAAACAGACAGGTCTATATGCAAAATGTGTGTGCGGGTGGGACTGGAACTTTTATAGAGAAGTCTGCGAGAAAGTTAGGCATCTCCTCTGACGTCCTTTCTCAGATGGACTACGATGGCTATACGCTTCACAGAATAAGCTCCAAGTGTGGCATTTTTGCGGAGGCGGATGTGAACTCTTTGGTGAAAGCGGGCGTGCCAAAGGAAGAGATAATTGCCTCCCTCTTTGAGGCGGTGGTCTACCAAAACCTCGCTCAGCTTACCAAGGGAAACACTCCTCTTCCCAGGGTGCTTCTTCTTGGAGGTCCTAATCTCTTCTTCAAAGGACTTCAACAGGCTTGGAAACTGCATCTGCAAAGGCTCTGGAAAGAAAGGGGTATAGGGGACTTTAGCAAGGAGGAGATGGAAAAGCTGGTTATCGTTCCAGAAAACTCCCTATATTACGCTGCGCTGGGGTGCATATTCACAGCTCTTGAGGAAGAAGGCGGGCTTTACGCAGGCACAGAAAGGCTTCGCTGGTGGGTGGAAGAAGGTCAATACGAGCAAAAGCTAAAGGAAGGCAGGGGAGGTCTTGTTTCCTTGGAGGAGCTCCTTGAGTTTAAGAAGAAATACTCCTACGTGGTGGAAAACAAAATTCAGCCAAAGAAGGCAAAGGAGATAATCATAGGTTGTGATTTTGGGTCAACCACCGCCAAGGCGGTCTGCATAACACCAGAGAAGGAAATAGTCTTTTCCTGCTACAGCCTAAGCAAGGGAAATCCCATAGAGGATGCAAAGGACATATTCAGACAGATAAAAGAATACCTTGGCGATGGAAAGGTTCTTGCTTTGGGACTTACGGGTTATGGTAAAGACTTGCTAAAGGATGTTCTTGGTGCGGATATGGCGGTGGTGGAAACGGTCGCACATGCGGTTGCTGGTCTTCACTTTTTCCCAGATGCGGACTGCATATGCGACGTGGGCGGAGTGGATGTAAAGATTATGATACTGCGTCAAGGTTCTGTGGTGGACTTTAGGCTAAACTCTCAATGTTCCTCTGGAAACGGTGCCTTTCTGCAGGGAGTGGCGGAGAGGTTTAGTATCCCACTTTCTGAAATAGCGGACAGGGCTTTCTCTGCAAAGGCTATGCCGAGCTTTACCATGGGCTGTGGCGTTTTCCTACAAAGCGATATAGTAAACCAGCAAAGAAAGGGTTGGAAGGCGGAGGAGATTCTTGCAGGACTTTGTTATGTGCTTCCTCTCAATGTGTGGGTCTATGCGGGCAACATAAATAACCTCTCACAGGTGGGTAAGAAGTTTATACTGCAGGGCGGGACGCACAGAAACCTTGCAGTGGTGAAATCTCAAACAGACTTCATAAAGTCCAAAGTCCCAGACGCAGAGGTCTATGTGCATCCCTACTCAGGCGAGGCAGGAGCTATAGGTTCAGCACTTATCGCACTTGAGCATTACCAAAAACATGGAAAGACTTCCTTTAGGGGCTTTGAGAGCATAGAGAGGCTCACCTACAGGTCCACCACTTCAAAGGACACAGTGTGCCATTGGTGTCCTGTAAACTGTCAGAGGAGCTTTATAGATGTTTACATTGGTGAAGGGGAAGGAAGACCTTGGAGCAAAGTTCCACTTACTGCAGGATGGGTAAGGCTTATTGTTAACAACGCCTGCCCGAAGGGTCTTGTGGAAGACGAAAGGGAGCTAAAGGCAGTCAAAGAAAGGATGGAGAGGTTAAAGCATGAATTTCCTAACATCGCTGACTTTGTTAAAAAAGAGGCCTTTAAAGTCCCAAGGGGACAGAAGGTCCATTAAGGTGGGTATCCCTAAGTTTCTCAACATATGGGGCACTCACCAATTTTGGGTTGGCTTTTTCCATAGCCTTGGCGTGGGCAGGATAGTCTTTAGCTCAGACACCTCTGAGGAGCAATACAGAGAATACGGCAAGGGTAGAATAACCATGGACTCTTGCTTTCCTGTAAAGGCTCTCGCAGGGCATATGGGCGAGCTTCTTCACAAGGATATAAACCTGCTTTTTGTTCCCATGATATACTCTCTGCCATCCTTTCTCAAGGGTCATGTGGTGGATACTCTCTCTTGCACTCGGGTAATGATGAGCGTGGAGAACATAAAGGCTGGCTTTTTGAGAGAGAGGAATGAGTTTGAAGAGGGAGGAATAGCCTTTGTCTCTCCCTTTGTGCCCTTTACAGAGCCTGAACTTCTTCCCAAGTATCTGTGGGAATCCTTAAAGGAGCATACTCCGGGTCTTACTCTTGAAGAGACCGCAAAGGCGGTAAAGGAAGGCTTTAAAGCCCTTGAGGACTTTGAAAGAAAAATGAGAGAAAAGAGCCTTGAGATAATAAGGTGGTGCGTAAAAAACAACAGACCTGCCATCCTCGTCCTTGCAAGACCTTACCATATGGACCCTGGCATAGGGCATGATATAGATGGAGAATTCCAACAGTATGGCTTTCCTGTGCTTTGGTATAACTACCTACCTTTGGATGACTGGCTCTTGGAGTGGCTCTTTGGAGAGGAGATAAGGGCTGGCATAATAAGGAGCTATTTTGACATTTCTGATGTGTGGACCTCCTCTTACAGCTCAAACACCAACGAGATAATATGGGGAGCAAAGTTTTCTGCAAGGCTTCCATGGATAACGGGGGTTATAAGACTTTCCAGCTACGAGTGTGGCATGGACCAGCCAACCTTTACACCGGTGCAGAAGATAGTGGAGAGTTCTGGGACGCTCTTTTTCAAGTTCGGAGAGTTAGATGAGACAAAGCCTGCAGGTAGTGTAAAGATAAGAGTGGAAACCATAGTCTACTACTTGGAAAAGTATTCACAGGACATCATAAAGAAAAAACTCAGCAGACTTGGAGCTGTGCCTTCGCAACTTTTGGTTTAAAATGAGAATATAGTGCATTCATTTTTCACCACTGCTTACTTTGAATTTGCCTTTATACTGCTCCTTGCGGTTTTGCTGGGTCTTTTGGGTCTTGTGCTTCGCCAACCTCTCATTATAGCTTACATAATCCTTGGCATTTTGCTTGGTCCCTCTGGCTTTGGGCTTGTTAGGGCACAGGACACGGTAGATATTTTGGCTCAAGTAGGCGTTGCGGTGCTTCTCTTTCTTGTAGGTTTGGAACTAAACCCTCAGTATGTGCGTAGACTTGGGGCGGTGGCGGTAGCCACTGGCTTGGGTCAGATAATCTTTACCAGTCTTATAGGCTTTTTTATAATCCTGCTTCTTGGCAAAGACTGGCTCACTTCCCTCTATCTTGCCATAGCCCTCACCTTCTCCTCTACAGTGATAATAGTCAAGCTCCTTTCTGACAAGAAGGAAGTGGATACCCTTCACGGCAGGATAGCCATAGGCTTTCTCATAGTTCAAGACATAGCGGTCATAATAGCCCTTGTGGTAATGAGTGCTTTTGGCATAACAGGTAAGGAGGGAAATATATTTCAGATAGTTCTTACCGTTATCTTAAAGCTCTCTCTTATGGGTCTTTTTATCTATGTCTTTATGAAATACATAGCGGACAGGCTCTTGAGGGTCGTAGCAGGCTCTCTTGAGCTTTTGCTCCTTTTTGCCATAGCTTGGTCTGTAAGTCTTGCAGCACTTGGAGAATACCTTGAGCTCTCAAAGGAGCTTGGTGCTTTTCTTGCAGGCTTTTCCCTCTCTGCGACCCACTTTAGGGATGCGATAAGCTCAAGGCTTACGCCCATAAGGGATTTTCTGCTCCTTTTCTTCTTTATAGACCTCGGCACTAAGTTTGACTTTTCTGTAATTCGCATGGACTGGCACATTGCGGTTATTCTTTCCCTATTTGTTCTAATTGGCAACCCTCTTATCGTTATGGTGATAATGGGTTTTATGGGCTACAGGAAGAAAACAGGCTTCTTGGCAGGTCTTACAGTAGCACAGATAAGCGAGTTCTCCATAATCTTCGTGGCTATGGGTATGTCCTTAGGTCATGTGGGAATGGACGCCCTTAGCATAACCACCATGGTGGGTCTTATAACCATAGCCCTTTCCACCTATATGATACTCTACTCCCACAAGTTATATAAATGGCTTGAGCCTTTTCTTAGTGTTTTTGAGAAGAGGACACCTCACGCAGAGCTCAGGTTTGAAAAGCTCTTTTCTGAAGAAAGACCAGTGGAGGTTATCATATTTGGACTTGGCAGGCTCGGTAGAGAGCTCTTAGAGCACTGTAAGGAGATGGGTATAAACGCCATAGGTTTGGACTACAACCCTTCAAGGGTAGGCGAGCTCAGAGAAAAAAGACTGCCTGCACATTTCGGCTCTGCGGAGGATAGAGCAACCTTAGAGGAGCTTCCTATAAGTCAGTCCAGCATAATAGTTATCACCGTTCCAAACTTAGAAGACATAAAGACACTGGTAAATAACCTAAGGGATATGGATTACAAGGGCAAAATAATAGCGGTCGCAAGGTCTCAAAGAGATGCGGAGAAGTTAGAAAAAATGGGAATATACAGGGTGATAAATCCCTACTACTACGCCTTTGAGGAGCTTGTAAAAGAGTTTGTAAGCTATGTTGATACTAAGGAATAAGCTACCCTCTGCCAGAGATTTGTGCATATATGTTATAAAGAGGATAAAGGAACTATGTGAGGTAGTTGGCGACGGGAGTGTTTCATCCATTGTGTAAAAATAAAGTAAGGAGGTGTTAATACAAAACAGCCAAGCAAGGAGAAAGTAGAACAATACCGCAGGGAGTTCAGTGAGCTACTCAAAGAGCTTACACCTCAAGCCATTGTAAGGTGTTAGGAGTTGAATGGACAAGAGGATATAGTCCCGGCTAATAATTCTTTTTGAGGGTGTGTTATGAAGTATGGCAGAATTTACACAAATTTTGAAGCAGTCCCTTGGCAACCAGCTCTACATAGTTTCACCAGCCTATACAAGTAGGAGATGAACTGCAAAGGAAAGCATTTCAAGTGCCTACGGTGTGGGTATGAGGAGGATGCGGACATAGTAGGTGTGAGGAATGTTCTTATGCGGTTAACGAGGGAGCTTATAGTCCCCTTGCTTGCGAAACCTCGTCCTGCGGAATATTTTTTATGGGATGAGGAACTATCGTTCTTCTTATCATACTACTAGGCCTCTTACCCTCACCATCTCCTCAAGGCTCAACTGCCCTGGGGCTACCGCAGAGCCTATAAAGGCATAGCTTATCACAGACCCAAAGATAAAGCCTGCAACCCTTGAAACCTTTCCGTATTCACCCATAGCAATTAGAATTTTCTCCCCCTCTTCCTCTATACCAAGACACAAAAGCCTTGCGGTATCTTGGTAGGAGTTTGCCTTCACGGAAATCTTTACGATATCCGCATCCCACCTTCTTGCTTCTCTTAATACTTCCCTTAGTATCCAATTAGCAGGCGTAAACTCAAAGTTATGGTAAGAGATTATGAGTTTTTTACCAGCAGTTTTTACTATGTCTTTGACATGAGAAATGATATCTTGAGAGGAAAGCTCTATGTCTGTGTAATTGCTATGAGGAGAAACCTTTTTAAAAATTTCCAACCTATTTTCAACCTGTGAGCCACCCTCCCTTTGACTTCTCACCGTAAGAATGGTCTTTAGACCCTCCTTTTGAACCCTTTCCACACATTCAAGGACGAACTGAGGGTCCTTGTTTTCAAAGAGGTCTACCCTAAGCTCTATTATGTCCGCACCTTTTTCTTTGCAAAAGCTCAGATTTTCTTCAAAGTTTTTGTCTGAGAGGGGGACTGCTATGAGCATAGATATATTTTACCTTATAAAATAGATATCCTTATAAAAGCCAGCCAGACTTATCGCTTGGAAATCCCTCCTATCTGCAGTCACTATTATACAACTGTATCTCTTAGCAGTTGCGGTAAGTATAAAAAACCTGCTTGATGAGCGGTAGGGGTGAGCCCCTAAACCCGAGGTGCGGATAAATGTCCCTAAAAGGGGTATTTGTCTATGCTAAGGGATAATCTATCATTTACAATAAAAAGAATAGGGCTTATATTATATGTATGCTTGACATAAAAGAAAGAGACCCACTTAGCAACCTCGTGCTTGAAGTTCTGGACGACCCCTCTAAGAAGGAGATGGTCTTTTACCTTATGTGCTACTCACAGCTTGTGAGAAGAGAGGGAAACCCCTACGTGGAGCTTGAAAAGTTCCTTTCCTGTGCATACAAAAACTTCAGGAACGCAAGGAACTACTGGAAAGATGTTTTGGTGGAAATGAACCTCTTTGTCATATCAGACCTTTACGGTAATGTTTACTCAGGCAAAGATATTTACAGGGTAGAGGAAGGTGGAATATACCTTATAGCTATAAGGAGTGAGTACCTTAATGCATTTGAAAGCATAAGCCAAAAAGCCATAAGGCTTTGGAACATACTTAGTAGAACCATGGTCTACAGAAAGCACCTGAATGCACAAGATGCGGTAGTCATATCGACACTACTCTTCAATGAAGGACTCTATGATGAACTAAGGAATTACTGTGAAATATGTTTAGAGAGGTATTCAAGGGAAGGGAAATACTTTAACCTACTCTATAGACTTGCAGGTATTTACTCGGGTCGAGGGAGGGATATTATCAAAGAATTAAGAGAGATTTTTCAAGAGGCACAAAGCTTTGGAGATGTATACTATGGGTTAAACCTATATAAGCTCAAAAGGGAGCTTGAAATCCTGCTTAGAAGGGTGGAAACAGGCAAAAGCCTTAGTCCTCTAAAGATAGAATTTATAAATCAAAAAAGACAGAAGGGGAGCTGGTTTAGAAGAATTCTGAACAAGCTCAGGTCTATAGCGGACAAAATCCTCCGTAGAGATAGGGACAAGTATTTCTCTGAGGGGGCTTTATGTTCAAAGAATTTTCAGACCCAATACATGAGCTGATAAAAGCCTATGACTGCGAAATAAGGATAATAGACAGCTTTCCTCTCCAAAGGCTCAGGTTCATAAGCCAGTTAGGCATAGCCTATATGGTATTTCCCTCCGCACAGCACAGCAGGTTTGAACACTCCTTGGGAACTATGGAGCTTGCAGGAAGGGTTTACAGTAGTCTTGGGCTCAAAGATGAAAAGCTCTACAGAATAGTGAGATTGGCGGGTCTTTTGCACGATATCGGACACACGCCTTTTTCTCACACCACAGAGGTGCTCCTTGGAGACAAAAGCCACGAATCTATAGGAGAAAGGGTGCTTTTTGAAGAAGGTATTGCGGACATACTAAAAAATTGTGGATACGCTCTTGAGGATATTGAGCTTATTGTGGAGCTTGCCTTTAGAAAGGGCAGTAGCCTGCCAAAGATAATCACTGGAGAATTCGGTGCGGACAGGATGGACTATCTTAGGAGAGATGCATACTTTTGTGGGACTTCTTATGGCTTTTTTGACTACCGTAGGCTTTTGGAGAATATGTTCCTCGTAGAAGGTAAAAAGTGCGTCCATATAAGTGCACTCAGAGCCTTGGAGAGCTTTATTCTTGGAAGGTATTTTATGTATTCTCAGGTCTATTTTCACAAGGTGGTGCGTATCTTGAACATCCATTTGGAAGAGCTAGTCCAGGACTTTTTGAAAAGAGGGTTTTTGAGTCCAGAAGACTTTCACAGAAAAACAGACCATCATTTACTTCATCTTATGTTGGACGGATATTCAGAGGAAAAGGTAAAGAGAGTGCTCGCAAGAGAACATTTCAGACAGGTTTTTTCTACCTCATCAAGGGAGTTGTTTGAGTTTGTGAAAGATAGACTTTTGGAAAAGTATGAGGAAGACCTTTTGAGGTTCGACCAAGCAAGCAAGAGGGTGCTGGATGAAGACATACCTATATGGGACGGGCATGAACTACTTAGTTTGAGAGAAGTGTCTCCTATTGTGGCCTCTTTAGAAGATATAAGGCTTTACAGAATATACGCATACCCAGAATACAAAGAAGAGGTCAGGGAGTATGTTAGAAAAATATCTAAGTAGCTCTCGCCTGACAACCATAATGCTCGTGCGTATCACCTCCCTCGTAGGCATGCTATCTCTGTGGAACGTGGCAGACTCTATATATTTCTTTGGCTTTTTAGCCCTCTACTTTGTGGGTGTGC
Source organism: Aquificaceae bacterium (assembly GCA_037925805.1). Lineage (GTDB taxonomy): Bacteria > Aquificota > Aquificia > Aquificales > Aquificaceae > Pampinifervens. The sequence goes on from JAXSOH010000022.1 coordinate 10,496, forward strand.
CTATGGACATAAAGGTTATATACCCCGTAAGGAGGCTATTTCTAAACCTTTTTGGCGTTGTATTGACCTTGTATTTTCTATCCTTCCTCAGTCTTGAAGACCTTCTCAAGCCCTTTTCTCATGTAGTTCTTTTGCTTCTTTCTATAAAGAGCCTTGAGGAGAAAAAACCCAGAGACCTCTATCAGATACTCCTTTTGAGCCTGTTTGCGGTGTCCATATCTACCGCATACAATCTTAGCCTTAGCTTTCTTCTTGTTTTTATACTGCATAGTCTTTTGGGTGTCTCTTCTCTTGTGTTTCTTAATCTATACAGGAATGCAGGAGATAAAAGACTTGAGCTCTCAATGTATAAACATTACATGGTGGCGAGCCTTCTACTCTTTCTCTTAGTTGCGGTTTTTACCCTTCCCTTTTTCTTTCTTCTTCCAAGAACACAAACTCCTCTTTTTGACCTCATATCCAAAGGCAGTGGACTAAAAACTGGTCTTGCGGACAGCGTAAGTCTTGGCAAAGTGGGAGAGATACAGGAGGACAATACGGTTGTTTTTAGGGTTTACGGACTTCCTCAAGATATAAAAGACCCATACTGGAGGGCGGTAGTTTTCGGAGACTACGTGAGAGGCGTCTGGGTTAAAGTAAAGGAGGAAACCTTCCAAATGCCTTCAGGAAGTGGAGACATGGTATACACTCTTGTTATTGAACCATCCTTTGATAACCTAATACCTGCACTTGACTACCCTTACAGAATCTTAAGTGTAGAAGGACTTTCCGCCAATGCCTACATGGCTACAGGGAACACCCTTCGCCTAAGCAGAGAGATAAATAAAGCCATAAGGGTCAAAGTTAGCTCCTCAAAGAGCCTATATCTTGAAGATGACCCAGGAGATTACATGAGGATACCACCAGACATAAGCCTAAACCTCAAAAGGCTTGCAGAGGAACTCTCCGCAAATGCAAAGACCGATATGGAGAAGCTAAGAAATGTTGTCCAGCACTTTTCAAAAGGCTATAGCTACACTTTGAAGTTGGAAAAGTATGAGGGAGACCCTCTTGATTACTTTGTTTTTGTATCTAAGAAGGGAAACTGTGAATACTATGCCAGTGCTACCGCTCTACTTTTGAGGATTATGGGCGTGCCTGCCAGGGTAGTGGGAGGATACAAGGGTGCTCTCTGGAATCAGTATGGTGGATATCATATAGTAACCAACTCTATGGCTCATGTGTGGGTGGAGGCTTATGTGGAAGGAAGATGGCTAAAGGTAGACACCACACCACCCTACGTATCTCCCAGCGTAGAAAGGATTTCCACCCTTGCTCTCATAAGAGACTCCATAGTTAGCTTTTGGTATTCCAACATTGTGGGCTACACTTCAGAAAAGCAGATAAGACTCTTTAGAAACATAGGAGAAGGTCTAAGGGCGGAGTTAAAGTTAGAAAACCTCAGAACAAGGGCTTTTCAGATATCTCAATTGCTCCTCTTTGGCACTGCTCTTTATCTTGCCTTTTTTCTATTCCAGAGACTTAGAAAGACTCCCGAGAACCTATACCGTATGACAAGAGAGCTCCTTGAAAGGGAAGGCATCGTATCAAAAAATCTTCTACCAGAAGAGATAATATCCACCTGCAAAGGCACAGACCTATACAATCACGTTAAGTTTATCCTCTCCATATATCAAAGATACAAATATTCTCCCTACAAGGTATACTCCGACGAAATAGAGGAAGGCTACAAGGCACTAAGGAGGCTAAAAGAAATTATCCATAATTCTCGTCGCTCCTGACCTTTATGACCGTATGCACATTACCCCTTGGGTTAAAGTCTCCAATTACCTCAAGGAAACGAGGCTTTAGGGTCTCATAAAGTGCAGTATATATTTCATTAGTTGCCTGCTCGTGAGATATGTAGCGATTTCTAAACTTATTAAGCCAAAGCTTTAGGGACTTTAGCTCTACAATGTATCTATCTGGAATATACCTTATCTTTATGGTCGCATAGTCCGGATATCCCGAGCGAGGACAAAGACAAGAGAACTCAGGAAAGGTTATCTCTATCATGTAGTTTCTCTCCGGTGTGGGATTTTCCCAAGGCTCAAGCTGTGCCTCTTCTATGGCTATCTCTCCGTATTTCTTCTCCATGGTAGTCTATTTTAGCCCATTTTCACAGTTAAGCAATACATAAAGACCGTCAAATTCCCTACCTTTTACTAAGGGTTTGCACCTTTCAAAGTCTTTCTTGTATTTCTCCTTTGTTATGATAAGCCCCTCTGCCTTATGAGGGTCTTCAAGTTTCTTTATGCACCTGCCTGAATAGAAAACAAGTGCAGAGTCTTCCGCCCTATAGAAGTAAACATCTCCCTTATAGGCTTTTACTACAGGATATGTTTTGGGTGTGAACCTTTCTTTTTCATAAAATTGCAAGCCAAGGGTAAGCAAAAGTATTGAGGCAGTGGAAAGTCCCAGAACCACCTTTAGATACCGCTCATTTACCAAATAAGACAGCATTATGGCTATGGGTGGGTATGAAAAAAGTATGTAGTGGTGTAGTTTGTTTTTGGCAAGGCTGAAGAAGAAAATAACTAAGAAAGCCCAGAACAAAAGAGGAAGCCATTCTCTTTTGAAACGCCTTATTAGCTTTGGATACATAGGCACATACCAGAGGGTAGCTATCAAAAGGACAAGAAGGTAGTAATAAAAGGTTGCAGGGTGTGTAGACCTTTGTCCTGTGTATCGCATTATGTTTTCGTAGATAAAGAACTGCTCTGTCCAACAATGCAAATTTTAAACTTCTGTCAAAATTCCACCCCCTGTTTATACTATACCACATACGCCTCAACTCCCCAAACCGAGAAATAGATTTATTATCCATACCTTAAACATAACCTCCTTCCTAATGTTCTCAATTTTCATATGACTTACATATTCTCCAAACCATCGCTTGAATACAGAAAAAAAGTTCTCTACAAGCCATCGCTTGCCATAACCACACGCTTCTTTCCACGCCCTCTTACCCCTCCTTATTAGCCTTATAACCTTATCCCTCGCTATATTCCCACTTATCTTCGCATATGACTTTGGCAAAATACACGGGACTGTTTCAAAATTTGTGTAAATTCTGCCACACTTCATAACATACCCTCAAAAAGAAGTATTAACTGCGACTATATCCTCTTGCCTATTCAACTCCTAACACCTTACAATGGCTTGAGGCATAAGGTCTTTGAGTAGCTCACTGAACTCACTGCGGTATTGTTCTACTTTCTCCTTGCTTGGCTGTTTCATATTAACACTTCCTTACTTTATTTTTACACAATGGATGAAACACTCCCTTTTAGTGACTTGTTTCTAATACTGTTTATAAATCTTTCAATCTCTTTCATGTTCCTTATACCGTATAGTTGGTAAGCTATCCTTCTTTTTAAGGCGTGTGGAAGCTTCAAAAAAGCCCCTCTATCAAGCTCACCATCCTTAATGATTTCCCCTATAGCCTTTTGTGTTAGGTCCTCAAGAAGGATTTCTTCTTCCTTTAGGATTTTTCTAAGCCTAAAGAAACTCTCTTCAAGCCTGGGATTGATTTTTTTCAGCTCTGGGATGACCTTGTGCCTTATAAGATTTCTTGCATATTTTAGGTTGTAATTCGTAGAGTCCTCAACCCAATTCTCTCCCTTTGACTTTACAAAGTCTTCTATCTCTTCCCTCGTGGCTAAGTATAGTGGTCTTATTACCACACCCTCCTTTTCCTCAAAGCCAAAAAGTCCCTCTCTTCCCGAGCCTCGCACAAGCCAAAGGAGAACAGTTTCCACTAAGTCATTAAGATGATGAGCGGTTGCTATTAGGTCAAAGCCTTCTCTTTGTCTTATCTCCTCAAGGGCTTGGTATCTTAGTTCCCTTGCCTTAGATTCAAGGTTTTCTCCTTTTGATTTAACTTCTATCCTCTCTACGAACACCTCAAGGCCCTTCGCCTTGGCAAACTCTACACAAAAGGCTTCGTCTCTGTAAGACTCCTCTCCTCTGAGCTGGTGGTTTACGTGTGCGAGGGCAAGCCTTTTGAGCTTTAGAAAATCCCTTAGCTCAACTATACAAAGGGCAAGGGCTACAGAATCTACACCGCCAGAGAAAGCAAGGAGCAGTGAAGTCTTCTTTGGTATGAGCTTTTTTTCTCTCTGAAGTTGAACCACTTTTCTTATAAGCATATGGTATTTCATGCGGTGAGCCTTCTTTTTACCTCCTCATAGAAGGGATGAGGAACGCCTTCACTGTGAAACCTCTCAAGAAGCTCAAGGGCGGATTTTTTATCTCCCTTTCTCTCTAAGAGGTAAACCATAATCTCATAGGAGTTTATCTGAGGCAGAGTGCCTCCATTTTTGTCTTTTATCTCTTCCTTATACCCCTCAAAAATATCCAAATCCATCTGGGCATACCTTTCCATTCTTTCAAAGTCTTTTAGTTTTTGAGAGAGCATGACAAGGTCGTTCAGTATTAGATGTTTCTCGTAAGGGCTTTCGCTGAGCTCAAAAGCTCTAAGATAGAGCCACTCCGCATCTTCGTATTTGCCATCAAGCAAGGCAGTTTGAGCAAGTGTGCCAAGAAGGGTAGCTTTTGTGTATCCGGGGTTGTTTACCTCCCCTGTATCAAAGTGCTTTGCCCTGAAGGGAAATTGCATATCTTTTATGCTTTTTAAAGAAAAGTAATACTTTATCCTTTTTTGGTCCCTTGGTTCGAGAGATTCATACCACTCCCAAAGGTCAAGTGCTTTTAACACACCTCCCTTCTCCCTGAATATTCTAAAAACCTTACCAATCATAAGTGCTACCTACACCTTCTATGACCATCTCTCTCTTTACTTCCCTTATCTGGTTGTTTTCATCCACATAGACAAGGTATGGTCTAAAGTCTTCAAGCTCATCCTTTTCAAAAATTCCATAAGAAGCTATTATCACAATATCTCCCACTGCACCCATTCTCGCAGCAGCACCGTTTAGCCTCACTTCGCCAGAGTATCTTGGTGCAGGTATTACATAGGTGGAAAAGCGCGCACCGTTGCTTACGTTGTATACTTCTATCTTTTCAAAGGGCAAAAGGTCTGCGGACTCCATGAGGGCAAGGTCAAGGGAAAGACTACCTTCGTAGTGTAGCTCCGCACCTGTTATCCTTGCTCTATGCACCTTTGACTTTAACATAAACCTTTTCATGCCTGCCTCCAAGGGAATAAAAATATAAGCTGAACCTTATAAACTTCAACCACTTTTCTGCTATAATCTATATTGCTATGGAATACGCTTTTTTCGAAGGAAAACTTGTCCCAATAGAAGAAGCCAACATAAACATAAAGACCAACTCCCTTCACTATGGCACAGCAGTCTTTGAAGGCATAAGGGCTTACTGGAATGAAGAGCACCAGCAGTTATATCTTCTCTTTGCCAGAGAGCATTACCAAAGACTGCTAAGAAACTGCAAAGCTATGTTTATGGAACTACCTTATAGCGTGGAAGACCTTGTAAACATAACTGTAGAGCTCCTCAGAAAAAATCAGGTAAGAGAAGATGTCTATATAAGACCTATAGCTTACTTTAAAGACCTTAAGCTCACTCCCAAACTCATAGACTACACGCCTGAGATTGCCATATACACATACAACTTTGGAAGGTATCTGGATACTTCAAAGGGTATAAGGGTAAAGGTCTCCTCTTGGAGGAGAAATGACGACAACTCCATACCTTCAAGATGGAAAGTGGCTGGTGCTTATGTAAACAGTGCTTTGGCAAAAACAGAGGCTCTTATGGCAGGCTATGACGAAGCCCTTATGCTAAATCAGCACGGCTTTATTGCGGAAGGTTCTGGAGAGAACATTTTTTTAATAAGAGAGGGGAAGGCTATAACACCCTCTTACTCTGAGCACATACTTGAGGGTATAACTCGCTCTGCGGTAAAGAAACTTCTTAAAAACGAGCTTGTGTTAGAGATAGAAGAGCGTCCTGTGGCAAGGAGTGAGCTATACGTGGCGGACGAGATATTTTTAACGGGCACTGCAGCGGAGATAACACCTGTGGTGGAAGTGGACAACAGAAAGGTAGGAAAGGGAGATATAGGTGCAATTACAAAAGAGCTTCAAGACATATACTTTCGTGCGGTAAGAGGGATGATAGAGCGGTATTTTGGCTGGCTAACGCCTGTTTATGAAAAGTGAAAGGTTAGAGTTTCTAAAAGAATTTGCATACAAAGTTCTTACTTATAACAGATTGTCAGGGACAGAGGAAAATAAAAAAGTTCGCAAGCACGTGGAGTCCTTCCTTGACTATGTTTCATGTAACTATGAAAAAGAGTCCTTTTCTGTAAAGAGGTTCATACCGGAGGAGGCTTGGATAACTGTAAGGGAAGAGAAAATAAAGGGAGTAGCCTACATAGGTAGCAAACCTATTGAAAAGAAAGCCTATGTAAAGAGAGACTACATAGAAGGTGATATAGCCCTTGTGCCAGACCTAACTAAGAAAAAAGCCCTTCAGGCTCAGCAAAAGGGTGCGGTAGCCATAATTACCTATAGGTCAGAAGACAAGGCGGATGCATACGAGCATGGTCATGATATAGGTGTGGAGATACCAATAGTTAGCATAAGAAGGGAAGATGTTCCTAAGGTGGAAGATACAGAGGTAATGCTTAAAGTAAAGTCCAGTGAAAGGCTTATAGAAGGTGTAAATTTTCTTATAGAAATAGGGAAGGGACCCTTAGTATATATAGTTTCTCACATGGATACGGTAACGGATATATATGGGGCTGTTGGTAACGGCATTGGTTTTATTCTTTTGCTGTTTCTTTACGAGGAGCTTAAAAAAAATTACAACTTACCTTATAGGCTTAGGTTTCTTATTACCGATGCGAGGGAAATTGGTATGGAAGGTGTAAAGTTTCACCTTGCAAAGGGTCTAAAGCACGTTTTTTATTGTATAAATCTTGAAGGCATAGGATGGCACAATCCTGCAGTAGTATACAGAGATATGGGAGGATACAATGGAGAGAGGATAAACGAGATGTTCTACAAGCATCTGCAGGACATGAGAGTAGGCGTGGATTTTTGCGATGTTAGTGAGCTGGAGGGTGAACACTTACCCTTCAAGGAGTTAGGCATCCAAACTCTCTATCTTAGCTCTCACCCTTTTACCCTAAGGCATACCATCTATGACAACTATGACGCCATAAGCTGGGACCATGTAGCTATGTGGTATGAGGTTATACTATCTTTTCTTAGGAGGTTTCATAAGCTATGAGAGCTTTCTTGCTATTCCTTTTTATTGTATCTTTAGCTGTTGCACAGTCCTTTGAGGACTTTGAAAGAAGGCTTGAGAGTATAAGAAGTATCAGAGTAGACTTTGTGCAAAAAGTGCAGTATCCATGGCAGTCAAAGCCAGAAGAATCAAAGGGAATATTCTATGCCCAGAGAGGAGGAAGGTTTAGGATAGAATACGAACAGCCAGAGAAGACCCTTATAGTGTCTGACGGAGTGCAGGTTATGGTTTATGTTCCCAGGGATAGGACTGCTTTTCTTGACCGGGTTGAAAGAAACAGCTCGCCTGTGGTGGAAGCCCTCTTTCTGGTCTCAAGACCTCTCTCTGAGGTTTTTGAGCTTGTGGGTGAGATGGAAAGCTCAAGAGGAAAGACTTTTATTCTCAAGCCGAAGGTCAGAGATGACTATTTTTCAAGGGTTTTGGTGGAAGTGTCTTCAAGGGGAGATATAAGAGGTGTAAAGGTTGAAGAAAAGGGTGGCACAAGCACCACTATAGAGTTTCTAAGGATTAACACAAACTTCACACCTTCTGAAAACCTCTTTAGAGTGGTAGTTCCTGAAGGAGCGAGAATTGTAAGACCATGACCATAAGAAGGGCAGAAGAGAAGGACATAAAAAATTTGGTGGACTTATATTTGTTAGGCTACAAGGGACTTGAGGAATACTCCTATACGCATCCAGATGACGCGCAAGCATATCTTAACTGGCTTTTTAGAAGGGATGTGGCGGGCATATGGCTTGTGGAGGAGAACGGCAAGGTTGTGGGCTTTATTGCAAGCGATGGAAACTGGTTTAGCAAAAGGGAAGGTAAGGTGGTGGGTGCTATTCATGAACTTGTAGTCTTTCCAGAGTATAGAAATAGGGGTATAGGTAGGGCTCTTGTGCAGAAGGCTTTGGAATACTTCAAAAGCAGAGGGCTTGATATGGCAGAGCTTTGGGTAGGGGACGAAAATAAGCAGGCTATGGACTTTTACAAAAACCTTGGCTTTGAAGAGAGGGACAGGTTTAACTACTGGGTGAGGATGACAAAAGCCTTGGAATAACTCTTTCTTTTAACCTACAGACAGAGCACACTTCAGCAGTGGTGGGCTCACCACAGACTTCGCAAGGTCTTAGTTTCACCTCTTGTGATTGAAGTATAGGGTGCAGTCTTCTCAAAAAGTCCATGTAAAACCTTAGCTTAGTCCCTGGGCTTTTCTCTTCCATCTGGGTAAGTATTTTCTTGTATTCTATGGAGCTTGCACCCTCAGAGAAGGGACATTCCTCTTCAATATACTCTATCCCAGAAAGAAAGGCGTATAGGGCGTTTTCCTTTTCTGTAAACTTTACAAGAGGCTTTACCTTTCTTACGAAACCATCTCCTTCCAAAAGGACTGGAAACTGTCTTGAGAGATAATCCATGTTCCAGCTTAGCACGTTAGAGAGAAGGGTAGCACTTTCATCGTCAAGGTTGTGTCCCGTTGCTATAACCTCGTAGCCACCTTCTTTTGCAAACCTGTTCATATAGTATCTTTTTAGCAAACCACAAAGGGAACATGCGGGTCTGTTTCTCTCAACTTCCTTTATCTCTGGAATGGAAGCTATTTCCTTTTTTAGCTCAAGGACATGTAGTCTTAGACCCTTTTTCTGTGCGAAGTTTTCGCAGGCTTTCTTAGACTTTTGAGAATACTCACCTATACCTAAGTCCATATAAAGACCATCCGCTGTGTATCCAAGCCTACACAGTGCATCCCAGAGAGAAAGGCTATCTTTCCCACCAGAGACCGCAACAAGGACTTTATCACCCCTACCAAACATTTTGAACTCTCTTATGGTGGACTCTACCCTTTTGAGATACCACTCTATATAATGCTCCTTGCAAAGAGAAAGCCTGTGCTGAGAGAGATAAACCATCGCCTTTTGTCCGCACCTTTGACACTTACGCATTCTTTTTAAATATATCCACCCGATATGGCGTTTATAACCCTTAGATAGTCTCCTTCTCTTATTGGCTCATTTTCTTCAAGCACTTCGTCATCTCTTACTACAAAGGCGTATTCTCTGGAAAGCCCAAGAGCCCTAAGAACATCCCTCGCCCTTGAAGTTTTTTCTCCAAGCTCTAAGTCTAACTCCTGTCCTCTGTAGTTTACCTTCACCCTCATGTTTTGAGTGTGCCTTCTATGCCTTCATAAACAAGGAGTGTAGCCTTTGACTTGTTTAGGGTATAAAAGTGTAGACCTTGCACGCCATTTTCTAAAAGGTCAAGGCACTGCTCTATGGCAAACTCTACGCCGATCTTTAGTGTCTCTTCTGGATTGTCCGCATAGGGTTCAAGTCTTCCCACAAGGCTTTGAGGTATCTCCGCACCGCACATGCTGGCAAACCTTTGTATCTGACGGAAGTTGGTAATTGGCATTATACCCGGTATAATGGGAATGTCTACGCCTGCCCTTTGGCAAAGCTCTAAGAACCTGTAAAAGTAAGAGTTATCAAAAAACATCTGGGTTATGGAAAAGTCCGCACCCGCCTCTACCTTCTGCTTGAAGTATCTTATCTCCCACTCCATGTTGGGAGATTCTGGATGTCCCTCTGGGTAAGAGGCAACGCCTATGGAGAAGGTCTTCCCAAAGTTTTCCCTTATGAACCTTACAAGCTCAGAGCCGTGTTTGCAGGCACCCTCTGGAGGCTTAAAATCTGGCATGTTTGCAGGAAGGTCTCCTCTAAGGGCTAATATGTTTTCTATCCCTATCTGTGCGTAGCCTTTGAGTATGTCATATAGCTCTTCTTTTGTATGAGCTATGCAGGTAAGATGTGCCATCACGGTGAGGTTTGTTTCTTTGTGAATTCTTTCTACTACTCTTCTTGTCCTGTCCCTTGTGCTTCCACCCGCTCCATAGGTGACGGACACAAAGGTGGGGTTTAACCGCTGAAGGCTCTTTATGGTCTGGAAAAGCTCTTCCTCGCCTTCTGGCGTTTTTGGAGGGAAAAATTCAAAGGATACGCTAAACCTTTCCTGCCTCAGATATTCGCCTATCTTCAAGCAAAGCCTCCGAAAAGTTTATAAGTCTTATTTTACAGGGTGCTGGCGACTTTATAAACATACTAAGCAGTTCTATAAGCCTTTCCACTTCCTCTGGATGCTCTTTTGCAAAAGAGTAGAGAAAAGGAAGGGAATCTTCTATCTCAAAGCTAAGTTCCCTTGTGCCTTTTATCTCTTCAAGGTCTTTGCCTTCTTTGAAGGCTCTCAAAGCTTTTATAGACCTACTTATAAGGTCATCCCTGGTCTTTGCCCACTTGAGGTCTGTATACCTTACCGTTATCTCAAAGAAGGCTCTAAGGGTATGCTCCATAAATGCCTTATCCCAGCTCCTTTAGGTCTTTTATAAACTGGTCTACTTCCAAAGCAGGCATGGTAAGTGTCCTTATAGTCCCTCTTGAGCCAAGCTCCACAGCCATCTTAACTATGGTGTCGTTATCTGGAGCTTCAAGGATGTTAACAAAGTCGTAGGGTCCCATCACCACATACTGGGCGAGCACCTTGACGCCAAAACGCTCCATAACCTCCTTGTCTACTTCCTTTATCCTCTCAGGCTTGTGCTTGAGGGTTTTCATGCCCTCATCAGTAAGGCTTGTGAGCATCACATACACTGGCATGATAACACCTCCTTGGAGTTTTATTTTAAATATGATAACGCAATTTTTCTACGATACTTATTTGTTCTTTTTTATGAGGTAAAGAAGGTGGAGTTCTGCAATATGGTATGAAGGACGGGACTGTTTCAAAATTTGTGTAAATTCTGCTATACTTGATAACATACACTCAAGAAGTATTAGCTGGGAGTATATCCCCTTGCCCATTCAACTCCCAACACCTTACAATAGCTTGAGGTATAAGGTCTTTGAGTAGCTCACCGAACTCCCTGCGGTATTGTTCTGCTGTGT
>JAXSOH010000023.1:0-21519 GCA_037925805.1 Aquificaceae bacterium
TCAAAGATAAAAGACAGATGCTCCTTAGGTATGCCTATGCCGGTGTCTTGGACTTGCAGTTGCACGTATTGGTTCTCTCTTTTGGCTTTAACTTCCACTTTTCCTTCCTCCTTGTTGTATTTTATGGCGTTGTCCACAAGGTTTTTAAGAAGAAGGAAAAGTTTGTCCCAGTCTCCTTTAACCTTTAGCTCCTTATCTACGGAATTTATAAGGCTTATATTTCTCTCTTTTGCCTGTGGCTCTAATAGGTCAAAGACCTCCTCAACTAAGAGCCTAAGGTCCACATCCTCCCTCTTTATCCTCTCCTCACCAGACTCCAACTTGGTAAGTATAAGAAGGTCTTCTACAAGCCTTCTCATATCTTCAACTCGCTTAAGAGCTTTTTCCAAAAATACTTTTTTCTCCTCCCTGTCTTCTTCTTCGTACAGGGTCTCTAAAAGGCTTTTAAGCACCGCTATGGGTGTTTTCAGTTCATGAGACACGTTGGCAACAAACTCCCTTCTTGACCTTTCATACCTTCTTAGCTCCGTTATATCCGAAAAACGAACCACAGTAAGCTCACTTCCTGTAAAGGCATACAGGGTATACTCCCTCTCCTCATGGTCAAAATTACAAACCCTATCCTTTTTCTCTGATAAGGCTTCTGCAAGACAGCTCACCACTGTAAGATTGTTGACGCACTCATAGTAGGGTTTACCTTCAAAGTTTTCTCTTAAAAGTCTTCTTTTCAATAGAAAGTCGTTGCCAAAAACCACCTTTCCTTCCTTGTCAATAAGCAAATAACCCTCACCCACCTGACTGAGAAATTCCTTAAGAAGGCTCATGGGAATAAAGAAGGTTAACTATCCTTTCAAGTCTTTCCTCAAGCTCTTGCTCTGTGCTTGCGGTTATGTTCATGTGTCCCATCTTTCTTCTTGGCTTTTTGTCCTTTCCATACCAGTAGAGCTTTGTTCCCTCAAGGGAGAGAAGGCTTGACAGGTCTATATCCTCTAAGGAGAGTCCTAAGATGTTAACCATGCCTGAGGGTAGTTTAAGCCTCGTTGAGCCCAGTGGAAGACCACATATAGCCCTTAGCAAGTTTTCAAACTGAGAGGTGTAGCAGGCATCAAGGCTGTAATGCCCCGTGTTGTGAGGTCTGGGTGCAAACTCGTTTATAAGGACTTTACCATCCCAAGTGTAGAAAAACTCAACTGCCAAAAGACCCACAAGGTCTAAATCCTCCATTAGAGACAAAACTATCTCCTCCGCCTCTTTTATGGAAAAACTCCTCGTTTGGTTATAGAGTAAAATACCTCCTTCGTGGTGGTTTACAGTGAGAGGATATAGCCTGCTGTTGCCCTTTTTGTCCCTCACACCTATGAGAGAAAACTCAAAGCTAAAATCCACAAACCGCTCTATTAGGAACTTTTCTACCTCAGCGTGGTTTTTTAGAATATCCTCCACATCCTCCAAGTAGTAAACCCTATACTGTCCCTTTCCGTCGTATCCTAAACTTTCTGACTTTACCACACAGGGAAGCCCAAAGTCTTCTATCTTCTCCCTTAAGTCTTTCCAGCTTGCGGTGGTAAACTCTGCGGTAGGATAGCCTCCTTTGCTGTAAAATTCCTTTTCTCTTATCCTGCTCCTCTTTGTCTCAAGCACGTTCAAAGAGGGTGTGGTAAGGTCATAAACCTTTTCTAAAACCTCTTGGTGTATATGTTCAAACTCATAGGTAATAACATCACAAGTTTTTATAAACTCCTCAACCCCTTCTGGTGGAAACCACCTATCCGCTATTTTGCTTGCAGGGGACTTAGGGTCTGGGTCAAGGACAAAAAACTCAAATCCTAACTTCCTACCCTCAAGGATGGTCATCCAGCCAAGCTGTCCACCGCCAAGAATACCTACACGCATAAGAAAATTTTACTTCCTCAATAGGCTAAAAAGAAGGGTAAGAAGTAAAGAAAGGACTACACTCAGTATTATGGAAGTGCCAAGAGGAAAGTAAAAGGTAAAGTTGTCCTTCTTTATCATTATGTCCCCTGGAAGTCTTCCAAGCCCGAGGGGAAGTTTCTCAAAGAAGGTAAGCAGTAACCCCAACACTAAAAGGACAATTCCAATAAGCATAAAAACCTTACCCATATCACTCATACCGCCACCTTCTTTTTCCTGAACATTACAAAGGCTATGACCTCAGCTACCGCCTTGTAGAATTTTGGAGGTATTTCCTCCCCTACCTCCACAAGAGGATACATAGCTCTTGCAAGCTCCTCCTTTCTTATTACTGGCACATCATTCTCATATGCTATCTGCATTATCTTCTCAGCTATTGTTCCCTTACCTTTGGCAAGAACCTTAGGAGCTTTATCCCCTTCCTCGGGGCTGTATCTAAGGGCTATGGCTATGTGCGTTGGGTTTGTTATAACCACGCTTGCCTTTGGAACTTCTTGCATCATCCTTCCTCTTGCAAGTTGTCGCATACGCCTTTTAATTGCACCCTTTACCTGCGGATTTCCCTCCTGCTGTTTATATTCCTCTTTTATTTCCTCCTTACTCATTCTTATTCTTCTTTCGTAATCCCATCTTTTGTATCCGTAGTCAAAAAATGCTATAAGGATGGCAAATATGCTAAGGACAAGAACGAGTTTAAAGATTATTTTAATAACACTGGATAAAAAACTTGCTATGTCTTGAGAAGGTGCAGTCACAAGATACTCTATATCACCTTTGAGTAGAAAGTAAGAAATAATCATAAATATGGAGACCTTTAGTATGTTTTTTGTAAGTTCAAAAACGGTTGTAAGAGAAAATATTCTTTTTATGCCTTCAATAGGATTCAATTTTCCCCATTTAAATTGAAGTGGCTTAAGTGTAAATATGAAACCAAACTGACCTACATGTGCAAGAATAACAGTGAGTAATGTAACGAGGAAAAGAGGTAATAATAGTTTTGGAAACCTTTCTCCAGAATATTCTATGATTGTATAAGGACTTATAGATGGATTTTCCACTATAAATTGCATCAATTTTACAACTTCGTAAAAGAAATAGCCACCTACAAAAAAGATAATAACAGCAGAAAGAAAAACTGTCAAAGAAGAGGCAAGCTCTGGGCTTTTTGCAACATTACCCTCTTCTCTTAGTTTTTTACGCCGATACGGCGTTGCCTTTTCTGTCTTATTTTCTTGTGCCATATTTAGCCCCCTATTAAAGCTACAAATTTAATTATATGCTCTCTTATATGTGAAGAGTATACCCCAAAAACTATAGGAAAGGATAAAATCAGCACAAAAAAACCTATAAAGACCTGTATAGGAAGTCCAACTATGAACACATTTATCTGTGGTATGAACCTATTTATAAGGGCTATGACGAGGTTAAACACCAGCATAATAATAAGTATAGGAAGGGCAATCTTAAAGGCAAGAATAAAACTCTCGTAGAAAAAAACAAGAAAAACCTCAGGGTTTATATCGTATATGCTAAATAACCCAGGTTTTACCTTTTCAAAACTTCTACTCATGGAAAGCAAAACTATCTCCGCACCGCCGATAGCTAAAAAATACAGAGTTGTCATCAAAGAAAGTAAAAAAGCCATAACAGTAGTTTGTGGTTGTTGAGGGTTAAACACGGTAGCAAGACCAAGACCCATATTAAGACTTATAAGTTCTCCTGCTATTTGTATAGCATCAAAGATTAGTCTAAGAATAAACCCTGCGGTAAAGCCAAAGAGAACTTCCTTCAACATAGCAAGAAAGAAGTGAGCTGTAGTTGGAAATGAAACTGGTTCTATATCTGAGTATAGAAATAGTGTGAAGCCTATAGCTGTTGCGAGAAAAACCTTAAAGGTGTTTGGCATAAACTCTTTTCCAAAAATTGGCACCATTATAAGAAAACTGATAACTCTCATATATACAAGAAAAAGGGTCAAAAGGGCGTTTATATCAAAGGTCATTGGAGCCAGGTGGGTATGTTTATTATAAGTTCCTTTGTGTAATCGAGAAGTTTATTCAGCATCCAAGCACCAAGTATAAGAATGATTATGTATGCTGCTACTATTTTCGGTATATAGCTTAGGGTCATCTCTTGTATCTGCGTTGCGGACTGGAGTATGCTGATTATCAAACCAACAATGAACGTGGCAAGAAGCACTGGAGCAGACAGCATAAGAGCCATCTCAAGAGCCTTTTGTCCAAAGGATACTACCATATCTGGGCTCATTGGTAGCTCCTTACAAGAGATAATACCACAAGTTCCCATCCATTGGCAAGCACGAAAAGCATTATCTTAAAGGGTAGAGATATTATTTGAGGCGGTATCATAAGAATACCCATGGATATGAGGATAGAGGCAACCACAAGGTCTATTATCAAAAAGGGAAGATAAAGCAAAAAAACTATCTGAAAGGCTGTGGTTATTTCACTTACCATGAAGGCAGGTATAAAAACGCTCAGGGGAACATCTTGAGGGCTTTTTATGTTCTCCTTCTCTTCCTTTGAGAGACCTGATATATCAAGAAAGACCTTTAGGCTTTCCTTTTTGGTGTTTTTTGCCATAAATTCCTTCATAATGGAAGAGGTTCTATCAAAAAAAACATTGTCCGCAATCTCGTTTTTGAGAAGAGGTTGAAGAGCTTCAGAGTTTATCCTATCAAAGACGGGCTTCATAATAAAGAAGGTAAGGAAGAGTGCAAGGGAAACTATAACCTGATTGGGTGGAACAGTAGGAACTCCCAAAGCCTGCCTAAGAAGAGAAAGGACTATAACTATCCTTATAAAGGACGTGGTCATTATGAGGATAGAAGGTGCAAGGGAAAGAATAGTAAGAAGTATCAAAAGCCTTATGGAAGTATCAAGCTGACCAGTGCCTACTCTAAGGTCTATGTTAGGAATTATCTGCTGGGCAAAAACTGGAAAAGAAAATAAAATGCTAAGAATTATAAACCTCATCCTTATAAACCACCTCCACCGCACCTTCTGTTATAGCTAAGACAAAGAGCTTACCTTTTATCTCCAACTCAACTAAGAGAACGTTTCTTCCAAGAGGTATGACCCTTTTTAACCTTACCTCAGAATTCTTTTCCTCACCTTTCCATCTAAGCCTTTGGAAAAGAGGAAGTATGTAAGGAAGCGTTATAAGTATAAGGACTACAACTATCCCCAGAGCAACCAAAACGCGGAGAAAACTGAAGAAGAAATCCATCATGTAGTTTGCACCACAAATTCTGTAAAGTATATATTTCTTACACCGCCTTCAAAAAGTATAGTGTTTATCCTCTTTATGAGTTCAAGCCTGAGGTTTTCTCTACCTTCTGGCGTTCTTACAAAAGATGAAGTCTTACTGCTTATTACGTCAATTATGGCATCCTTTATAATGGGTAGTCTTCTGTCCACTTCCTGTCTAACTTTTTCGTTGGAAAGCTCAATGGTTATAGAAACTCTTGCGTAGGCATCTACACCACTATCTGCAAGGTTTACTGTAAAAACCCCGAGGTCCATCATAACACCTACTTGAGTAGGTAGTGGAGCGGTAGCTTCTTTTTTATCTTTTTTTGCAAATAAGAAGAAGTATGCCCCACCTCCACCACCAGCTAATAATATAAGAACAAGTGGAATTAAAAAAATTATCTTTTTAGAACCACCTTTTTTCTCCTCTTGAGCTTCCTTTGCCTCTTCAGCCATAAATTAAATTATAATCTACCTTCTCAAGTTAGCGGTTTGACCCAACATTTCGTCAGAGGCGGTTATACCCTTTGTGTTAAATTCAAAAGCCCTTTGTGCTATTATGAGGTTAACCATTTCCTCCACTATGTTTACGTTTGAGGCTTCCAAGTATCCCTGAAGAAGTGTCCCTATGCCTTGATTACCTGGGTTATCTATAACTGGCTCACCTGATGCATCAGTTTGTATAAATAGATTATTACCTACCCTTCTTAAACCTGCGGGATTTACAAATTTAGCAAGTTCGAACCTACCAACTTCCTCAACAGCGGTAGCACCTTGCCTTAGAACTGTCACCGTTCCGTCAGGACCCACCCCCACACTTATGGCGTCCGGTGGTATAGTTATCTCTGGGTCAAGGGGATAACCATCTGGGTTTACTATCCTTCCGTCCGCATCAAGCCTAAACTGTCCGTTCCTTGTGTAGGCTATTGTGCCGTCTGGCAAAACTACCTTGAAAAATCCCTCTCCTTGAATTGCTACATCAAGCTGATTGCCTGTTTGGAGAATGTTTCCTTGTGTAAAAATTCCGTAGGTGTCCGATATGTATGTTCCCAATCCTACTTGAAATCCAGAGGGGTTTCTTGTAGCAGGAGAAGTAGGTGCACCTGGGTCTCGTATGGTCTGGTAGACTAAATCCTGAAAAGTTGCCCTCATTCTCTTAAAGCCTACCGTATTCACATTTGCCATGTTATTGGATATAACATCCAAGTTTGTTTGCTGGGCTGTCATCCCAGAAGCGGAAGTCCAAAGTGCTCTAATCATTTCTTTCCCTCCTTACCATTTATTTTAAAACAAAATTTTCTTCAAGGGTTGGGTCCGGTATTTTACCTGTAAGCATTTCAATGAGCTCCTTTACGCTTATTATCCCTTGCCTTTTAAGTAGGTGTCCGTTGGCACCGCTTATGAATATGCCCTCTTCGTAGTTTCCAAGCCACGCAGAGCCAAGCCTATCCGCTATGCAAAAGCCTACCTTCTTAGCTTCTTCCCCCTTATTGCAGGGTGTTATGCAATGAGAAACACAGCCGTTCCATCCATTGTATCCAGCAAGAAGCCTTTCTATAAAGGGCGTTCTTACAACCCTTAGAGGATAGCCTACAGGAGACTTAAATAGCATTATGTCCTCTTCCTCTGCATTAAGCACTATCTCCTTATATATGGGTGGTGCATCACATTCATGAGTGGCTATAAAGCGTGTTGCCATCTGCACACCGCTCGCACCCCTCTCCATATAGTAGACTATGTCCTTATAACTCCATACACCACCCGCTACTATAACTGGAATGCCTCCCCATCTTTGAGCTTCTTCAAGGACAGAGGGGAAAAGGTTCTCAAGTTGATATTCTGGCATATAGCATTCTTCGTATTTAAAGCCTTGATGTCCTCCAGACTTTGGACCCTCAAGGACAACCGCATCAGGAAGCCTTTTGTATTTCTTCTCCCATGTCCTGCATATAAGGTTAAGTGCTCTGGCAGAGGAAACTATGGGAATTAACGCCACATCCACATCACCCACATATTCAGGAAGCCTAAGAGGAAGACCAGCACCAGATATTATGGCATCCGCACCAGCCTCAACCGCATCCCGCGCAACCCTTCCGTAGTCAGTTATGGCACAGAGTATGTTTACTCCTATGGCACCATTACCTTCCGAAATCCTCTTTGCCTCTTGTATCAGTCTTGTGAGAGCCTCTTTGCTATGGGCATATATAGACCCTATTGGTCTTCCAAACTTGTCTCTTTTGACAAGCTCTGGGTATCTATAGCCAGTGCCTACCGCAGATACCACACCCACCGCACCCTCCTTTGCTACAGCACCAGCGAGCTTTTCCCAAGATATACCCACTCCCATCCCACCTTGAATTATAGGAATTGGAACAGTTTTATTTCTAAGTTTCAAAGGTTTCAAAGACATAACAACCTCCTTCTTATAAATATATGCCAAGTCTTTGCTGGGGCAAGGTCAAGTTATCTCTTCTTCATAGTATTGTTTTGAGCTTACTATCCTTAGAATTACCTCGTAGCCTAAGCTCTTACAGATATCACTCAGGTTCAAGTTTGTGCTCTCTGCTAAGTTAAGCAAGAAGGATACTTGGTCGTTCGTGGGTGTCATGTTATGGCTGTCATACTCCTTTTTATAAAGGTCTATAAGACTTGATACTTCACTCTTACTAACTAGCTTTTTAAATATGGCATATTCTATAACTTCCCTGCTGTTAGAAAAACCTGCGGATTCTAACAGGTCAACGAGAGGTTTGTTTTGGATATAGTCTTTAACCTTTTCGTAAAGCATACCTGTTATGATAGTATCCCTTAGGTTGTATTCTGCTATTTTCCTGTATTCTCTATTCACAAAAGCATCTCTTACCTTTGAACCATCCATATCACCTTTGTCTATAGGGATATTGAGCCTTTTTGCGATAAAGTTGAGAGAGTAGTTGTTCTTACCTACGTTAAACACTTCCTTCAGATCCATGTGGTTTTGGTTTTTAGAATAGTAGCTTTGATTCTTTGAAGGGAAGTATTTAAAAAAGGCAACAGGTTTAATACCATGCACTACTGTTCTTATTTTGATAAACTCCATATCAAAGTCCCTTCCATGAAAGGTAATAAGCATATCCACATCTTTTAGCTGTTCCCAGAGGACTTCAAGAAGCCTTTTCTCCGCAGAAAGAAGTCCATCCTTTATAGATAAAGAGGTATATAGGGTTTCTATGTTTCTACTATCTACTGTGATATTGGACTTTTCTTTTTTATCTTCTTCAGCCATATAAAAGACATATCCTACATTCTCCTCCAAGAAGAAAAGGGAAAAGGAAATTAAAAGGGAAACATAGGGATTTGTAGCAAGGTCTCTGTGAAAGCTCTCTTCAGAAGGATAGTCTTTTCTTCCTCTTAGATATGAAAGCTCTTGCTCTGTGAGCTCCTCTGTGGGACAAAAGGTTTCAATGTCAAAGCTAACAACCTTTTTCATATTATCCCTCCCATCTGTATTTTATTTTAAACCAAAAGTTTTACTTATGGAGTGTATAAAAAAGCTTTATTGACCAGAGGCTCTTGGGAGGTATATTCAAAACTAAGGAGGTGGGAAAAAATGATAGAGCTAATACTTAACAAAGAAAGCCTTTCAAGGAGAGAAAAACTTGCCTTCTTTAGAAGCCTTTTGCGTTCTGAGATGGAGGTTCTAAACGAATACTGTGGTGTGGACAATATGCCAAAAAGGTATGGGGTAGAGCTTTGCCACCTGCACAACATAAAAAAGGTTAACATAGCCAGGCTCTTAAGTATAATTGAGTTCTACGACCCAGATTTTATAAAGACCCTTGCCCTCACAGACCCAAGAGTAAGAAAATTTGTGGGTTATTACTTTGATTTTCTCCGGGCAAACCCATACGGATATGAAGCCCTTGAACCTCAAAATCTCTTTGGAAACTGGGACTTTATAAAATACAAGCTAAAAGTTCTCTTCCCAGAGCTTACCCTTGATGAGATAGAGAGGTTTAAGTTCAAGAGAAGGGATTTTATAGAATACGCAAAGAAAAAGACCGGTGAAAGTGAGGAAGTAATAGAATCAAAGCTAAGCAAGGCAACATGGTATGAAACAGTCCCATACCTTGAGCTTGAGGAAGAGATGTCAAAGCAATGGCATCCTGAACCCATAATGACCGACGAGGACTGGAAGTTTATAAAAAGACATATAAAGGGAAGAAAGAACGTGGTGATTTTCCAAGATGGGAAAGAAAAGCTCGTTTACGTGGAGGTAGACATACCCGATGAGGAGCTTGATAAATATAAGAAAGATAGAAATGGGTTAAAAAGACTTTTAATGCAAAAGTATAACCTCCCTGAGGATGGTGCGGAGCAGATACTAAGAAAGGCTGGCTGGGAATCTGAAACCTACCACATAATACCACCAGTCCACACGGATGTGGTCTTAGACTATGGAGAGATTGAAAAGGAGTTGGAGGAAGAGAAGCAAGAGGAAGCAAATGTGAGCTACCATGAGCTTGCCAACTTTATAAGATATCTGGGCGGTCTTGAATTAGAGGAGCTAAACTACTTTGAGCTGATATACGACAAGGTAGAGCCAGAAGTCCAGAGCATCCTTGACCAGATTATAAGAACTCAAAGGAGAATACTGGGTAAGCTTTTTGGTGTATTCTACACCGTTGACCCTCTTATGGCGGAAGCCATACTAACCATAAAACCAGAAAGGTTTGAGTTTCTAAAATCCCTTACGGTAAAGGAGACTGTCAGAGACAAGGAGTTTAACCTATACTCTAACCTTGCAGCGTGGAACATAGTAAAGGATAGGATAGTTTCTCGTTTTCCTGAGGTTAGCTACGAAGAGATAGAGGAGTATAAGGGCAGGAGGCAGGACTTTGTGAAACTGCTTATGGAAAAGACAAAAAAATCACAGGAAGCTGTAGAAAGAGGGCTTGAGGAATGCGGATGGCTCAAAAGTGAAGAAATACCTCCTTTCCTAAGACAAATAGGACCATAAGCTGGTAAAATCTTAACTTATGTTGAAGGACTTGCTTGTAAAAAACAATACAAAGATACTCATGGTGGTCCTTGATGGTCTTGGTGGGCTTCCTGTTAAGGATACAAAGACGGAGCTTGAGCTTGCCAACACTCCAAACCTTGACAGCTTAGCCAAAAGGTCTGCCCTTGGCATGCATATTCCTGTGGACTATGGTATAACACCCGGTAGTGGTCCTGGTCATCTGGGTATTTTTGGCTACAATCCCTTGGAGTATCAGATAGGTAGGGGCATATTAGAGGCTCTTGGGCTTGGGCTTGAGGTAAGGGATACAGACATAGCCATAAGAGGAAACTACGCCACGGTGGAGAGGGTAAATGGCAGGTTAATAGTAAAGGATAGGAGGGCAGGAAGGATTCCTACAGAAGAGAACAGAAGGATAACTAAGAAGCTCTCAGAGACGATAAGGGAAGTGGATGGTGTAAGGGTGTTTTTTGCACCGGGCATGGAGCACAGAGTTGCCTTGCTCTTGAGGTTTCCAGAGGCACTTTTAGAGGGTAGCGACCGTATAAGGGACACAGACCCACAAAAGGAAGGACTTCAGCCTATAGAGCCGAAAGGCTTGAACGAAGCGTCAGAAAAGGTGGCTCAAGTTTTGAGAGGACTTCTGGAAAAAATAGAGGAAGTGCTCGCAGATGAGCCAAAGGCTAACTATATGCTTTTGAGGGGCTTTTCTCAAAAGCCAAAGATGGAAAGTTTTGAAGAGAGGTTTGGTCTAAAAGCCTGTGCTATTGCGGTCTATCCCATGTATAGGGGTCTTGCAAGCCTTGTGGGTATGGAACTCATAGACTTTGAGGGTCAGTCCATACAAGACCAGATAACGGCTCTCAAAGATGTCTGGCAGGACTATGACTTTTTCTTCTTGCATATAAAGAAAACAGACTCTTACGGTGAGGATGGCAACTATGAAGGCAAGATAAGGGTGATAGAGGAGTTTGACAAACATCTGCCAGAACTTTTGGGGTTAAAGCCAGACGTGTTTCTTATAACAGGAGACCACTCTACTCCCTCCGTGCTAAGAGGACACTCTTGGCATCCTGTGCCAGTGCTTTTGCATTCTCCCTACGTGCTGGGTGGAACTTCAGAGAGGTTTACAGAGAGGGAGTGTCTGAAGGGTGAGCTTGGCATTTTTCCCGCAGAAAAGCTCATAAATCTCATGTTGGCACACTCTCTAAGGCTTGCCAAGTTTGGCGCTTGAGATAAATTCTATGGCATGAAGACGCAAACAGAGATTTACGATAAAGTCCTTGAAGGCGAAAGGATAAGCCCAGAGGAAGCCCTTAGGCTCTTTGAGGAAGACCTATCCACTCTTGGCTTTCTTGCCAACGAGATAAGGAAAAGGTATCATCCTGAGAACATAGTCACTTTTGTGATAGATAGAAATGTCAACTATACCAATGTGTGCGTTGCTGGGTGCAAGTTCTGTGCCTTTCAGAGAAAGGTAGGGTCGCCAGAGGGTTATGTGCTTTCAAAAGAGGAAATCCTCAAAAAGGTGCAAGAGTTGGTGGATTGGGGTGGGACCACTCTACTGATGCAAGGTGGTCTAAACCCAGACCTGCCAATAGAATACTACGAAGACCTAATAAGCTCCATAAAGGAGAGGTTTCCACAAGTTCAAGTTCATTCCTTCTCCGCTCCTGAGATAGTCTATTTGGCTAAGATAGAAAGGCTAAGCATAAGGGAGGTCTTAAGAAGGCTAAAAGACGCAGGTCTTGACTCTCTGCCCGGTGGTGGTGCGGAGATTCTATCTCAGGAAGTAAGAAATTTTCTAAGCCCAGGCAAGTGCAGTGTAGAGGAGTGGGAGCTTGTGCATAGAACCGCCCATGAGCTTGGTATGACCTCTACCGCCACCATGATGTTTGGTCATGTGGAAAAGCCAGAGCATATAGTGGAACACTTAGAGAGGGTAAGAAAAATACAGGATGAAACAGGTGGCTTTACCGCCTTTATACCTTGGACTTTCAAGAAGGGTAATACCTTATTAGACAAGGTGGAGGAAGCCTCTTCTACCTACTATCTCAAAGTGCTTGCCATATCAAGAATATACCTTGACAACTTTAAGAATATACAAAGCTCTCATGTAACCCAGAGCATGCAGGCGGGAATGGTGGGTCTACACTTCGGTGCTAACGACCTTGGCAGTGTGATGATAGAGGAGAATGTTATTTCTTCTACCTCTTACAAGGTAAGCATACCGAAGGTGGAGGACATGGTTCAAGCCATAAAGTCCGCAGGCTTTGTCCCTTCCCAAAGAGATACCTACTATAGGATAGTAAGGGTTTTTAATTAGAGAAGGTGGAAAAAGGCTATAATAAAAAAGGATGTTCTGTCGTATAAAAAGCGGTGGAATATTGGGGATAGAGGGGTTTGAAGTAGATGTAGAGGTAGATATTGCCAACGGCTTGCCTCAGTTTTCTATAGTAGGTCTTGGGGACAAAGCCATAAACGAAGCAAAGGAACGAGTAAGGTCTGCACTCAAAAATATCGGCTTTCAACTACCCGTAAAAAGGATAACCGTAAACCTCTCACCCTCACATCTCAAAAAGCAGGGAACACACTATGACCTGCCTATAGCCTTGGGTATTCTTAAGCTCTCAACTGGCATAGATTTTCCTGAGGACTATGTGGTTCTTGGTGAGTTGTCTCTTGATGGTAAGATAAACCCTGTTAAGGGTGTTCTGCCGATAGTTCTCTCCCTAAGAAGTCTTGGCTACAAAAGGTTTATTGTTCCAGAAGGCAACGCAAAGGAGGCTGGTCTTGTCAAAGGTGTAGAAGTTTATGGTTTTGAAAGTCTAAGGGATGTGTTGGATTTTTTCAATGGAAGCCTTTCAAAAAAGCCAGTGGAGGTTAACTTAGAAGAGGTCTTTGAACAAAACCTTTCCTTTGATGTGGACTTTAGCGAGGTTTACGGTCAGCATCAGGCAAAAAGAGCTATGGAAATATCCGCAGCAGGCTTTCATCCTGTTCTTTTAGTGGGTCCGCCCGGTGCTGGCAAAAGCATGCTTGCCAAAAGGCTCATTACCATTATGCCACCCTTGACCTTTGAAGAATCGGTGGAGATAACGCGTATATACAGCGTTGCAGGTCTCTTGAGCGAGGACAAACCACTTATAACAAAAAGACCCTTTAGAAACCCTCTAACAAACGCCTCAGATTCTGCCCTCGTGGGTGGTGGCACAGTGCCACAACCCGGTGAGATATCCTTAGCACACAGGGGAGTGCTTTTCCTTGATGAGTTTCCAGAATTCAGTAGAAAGGCTATAGAGTCTTTAAGACAGCCATTGGAAGATGGAAGGGTCACCGTGTCAAGGGTTGGAGGCAGGATAACCTTTCCTGCGGAGTTTTTGCTGGTAGTGGCTATGAACCCCTGTGCCTGTGGCAACTACGGAAATCCATACAAAGCCTGCGTATGCACTCCTATGCAGTTAAAAGCCTACCAGTCAAAGATATCTGGTCCCATAATGGATAGGATAGACCTAAAGGTTTGGGTATATCCAGTGGAAAAGGAAGACCTGCTAAAGATGTCCTCAGGCGAAAGCTCAGCACAGATTAGACATAGGGTTATGAGAGCTGTTGAAATTCAAAGGGAGCGTTTTAAAAACAGTCCAACAAAATACAATTCACGCATGACAAACGACCAAGTTAAGAAATACTGCGAGATGACCCAAGAAGCTAAATCTCTACTTCAAAGTGCCATGGATAGACTAAACCTAACTGGCAGAGGCTATATGAAGACACTGAAGGTAGCGAGAACCATAGCAGACCTTGAAGGAGAAGAAAAAATAGCCAGCCATCACATAGCGGAAGCCCTACAGTATAGGATAAACGAAAAAACCCCAACTCTATGATATAAATCATAAAAGAATTTCACACCCTATTTCTAAGTATGGCTTTTTCCATAACTTTTTTAGCCCGAATTTCACAGGGAATTTCACACCCTAAGGTGGAATTTCACATCTGATACAAATCATATTTCTAAGTATGGCTTTTTCCGAGCTTTTTGAAAGGCGAATTTCACAGGTTTTTGGGTTTTACACATAAAATTTCACAGTGTGTGAAATTCTTTCAGGGTATGTTCCTAAGTATCAATTTTTCCGATGTTTTCTAACACGAGCAAAAACGAAAAAATCACGGAAAAGTCCATACTTAGGATGCGGACCTGTGAAATTGTGAAATTCGTCTGAAGTGCTTGATTCTCAAGGGTTTACTGTAATCGTAAAATCAAGGAATATCAAGCATTTGAGAGGGGTGTGAAATTCGCTTCTTCGCAAGTGCTTGATTATCAAGGGTTTTCGGAAAGGGATGTGAAATTCGCGGGGGTCTATTATTATAATATTTACTAGGATCTAGATATAGAATATATAAAGAAGAAAAATAGGAATTTCACATCCAAGCCCGTCAGTAAGAACATGCTTGGTCATGTTAAATAGAGGTCATTGAGCAGTTAAGAGTTTTGGAAAAAGCCTACCGCTAATCTCAGCCAGTTTCTAAACATAAGATGTGAAAAGAGATGTTATGAAATGTTTCCATTAGGCACCTCTATCTGAAGGAGCCTTTCGTATCTTAAGTCCTTGAGAAGCTGATAATCCTTCTTTATGTCCCTTCCTGCTCTTGTGAGATAGCCACCCACCATCATGGCGTTAGTCATAAGAACCGCCATGCCGTGAAAGTCTCTCAAGTTTTGCTCTCTTCCTCCACAAAGTCTTAGCTCCGCCTTTGGGTTTGTAAACCTAAACATGGCTATTATTTTGAGAGCTTCAAGGGGGCTCACACCCGGAGCAGTTTCCATAGGCGTTCCTTCTATAGGCATAAGAAAGTTAATCGGTATAGAATCCACCTCCAACTCTCTGTATGTGAGTGCAAGGTCAACTCTATCTTCGTCGGACTCTCCCATGCCAAAAATTCCACCACAACAAGTGGAAAGCCCTATAGCCTTAATCCTTTTTATGGTCTCATACCTTTTTCTCCACGTGTGTGTGCTTACTATCTTAGGAAAAAAGTTCTCCGATGCCTCAAGGTTATGGTTTACTCTTTTAACTCCTGCGGATTTCAGCCTCTTGAGGGATTCCTCATCAAGAGTTCCAGCGGAGATACAGACATTTATGGGAAGCTCCTCCTTCTTTATCTCCTCTATGCCTTCACATATTTTTTCTACTTCTTCTTTCGTTGCAGACCTACCGCTAAGGACAACACAGTATCTATTTGCACCAAACTCCACACCTCTATATGCACCCTCTAAGATTTCCTCCTTAGGCACAAGGTTGTAT
Source organism: Aquificaceae bacterium (assembly GCA_037925805.1). Classification (GTDB taxonomy): domain Bacteria; phylum Aquificota; class Aquificia; order Aquificales; family Aquificaceae; genus Pampinifervens. The sequence goes on from JAXSOH010000023.1 coordinate 15,510, forward strand.
ATGTTTATGGGCGTTTTGTAGAATTTTGACTGGGCACAGAACTTGCAATCTTCTGAACAGGCACCACTTTTTGCGTTTATTATGGAGCAAAACTCTACTTTGTCTGGTGGATGAAAGTGGTTTTTTACCTTTTGTGCCAGATAGACCATAAGGGCAATGTATTGGTCTGGTATTTGCAAAAGTTTTAGTGCGGTTTCCTTATCTATAGGCTCATAGGCTATAGCCTTTTCTGAAACTTCAAAGAGAAAGCTCTCCACTCTGTCCATGCAAGCCTCCTTTTTAGGGTATTAGTCTACTAAAACTAAATATATATCTCTTGTGTAAGCTCGCCTTGGTAGTTTAGCCTGTCAAGGATAGCTTTTCCTCTCATGGATTTAGCGGGTATTTCAAAGACCTTCCTTGAGGAGTAGATTTTTATAATATCCCCTACAACTTCGATCTTTTCTGGAGGTTTGCCATCTTCAAGCACCACTATATTCTTGTATGATAAATCTTCCTTGTTGTAAACTTTCATAGTAGTTAATCTAAACTTTACCTTCGCATTTTGTATGATGGGTTCGTGTGATGAGAGTCAGGTTTAGGGTGGCGGTTTACAGCAAAGAAGGTAAAAAACTTACCAAAGAAGACTTTATAGCCTTTCGTGAACCTCTCTATATAGGCATAAGGTATGTGGTAGAGTTTAAATATCTTGAGGCAACCAAGTGGCTTATGCTTGCAAAGGACTGTCAAGAGAAGTATGTGCTTTTGGCACTGCTTAACTTTTCTCTTGGTCAAGACACGCAGGCTCGTGAGTTTTTGCAAGAGGCATTAAAGCATGAAAGGGCTACTGATTACCTCTTTGTGATAGAAAAGCCAGAAGAGGGTCTTAGCGACTAGTCTTTCTGATAGCTGGAGCGAGTGCACTTCTCCTATCCCATATGACAAAACCTATAAGGCTCATCATACCAGCAAACAAGACTCCAAAGCCCCAGAGCATAATGTTTATTACATCATCTATTCTCTGCATTAAAGCCTTTTGATTTTCCTCAAGCCTTATAATCCTGTCTCTATCTTCAAGAGTAAAAGGGACCTGCTTGGCTTAAGAGAGGTCAAAAATAACCATCTTTATCTCCGTGTAGTCTTCTATGGCAAAGCGTGGTCCTTCTCTACCTATGCCAGAGTATTTAACACCGCCGTATGGCATATGGTCAGCCCTAAAGTTAGGTCCTTCGTTTATAAGCACTCCGCCTGCTTGAACCTTCCTTATAAATTCCCAAGCTATGTCTATGTCTTTGGTAAATACTCCCACCTGAAGACCATACTCTGAGTCGTTAACCATCCTTATGGCTTCCTCTACTTCCTTGTATGGGTTGACTACCACCACTGGAGCAAAGGCTTCTTCTCTATAGAGTTTTGTGTCTGGAGGGACAAGAGATACAATTGTCGGTGAAAGCACAGAAGAAACCCTATCTCCACAAGAAACACCGCCAGTTATAAGTTTTGCACCTTCATGAAGAGCTTCATCTATCCACTCCTGAACTCTTTGAACCTCAGAAACCCCTATCATTGGACCCACATCCGTATCCTCTTGCATGGGGTCTCCCACCTTAAGCCCATTTACCGCCTTTTCAAGCTCCTCAAGGAATTGGTCAAAAAGCTCTTCATGGACAAAGACCCTTTGCACAGATATGCAAACCTGACCTGCTATAGCGTAGCCTCCGAGAAGGGTTTTTTGCACCGCCTTTTTTAGGTCTCCATCCTTGTGAAGCACTATGGCGGAATTTGACCCAAGCTCAAGCACCACTTTTTTTATACCTGCCTTACGGGTTATTATCTCTCCTATCTTTCTGCTTCCCGTGAAAGAAACCACCCTCACATCAGGATGCGTTGTCATTGCTTTTCCTACATCGCCGTAGCCTGGGAGGATGCTAAGGGCTTGCGGAGGAAGTCCAGCCTCAAGCAGAACCTCACCGAGCATAAGAGGTGTAAGAGGTGTCCTTTCTGAGGGTTTAAGGATTACCGCATTTCCGCAGGCAAGGGCTGGTGCTACCTTGTGCATGGAAAGGTTTAAGGGGAAGTTAAAGGGTGTTATGGCAGAGACTATGCCTACAGGCTGGCGAAGGTAAAAGCCTATTTTGCTCTTTCCATTAGGATGGGCGTCAATGGGAATGACCTCTCCTCCTATCCTTCTTGCCTCCTCCGCAGAGAAGATGAGGGTCTGTATAGCTCTTTGAACCTCTGTTCTTGCTTCCCTTATGGTTTTTCCCACCTCAAGCACAAGGGTTTTGGCAAACTCCTCCGCCCTTTGTTTTAGGAGCTGGCTTGCCCTCATAAGAATCTCATATCTTTCGTAGGGAGTCAAAGAAGAAAGTTTCCTGTGTCCCTCCTTTGCCATCTCTATAGCCTTATAGACATCTTCCTCGCTTGCCTTTGAAACCTCTGCGACAACTTCGCTAGTGTAAGGGTATACTACCGACAGTTTTTCTTCTCTTGAAACCCACTCTCCGCCAATTAAAAGCTCCGTCTTCATAGGTTATAATTTTAATCCCACCATGCTTAGCCCAGAGGAACAACTTAAATTTCTCAAGCAGGGAACTGTAGAGATAATAGAGGAAGAAGAACTTTTAGAAAAGCTGAAAGAGGGTAGACCGCTTCGCATAAAGGCTGGCTTTGACCCTACCGCTCCAGACCTTCATCTTGGGCATACGGTTCTTCTCCAAAAACTGCGTCAGTTTCAACTTTTGGGGCATGAAGTTTATTTTGTGATAGGTGATTTTACCGCCATGATAGGAGACCCCACAGGAAGAAGTGAGACAAGACCGCCACTGAGTAGAGAAGAGGTTTTGGAAAATGCAAAGACCTATGAACATCAAGTCTTTAAGGTGCTCCTGCCAGAGAAAACCAACATAGTCTTTAACAGCACTTGGCTTTCAACTCTTGGGACAGAGGGTATTATAAAGCTGGCAGGTCAATACACAGTGGCGAGGATGTTAGAAAGAGATGACTTTTCAAAGAGGTTTAAGGAGGGCAATCCCATATATATCCATGAGTTTCTCTACCCGTTGCTTCAAGGTTATGACTCTGTTTTCCTAAAGGCGGATGTGGAGCTGGGTGGCACAGACCAGAAGTTTAACCTGCTTGTAGGAAGAGACCTTCAAAGAGCCTTCGGTCAAAAGCCTCAAGTTTGTATAACCATGCCCCTCTTGGTGGGTCTTGACGGTGTAAAGAAAATGTCCAAGTCCTATGGCAACTATGTAGGTATTACAGAAGAGCCAAACCAAATGTTTGGGAAGATTATGTCTATCTCCGACGACCTCATGTGGGACTACTACCTTCTTCTTACAGACTATAGGCAGGAAGAGATAGAGGAGTTCAAAAAGAAATTACATCCCATGGAAGCCAAAAAGAGACTTGCCCACTATATGGTTTCTCGCTATCACTCAAAGGAAAGTGCGGACAAAGCCCTTGAGTTCTTTGAAAAAACCTTTTCTCAGAGAGAATTTCCAGAGGATGCACAGGTCATAAGAGTTCCTGCAGGCTATCGCCAAAAGGCTTACGAGTTTCTCTTTGAGTTGGGTATAGAAGCGTCAAAAAACTCCGCACGCAGACTCATAGAAGGAGGTGGTCTTAAGGTAAAGGGTCAAAAGATACAAGACCCAAACCAAGAGATTCAGGTATCTGAGGAGCTAAAACTTCAAGTTGGCAAAAAAAGGTTTTATAGGGTTATTCCCGAGTAGTGGCCTTTACAACTTTTACCCTATCCCAGTCAACTGGGCTAAAACCTCCAGATTCTACATAACTCTTAACTGTTTTGTAGTTTATATGTTTCTCTATATTAGCCTTCAAAACGAGACTTCTTTCCTTCTCTCTTTTCATTTCAGAAACTTTTTTAGCATAATCCTTAGCTACATGCAGACTATACGCTGAATATAGGAAGTTGAGCAAAAGGAAAAAGGAAGTTAACAGTAAGTATCTCATGGCTTTTCTCCTGCTCTCAGCTTTGCACTTCTGCTTGCAGGGTTTTTCTTCATCTCTTCCATAGTAGGTTTTATCGGCTTTTTTGTCAAGGGTTTAAGGTGTTTTTTCATAAAGTTCTTTACTATCCTGTCTTCAAGAGAGTGAAAGGATATGAGCACTACTCTACCGCTGGACCTAAGAAAGTCAAGGGTTTTCCGCAGGGCTATCTCAAGGCTCTTTAGCTCCTCATTAACTTCTATCCTTATAGCCTGAAAGACCCTCGTTGCAGGATGTATCCTTCCACCCTTGTAGGGTAAGACCGAAGTTATTATTTCCACAAGCTCAAGGGTGGTTTCTATAGACTTTTTTGCTCTTGCCAACACTATTGCCTTCGCTATCCTTTTTGCATAAGGCTCTTCTCCGTATTCTTTGAGTATTCTTTCCAAATCCCTCTCCGAATAGGTATTAACCACTTGGTAGGCACTTAACCTGTCCTCTGGGTTCATCCTCATATCCAATGGCTCGTCCCTTTGAAAGGAAAAGCCTCTTGGACTCCTTAACTGTAGCATAGAGACACCAAGGTCAAAAAGAAAGCCGTCCACCTGCGAAAGTCTTTCCATTTTGAGGACTTCGTCAAGGTCTGAAAAGTTTGCATGATACAGGCTGTATCTACCTTCAAAATCTTTGAGGTTTTCCTGTGCCATCTCAAGTGCGTAAGGGTCTCTGTCTATGCCTATTACAAAGGCTTGTGGGTTTTTCTCCAATATCCTACGCGTATGCCCACCAAGACCTATAGTGCAATCCACATAAAGTTTTCCTCCATTGCCTAATAGTAGGTCTGTGGACTCCTCAAGAAGAACAGGAATGTGCATTAATCTTCAAAAAGGCTGAACTGTCTTATTGGAGAAAAGCTCTTTCTATGGATTGGACTTTCTCTATAAAGCCTTATCGCCCTTAAATGCTCCCTTGTTGCATAGCCCTTATGTTTTGAGAAGTTATACTGAGGGTAGAGTTTGTGGTAATGCTCCATTATTCTGTCTCTGAGAACCTTTGCCACAACGCTGGCACAAGCACAGCTAAGGCTTTTTTCATCACCCTTTACAAGAGGAACACACTCGTAACCTTCTACATGCAAGTAGTCGCTTATAACCACATAAAACTTGTGCTTTAGGTCTTCCAAAGCCCTTTTGAAGGCAATGAGATTGGCTTTTAAGATGCCCACCTTGTCTATTAGAAAAGAATCTACAACCGCAGTGCCTATAGCAAGAGCCTTTGCCCTTACAAACTCATAAGCCTCCTCCCTCTCCCTTGCACTCATAGCCTTTGAGTCCTTGTCTATAAAAGGTTCTGTAAAGGGTGGAAGTATAACCGCACAGGCAACGAGAGGTCCAGCCAAAGGACCCCTTCCCGCTTCGTCAACACCTGCTATCAAAAAACCCTTTTCCCAGTAGGGTTTTTCGTATTCCGTCATGCCTTTTTCTTGAGCTCCCAAGGCTTTATCTCTCTTATCTTACCCATAGCCTCTTTGCCCTTGTATTTACGCAGGAAGTAAAGCCTTGACCTTCTGACCTTTCCATATTTGACCAGCTCAATTTTCTCTATGTTTGGGCTATAAAAGGGAAATGTTCTTTCTATACCCACTCCATAGGACTCCTTCCTTACAGTAAAGGTCTTACCTATGCCACCACCCTTTATCCTTATAACCACACCCTCAAAGGGTTGTATCCTTTCTTTTTCTCCTTCCACTATTTTGTAATGAACCTTTACCGTATCACCTACCTTAAAGGCTGGATATTGCTTTTTTGGAAGATATAGCTCCTCAATTTTCTGAAGCAAGCTCATAGCTAAGACCTCCTTTTATACTTAAGGCATACAATTATAGCACAGTTTGGGTTATAATAACACAAGTTGCAAGCTATAGAGGATTGCTAACCCTGAGCCCGCCATTAGGTATACGAGGAGAAAGTTGTTTGATGATATAATCTCTCTGTGCCCTCAAAAGATATAACTCTCAAAGACATCTTTGAGGAAGTCCCCCATAGGCTCAGTAAAATCCTCTCTCCAGCTCCCATCA
>JAXSOH010000024.1:0-20550 GCA_037925805.1 Aquificaceae bacterium
GGTTCTCCTAAGAGGGTCCACTATCCAATACTCTCTCACTCCAGACCTTTCATAAACATCCTTTTTTTGAGTCAAGTCATAGTAAGCGGTAGAGGGTGAAAGTATCTCCACTACCACATCAGGCGGTCCATACACGCCCTTTCTGGTTATCTTTGCCTTTGAACCTTTTAGAACTACCATTATATCTGGCTGGTAGGCGTTCTCTTCGTCAAGATATAAGTCCACTGGAGCGTAGATGACCCTTCCTTTGCCAGTGCGATATACAATATCTGCAAGCCTTAGGACAAGGTTAAAAGAGCTTCCAAAATGCTCAAATCCCGGTGCTGGACTCATAACAAGCTCTCCTTCAATAAGCTGGTATGGACTGCCTTCTGGCAATGCCTCGTAGTCCGCTACAGTCTTCTTCTCAAGGGTATTCATGGCTTATACCTCAGCACAGGAGTCCACCTTTCTTTAATATAGTCAAGTGGTTCTATTTCAAACTGTGGATAGGTTTCTGGGGTTTGGTCTTCCGCTTTATAGACCTTTACCTTTGTGTCAAACCAAGCAAGGTGTCCTGTTATTGGGTCTCCATAGTAGACTTCCCTTCCTCCTATGCGTATGCTGTGGGGTATAACATGATTGAGGAGAAAGCCTTCACGCCCTTCATCAGCTTCTGGCTTTAGACCCCATGCTCCTTTCATTTTGCCTATGGCATTCCAAGTCCACACAGAGTTGGGTTCTGTAGTTTCTGTTAGGAATACTTGGCACTTTACCTTTCCTACCCTGGACTCAACCCATACCCATTCAAGGTGCTTTATGCCAAGTTTCTCTGCGGTCTTGGGGTTCATATAAAGGTAGTTTCTTGAGGATATCTGCCTTAGCCATGCATTTTGAGAGTCCCAAGAGTGATACATCCATTGGGGTCTCTGTGTAAAGGCATAGAGAGGATAGTCCTTATTGGAGACCTCTTCCTCAAAGGGTGGATACCAGAAGGGTAGAGGGTCAAAGTATTTAACAAGTCTTTCTCTGAGTATGGGGTCGTTGGGTGGTTGGTTTTTGCCCTCCCACAATCCTTGACCTGCAAGCCTAAAGGTTTGTAGCGTTTCAAGGTAGAAGTTAAAGACTATAGGAGCTACCTTCTTCATAAAGCCTACGCTTACCGCCCATTCTTGGTAGTCCTTGTTTGCATGCCTGTAAAACCTCATATTCTCTGGCAGTTTATAGTAGAAAAAGCCCTTGTTCTTTATATACATTTCAAGCTGGTTAGGGTTTGGTTCTCCCACAAAGTGCTTGTCTCCGTTTTTGCCTCTCCATCCTGCAAGAGCACCCACACCAGGTCTTATCTGCCAGTTTATAAGAAAGTCCTTAAAGTCCTTATATTTCCTTGAGCCATCTGGGTTTAAAAAGCCAGGGAGCTTTAGCCTTGAGCCAAGCTCCACCATCACATCACCCCAACCTCTCACATCGTAGCCGTTCGCCAGAGGGTCTACTATGGGATGTCTTAGGGCATCAACTGGACCATCTACCGCAGAGGGTGGTCTATCAAGCAAAGACAGAGCAAACCACTGCTCAAGGTAGGTGGCATCCGGAAAGACCAAGTCCGAGTATGCAACCTGCTCGCTATAGAAGGCATCTATGGTTATAACTTTAGGGATTATATAATTACCCGCTGGGTCTGTGGCAGTTAGAGCTTGGATTATGTAGGGTATATTCTGAGAGGAGTTCCATGCCATGTTTGCCATAAATATCATAAGCACCTCAATGTGGTAAGGATTGCCCTCGTACGCTGCGGGTATGACATTGTGTATAAGACCGTGAGCGGTTAGAGGAAACCACCAGCTATAGGCATGGTCTATCCTTACAGGGTTGCCCTTTTCGTCCACAAGAAGGTCATCGGGGTTTTGAGGATAACCAAGATGTGGTCCAGGATACACCTCTCCATACTTTATCTCATCAGGTCTTGTAATCTTGTAAGGCTTTGGAAGGTCTTCTATATGCTTGGGATAGGGTGGCTTATTAAGAAAACCTCCGGGCACATCCACCACACCCAGCATCATCATAAGCAAGAAAACAGCCCTTGCACTCTGAAAGCCATTGCTATGAGATGCCACACCCCTCATCATATGGAAAGAGACAGGTCTGCCTATAACCTTCTTGTGCCTTCTTCCCCATACGTCTGTCCACTCAATGGGCAGTTCTATTGGATGATACAAGGCTATAGTTCCCATCTCCTTGGCTATTCTTTCTATGTCCTTTGCGGATATGCCCGTTATCTTCTCCACCTTCTCTGGGCTGTAGTCCTTTACGAGCCTTTCTGCAAATATATCAAAGGCAGGTCTTACCCTATAGCCTTCTGGCGTGGTGAACTCTCCTATAAAGGCAGGGTCAAGGTTATCTGGCACTATCCTGTCCGCAGGCTTAAAGGACTGAGACCTCTTATCATAGACCATAGGCTTACCTTCTGCGTTTCTGTAAAAGAGACCATCCTTTGAAGTGCCAGGTGCTTGAATTACAAGCCAGCTTGCATTGGTGTATTCTCTTAGAAACTCCCAGTTAACAAGGTTGTATTTAAAAAGCACGTGCATTATACCCATAAAGAAAGCACCGTCCGTGCCGGGCTTTATAGGCACCCACTCGTCCGCTATTGCACCATAGCCCCATCTAACTGGGTTTACCACCACAAACTTTCCACCTTTGCGTTTCATTTCTTGAATACCCAGCTTGAAGGGATTAGAGGAGTGGTCTTCCGCCACGCCTATGAGCATAAAGTATTTGGTGTTTTCAAAGTCCGCCTCTCCAAACTCCCAGAAAGAGCCACCAATGGAATACAGACCAGAGGCAGCGATATTTACAGAACAAAAACCTCCGTGCGCCGCCCAGTTGACTGTCCCAAGCTGGCTGGAGAACCAGCCATTTATAGCTTGCATCTGGTCTCTTCCTGTAAAGAAGGCAATCTTATAGGGTTCCTTCTTTCTTGCCTCTTCCAGCCACTGGGTAGCTATCTCAAGTGCTTCTTCCCACTCTATTTCCTTGAACTGCCCAGAGCCTCTTGGACCTACTCTCAGCAGAGGTTTCCTGAGCCTTGCAGGACTATATTCTTTCATTATCCCAGATGAACCCTTGGCACAGAGAACACCTTTGTTAGTTGGATGGGCGTCGTTTCCCTTTATGTATGTCACCTTGTTGTTTCTCACATAAACCTCTATGCCACATCTGCAGGCACACATATAGCAAGTGCTGTAGGCTTTTCTGTCATAAAAGCTACCGCCTATCTCCATGATAGACCTCCTTTAGTAAAAAGATATACACATTACAACCTGTAGACCTTTCAGAGTTTTTATAACACTATAAGCTCTACTTATCAACTCTATAAAGCTGGCTTATAGTGAAGGACTGTATAGTCTCTTATGACAATGGCAGTGTAAGTAATCATCCAACATATGAGGAAAAGGGCAACAGGTATGAGTATTACAGTGATAGCGGACACTACTGTTAAAATAGCTACCACGGTTATAAAAGCCATCCAGAGAAAGGAATGCTTGAAATACGTATTACTAAAAGCTTCTTTTAATCCAGCAGGTATAAAGGGATAAAAAACAGCTTTGAACCCCGCTCCAAAGGTTAAACCATCTCTAAAGGCTTTTGAATAAATCACTGGAATAGCGTAGATATAATACCCTATAAATAGGAATAAAAGAAGAAGCCATATAATCAAAGATGCCACAACACCCTCGTTAAAATAATTTTCTTGGATTGCATCGCTTAATGCACCCAAAATCCCAAAAGGTATTAGTAGCAATATAGATAAAAATCCAACTAATATTAAGAAAACCCAAGCGCCTATATTTATTCCGAGAGAAGGCATAAAATAGTTTTGAACTTTTGAGAGGGAAAGTCCTTCTTTTTGTTTTGATAGACTATGTGCGGTAATGTATAGTAGAACAGCATAGAGAAAAAGACTATTTATGAAACTAAATACTAAGCCAATTAGGGGTAGAAAGGAAAGCAATAAAATAACAACATAAACAAGAGAAAAGACAAAGAAAAAGCCAGGGTTTTGTCTAATAAGGGACAAACTTTCTGAAATACCACCCTCCTTTTCTACACTATAACCTACCTTAGTAGAGTAAAGTTCCTTAAGGGGGGTAACCTTTAAAAAGGGGTAATTTTTTGAAGCGTCTATGAGCTTACGAGCCTTTTCTGGTTCAAGGTCAAGATGTATTTCTCCTTTCTCTTTGAATTCCCTATCACAGCCTTCCACTCTATATCCTAATATCTCAGAGAGTATGTTGCAGGCTAAAGAAGGCGTAGTGCCTTTGCCAAGGGCAATTTTCACGGGAATGAGCTCCTTGTCTTCATGGACAACTTCGTAAGATAAGAAGCTGTATCTTTTAAGTATACTTTCTATCTGATATAGCCTGTCTTGGCTTACCTGAAACTCTATATGACCCTGCAACCTTAGCTTTTCCTCGCAGTTGCTCACAGAAATGTTCAAAGCCTTTAAAAGCATTTCGCATACAAAACTATCTGGGACATCCTCTGAAAGCTTTCTTAGTATGACTTTCATACTCTGCCCCCCTTCTATGTCTTATATTTTAAACTTTAACTTCCCTTACCCACTCCCAGTTTTCCAAAGTCCACTCCACGGTTCTTCTTATTCCCTCCTCAAGGTCTACCTGTGGTTTCCAGCCAAGAAGGCTTTGAGCTTTTTGTATGTCCGCCCATGTGGCTTTCATGTCTGCCTTGTGAAAGTCTTTGAGCTCAAGCACAGCCTTTTTACCTGTGTATTTTTCAATTAGAGATATAACCTCTGTAAGAGTGTGTGGTTTGTTGTTTCCAAGGTTTATAATCTCATACCCTAGAGGCTTTGTAGCCAAAATAGTCCCCTCCGCTATATCGTCTATGTAGGTAAAGTCCCTGCTTTGAGAGCCATCACCAAAGACTTCAAGAGGCTTGCCCTCAAGCACCCATTTTATGAACCTAAATATACTCATATCTGGTCTGCCTGCAGGACCGTAAACGGTAAAGTAGCGAACAATTGACACATCTATGCCATAAAGGTAGTGGTAAGTATAGCAAAGCACTTCTGCGGACTTCTTTGAAGCAGCGTAGGGAGATATGGGTGTGTTAACAGGCAGGTCTTCTCTAAAGGGCATCTTTTGTCCTGCATAGAGAGAAGATGTAGAAGCCAATACGAACTTCTTAATACCAAAGTCTTTGCATAGCTCAAGCAGGTTCAAGGTGCCTATGGTGTTTGTGGTAAAGTAAACATAAGGGTTTTCTATGGAATAACGCACTCCAGCCCTCGCTGCCTCGTTTATGACACAGTCAAAGGAGTGTTTTTTGAAAACCTCTTTTAGAGACTCCTTGTCTTCTATATCCACTGGGTAGAAGGTGAAATTCTCATACCCTTTGAGAAGTGATAGCCTATACTCCTTTAGCCTTGTGTCATAGTAGTCGTTCATGTTGTCCAGACCTACCACGCTGTAGCCTTTCTGAAGGAGTTTTTCTGAGACTTTCCAACCTATAAAGCCTGCACATCCAGTTATTAAAAAGTTCGTCATAACTTAGAATTTTAACATGGCTCTTGAAGTGTATGAATTTCTTCTTAAGAAAGGTCTTGAGAGAAGAAGGGCTCAAGAGAAGTTTTTCAGCATAGTCCTGTCCGCTATAGAAGAAGGGAATAACTGCATAAAGATAATACAAGCACCTACAGGAACTGGAAAGACCTACGGCTACCTTATACCTCTTATGGAAAGGGAGCAGAAGGCAATAATCTCCACTGGGACAAAGCTACTTCAGGAGCAACTAAGAAGGGACATTGAAAATCTTAGGTCTTATTACTCCTATATCTACGGAAAGGACATTAGCTACCTTATTTTGAAAGGCAAAGGCAACTACCTGTGCTTGGACAGGTTCTACGACCTGCCAATGGAGAAAAGACCTGCGGAGATTGAATCTCTGTTGGAGAGCGGTTGGGATGGTGATTTTGAGTTTGTAAGACTTGAGCCAGAGCTTAGAGAAATGCTCTGCGTAGATGATGACTATTGCACCTCTCATTACAGACAAACCTGCAAGTATAGGCATGATTGCTTCTATTGGGGAAGGCTAAAAAGACTTGAAAGGCAGGCGGACATAATTGTGGTAAACCACGCCCTTCTGACCCTAAAGGATTTTGAAAACCCAGAGGAAAGGGTGCTTGTCCTTGATGAAGCCCATGAGCTTGACAAGTATATAACCAGCAGTCTTACATGGGGGATATCTCTCTACACTTTAAGAGTTGATATAATGGGGAAGATCCTTGACTTTCTCAAAGAGGCAAAGGTTGAATTAGAGGACTTCTTCATAAAACACTTTGAAGGACTTTTCAAAGAACAAAAAGAAGAGCTCGCCCTTGAAAGTCTAAAACCATATGCGGAAGATTTTGAAGCTCACATTCTTAAACCACTTTTGTTTTTCCACAAAACCATAAGAGAAAACCTCATATCACAGCTAACAAACTTTATCACAGACAAAATGTTCGTAAGCATGACCTTAAAAGAGTATATGCTTAAAAGCAATATTCTTGATTGGGAAAGGTATTTGGAATTAAAGGCAAACTATGACGCACCCAGTGAGGAAGAGGAAAAATGGATAAAGAAAATAAGAAACTACGAACTTTTGACAAAGAGAATAAATAGGGTTAGAGATTTCCACAAAATTATGAAAGAAGACCCACCTGGAATAGGATATCTTGTAGGTAGACGCTTTAGCAGAAGGCTTCAGACCTTTAACTATTGGCTTGAGGCTTTTCCCGTTTTTCCTGCAGGTCATGTGGATTGGACAGGCTACAAAGCTATCATAGTCACCTCAGCGACCGTTGACCCAGAGGACCTAAGGCAAACTTTAGGAATAAAGGGTGAATACTATGACCTTGAGCATTCCTTTCCTTACGAGAAGGTTAATTTTCTCGTATACTTGGCAGACCCAAGAAGAAAGGAAGAGTGGGAGCGGTGCCTAAAGGATGCTTATAAATATCTTAGAAGCCTATACGATAAACTTCTGGTGCTTTTAACTAACAAGGAGCATATAAAACTTTTTGAAAAGGAAAGGAATATAGCCTTTCAGGGAGATGAGCCTTTGTCTGGACTTCTTGAAAAGCTAAGGTCTGGAAGGATAAAAGCCCTTGTGGGGCTCGATAGCCTTTGGTTTGGTGTTGATGTAAAAGGTGAAAAGGGTATACTTATGGCAAAACTACCCTTTGAAAGCCCAGACGAGCCTATTACCTTTCACAGAATAAGGTTTCTAAAATCCATGGGGCTTGACCCCTTTGAATATCAAAAAAGAAAGGCTCTCATAAAGTTTAGACAGGGCATAGGTAGGCTAATGAGAAGTAAAGAGGATAGTGGGACTATAGTTTTGTGCGATAAGAGAATATACAAGTTTAGAGAATTTTTGGAGGCTGTGGAGGAACTTGGTATAAGGGTTAAGAATGTAAAGGAGCATCTCTAAAGTTTTATATTCTTGTTGTGGAATGGGCTAATATTGTCAAGTATTACTGCTTTGTCCAATATGCTTGCAGGAAAAGTAGAAATTTCGGTCATCTGGAGAATTTTTATGATATAAATCATGCTTGTTGAGATGTTGTCCTTCAATAATCTTAAGGCAAGGGCTAAAGATATTAGACAAAGCACGAGGGATAAGGTTATAAGGCTAATAAGGAGGGGTAAGAGGGCGTGGAAAGAAGCAAGTGGTTATGGCAAGCGATGGCTTGTAGAGAGCTTTTTTCTGTATTCAAGCGATGGTTTGGGGAATATGTAAGTCATATGAAAATTGAGAACATTAGGAAGGAGGTTATGTTTAAGGTATGGATAATAAATCTATTTCTTGGTTTAGGGAGTTGAGGTGTATGTGGTATAGTATAAACAGGGGGTGGAATTTTGATTGACAGAGGTTTAAAATTTGCATTGTTGGACAGAGCACCTAAAAAAGTGTTTTCGGACATAGCGGAAAAAGTAGAAGTGAGTTTCAGAAAATTATATTCCTTTCCTTCTACAGCTTATGGACTCTTTGGTCTATACAAATATCCTGCAAAGTTTATACCTCATATCCCATTATATGCTCTAAAAGAATACGCAAGTGAAGAGGATACGGTTTTAGACCCTTTTGCAGGACAAGGCTCTGTTGGATTTGCTTGTTGGCTAACTGGAAACTCCTATGAACTTTGGGATATAAATCCAATACTTGAATTTTTACACTCTTTCGTTTATATAGGTAAGGTTAATGAATTTAGGATTATAAAAGCTTTGGAAAAACTAACTCATGAAAAGTTTATTTATCTACCGAAGTGGGATAACATTGATTATTGGTATCCTGAGGAGTTTAAAGAATTGCTTGGAAAGGCATGGTTTTCAGTGAAAAACATAGAAGAAGAGGATACGAAGAAAATTCTAACCTTGGCACTTCTAAAAGTTTCAAAGTTTTTGTCATATGCGGACGAAAATGTGCATAAGCTATATAGGTCAAAAAGAGCCATTCAAAAGGTTAAAGAATTGCTGCGTAAAGATTACAAATCAATATTCAAAGAAAGGTTGAGAGCGGAAGTTATAAACATCTTAGAAAAATTAGCGGAATGGAGAAAGCTTGAAATAAAAAGACCAAAAAGTGTAAGCGTTTACATAGGTGATATCTTTGAAAAGGAGCTTGATAGAGAAGTAGATATATTACTTACCTCTCCTCCCTATATTCAAGCACAGGAATACATAAGAAGCACAAAACTTGAACTCTATTGGCTCGGGTTTGAAGATGAAAAGATCAGAGAAATCTCAAACAAAGAAATTCCTTACAGGAAAGAAAAGATAAATGCGGAGATAAACTCTTCGCTTTATTGGGATATATTTAACAAAATTTCTGGAGACAGTGTGTGCCAAGTTTTCGCAAACTATTTTAACTCCCTAATTTATATACTTGACAGGTTTTCGGAGAAGGTAAAGAAGTATATGTTATTATTTGTAGGACCAGTCCATGTTAGGGATATTCAAGTGCCTATAGATGAAATACTAACAGAGCACTTTTTAAACAAAGGTTGGAAACACAAGCTAACCTACATTGACACTGTTAAATCAAGGGTTATGTTTAATACGAAAACCTACATAAACCCTTCAACGGGACTAAAAAACAAAAGGATGGAAACAGAAATGCTTATAGTGTTGGAAAGATGCTGAATGAAAGATATGCTAAGCTTCTATTAGAAAGCGTCCAGACAGTGAATGTTATTAAAGAGCTTAAAAGGAATGTAAAAACATTGTTTGATGTATATTCGGAAAAGGAAACTTTTGAAATATTAACTTCTCTTGCAAGAGTGGGAGAGCCATTCGCAAGTATATCAAAAATAGACAAAAAGGTTGAAGTTAGCTGGAATATAGAGAATGTGGTCAGATTTATAAAGGATACAATAATACCCAATACCCTTTTACTTGACTATAAAGACAGAGATGTTATTGAATTGTTGATGTTTTCCATGGAGTTTGCTTTTAGTATGCTTGAGGGTAATACAAAAGCGACCAAAACTCAAAAGGGCTTTAGAGAAAGAAACAGGGATGTGGAAACTGTAATGGTGAATACCTTTGTAGGCTTAATTGGTGAGGTAGGTCTTAGAAAATTTCTTAAGGAGAAATTTAGCGTAGAGATTGAATTAGACAGAAGCATAGGCACTGATATATCTCAATACAAGTCTGATATTGTGAATTCCAACAAGCCTGTAAGCATAAAGACAACACCAAACTTAAAGGCGGTATGGGCGGAGTGTCCTATTGGTTATGATGTGGGTGTATTTGTTAAAGTTAGTGTTCCTGAGGCTGTATTTATAAACGCATTAGCACAAGTTTGTGCCTTTAGGAAGCTGGTAGACTTTTCCAAGCAAGTTTTGGGTGAAAGTCATATTTTGAAAAACATAGAACACAGACTTTATTACGATAAGTGTGGTGCAATCAAAAACGTCATTAAATGTTTTATATGCGGCTATATGGAAACAGAAGGGCTTGAACCCACAGAGAAAGGGGAAAAACTTCTGTATCTTGGAGAAGTAAAAGAAAAGAGATATCTATTAGAATTTACAAAGCTAAAAAGCGCGGAGAAGGATTGGAAAATATTCGTAGAGAGATTTTTATCATGAGTAATCTAACACTAAGACTTGATAGAAAGGACTGGGATAGGACAAGGGCTCTTTTGGAAAAGTTGGGCTTTAGAAGTTTGCCAAAGGATTATACGGTCTGGTATCTAACAGACGGGCTCAATCATGCAATGCTTTATCCCTCTGGGACTCTTCTCCTTCGGGGTCAAAGGTCTCTGGAAGTAAAGGACTTTATACTTTCTTCTCTTGACACTCCAGAGAAGGTGCTTATAGGATGCGATGAGTCGGGGAAGGGGGATGTGTTTGGTCCTCTTGTGCTGTGCTGTGTGGTCATAAAGCCAGAGTATTACAAGAAGGTTTTGAGCCTTAACATGAGAGATTGCAAAAAACTAAGCGATGAGGCGGTTTTCAAAAAGGCGGAAGTCTTTAGCTCCTTTGGAGAGTTTAAATGCAGGCTTGTAGAGCCTAAAGAGTTAAATGAGCTTTATGAAAAGAAGAAAAACCTCAACAGAATTCTGGATGAGCTGTATGTGGGTCTTTTGGAGGAATTTCTCAAAAAGTATCCTGAGGGGGAATTTTTTGTAGATGCATACTCAAGCAGAAGTCCCTTTGACAGTAGAATTTCCTTTATACACAAAGGAGAAGAAGAGCTCGCAGTTGCAACCGCCAGCGTTCTTGCAAGGGCGGAGTTTCTAAAGTGGCTAAAAGACAGAGGGCTTCCAAAGGGTTCCTCTAAGGAGGCTATGGCTCTTGCACGCAAGATATACAGGGAAAACAAAGAAAGGGCTAAGGAGAGCCTAAAACTTTTCTTTTTATAAACTTGCCAAGGGATACTATCAAAAAGAGTATTGCCATGCTTCCTACCACTGCACCACTGGGAGGAAGGTCAAAAAGCAGAGATAAGGCTATGCCAGAGGAAAGAGAAAGAAAGGAAAAGGAGACAGAAAGAACTATACTTTGCAGAAAGGAGGAGGAGACCAAGAGCGAAGTCATGGCTGGTATGGATATAAAGCTGGCGGAAAGCACAAGTCCCACAGCCTTTATGGATAGGGCTACGTTGGCAGAGGCGAGGGCAATAAGGGAGTAATTGAGAAAACTAACTCTTATGCTTCTTAGTTTTGCAAGCTCTTCGTTAAAGCTAAGAAGTAGGAGCTTTCGGTAGTTCAAAAGAATAAACAAAGAGGTTAGGAAAAAGGTTAGCACAGACAGGAGAAGGTCTGCTTCAGAGGCGGTAAGTATGCTACCAAAGAGGTATGAAAACACGTTAGTGCCAAGATTGTCCGTAATGCCAAGAATCACTATTGCCATGGCAACACCGAGGGAGAAAAAGAGTGCAAGCACTGTGTCCGCAGGTAGGGACTTCTTCTCTACAAGGAACTGGATAAGAAGACCAAGAATAACTGTGTAGAGCACTGTAAAGGTCATGGGTTCAAGGTCAAGGACTATGGCAAGGGCTATACCACCAAAAGCGGCATGAGAGATACCAGCACCAAGCATGGAAAGCCTCTTTATGAGAAGGAAAACACCTACCATGGAGGTAGAAAGAGCTATAAAAAAGGCGGAAAGAAAGCCTTTCCAAAAGAGGCTGTAAGATAAAAGGTCCATTCCTAAATTTTAACCTATGGAGAAAAACAAGGAACTATCACGCATTTTTGAAAGAATGGCGGACATGCTTGAGTTTCTTGGAGACAATCCTTATCGCATAAACACCTACAGAAGGGTGTCCGAAGTGCTTTCTGAACTTGGCGAAGATGTGGAAGAGCTGGTAAAGACCGGGAAAATCTACAAGATACACGGCATAGGGCAGTCAAGCGTGGAGAAGATATTGGAATATTTACGCACAGGAAAGATAAGTGCCTACGAGGAGTTAAGGCAAAAGGTGCCAGAGGACCTACTTGAGCTTTTGGAAGTCCCTGGCGTGGGCATAAAGACGCTAAGGCTTGCCTACGATAGGCTGAAGGTAAGGAGCAAGGAGGACTTTATAAGGGCGGTCAAAAGCGGTCAGCTCGCCTTTCTGCCAGGCATGGGAGAAAAGAAAATTCAGAACATCCTTAGGGGGCTTGAGCTTTGGGAGAAAAGCAAGGAAAGAATGACGCTTTTGCAAGCTTATGAGCTGGGAGAGGCTCTTTTAAAGCACTTTGAAACAATAAAAGAGCTCTATGAAAATATTGAGCTTGCGGGAAGTCTAAGAAGAAGGAAAGAAACGGTTGGAGACATAGACCTGCTTATTTCTGCAAAAAGGGAAAACTGGTCAAAGATACACCAGCACTTTGTCTCTTATGGTGGAGCGAGGGAGGTGCTCCTTCATGGAGAGACCAAGTCCAGCCTTGTCCTTGAGGAAGGAAGACAAGTAGACCTCAGAACAGTAGAACCTCATCAATGGGGCTCAGCACTCCAATACTTTACTGGCTCAAAGGAGCATAATGTAAGGATAAGGGACATAGCCAGGGCTAAGGGGCTCAAGATAAGCGAGTATGGGGTTTTTCGTGCGGACACGGAGGAGTGGATAGGAGGTCGCACAGAAGAAGAGGTTTATAACCTCATAGGTATGCAGTGGATTCCACCGGAGCTAAGAGAAAACACGGGAGAGATAGAGCTTGCTCTTGAGGGTAGGCTTCCAAGGCTCATAGACATAAAGGACATAAGGGGAGACTTTCATATGCACTCTAACTGGAGCGATGGACTTAATAGCCTTGAGGAGATGGCAGAGGTTTGCTACCAGCTTGGTTATGAGTATATGGTAATAGGAGACCACTCTCAGTCCTCGCGCGTAGCCAATGGTCTTGACCCAGCACGCTACAGGGAACAGTTTAAGCTAATTGAAAGGCTAAATCAATATTACAATCCAAGAGGCTTTTATATACTTAGGGGTTGTGAGGTAGATATACTGCCTGATGGGTCTTTGGACTTGCCTGACGGGCTTTTGGAGGAGTTTGACTTCGTAGTAGCCTCTATCCACTCAAGGTTTAACCAAGACAATACCTATAGGATACTCAAAGCTATGGAAAACCCCTTTGTGAACCTAATAGGGCATCCAACGGGCAAAGCCTATGGAACGAGGGAAGGCTATCCTCTTGATATGGAAAAGGTCATAAAAACCGCAAAGGAGACGGGCACTGCCTTGGAGCTAAACACCCACAGGGCAGACCTCTCACCGGAGAATATAAGAAGGTGTATGCAAGAAGGTGTGTTTATAGCCATAGTGAGCGATGCACACTCTGTAAAGCATCTACGCTATATACACTTAGGGGTTGGTCTTGCAAGAAGGGGGTGGGTTGTGCCTGAGCTCCTTTTGAACGCAAAAGACCTGCAGGGCATTAGAGACTTTGTAAGGCGTAAAAGGGAGCTTATGCTAAGTGGAAAAACTTATGGCTATCTGAGCTAAAAGGTTTATAATTATAAACATGGCACAGGTTGTTAACCTTGAAAACCTTAAGGCTATCATAAGACACGAGATAGGTGAATTAAAAAGGCTAAGGAGGGACCTCTCTCTCGTGGAGCACATCCCCAGTGCGGACAACTTTTCCCTTATGGTTTTATACAGCGAAAAACTCTTACCAGAAACTTCACCCCAATATCTGGAAAGCATATCCAAATCTATGCGGGAAGCGGATGCTATGGCATATTTAGAACCCTCCTTTATATTCTGTATGCTCTCTGGCACAAATAAGGAAGGAGCTATTCATCTGGCGGAGGGTATCAAGGACTTTTTGGGTGAAAGGGGCTACTATATTGTAGCCACATACCCTGAAGATGGAGAAAGCTACGAAGAGCTAATTGAATCCCTTAAGCTATACTCCAAACAAAAGGGTAAGCACATACCTATACTCTAAAGTAGAGGTAAGCATGCAATTAGACTTAATCGTAGAGAGAGTCCCATCAAAGAGCCTCAGAAGTATAGGCAAAAGGGTTCTTGAGGGCAAAAGGCTTTCTGTAGAAGACGCCATAAGGCTTTTTTATGAGGCAGACCTGAGCTATGTGGGTGCGTTGGCGGAATGGGTAAACCGTAAAAAGAACGGACACTTTGCCTACTTTGTAGTCAACAGACAGATAAACCCTACCAACATATGCGTATATCAATGTAATTTTTGCAGTTTTGGGGTGGTAAAGTCTGACCCAAGGGCATATGAGATGAGCCTTGAGGAGGTCCTAAGGAAGGTGGAAGAGACCTACAAAATGGGTGGAAGGGAGGTGCATATTGTAGGTGGCATACCACCGCATTGGAAGGTGGAGCACTACGTAAACCTTGTGAGGGAGATAAAGAGGGCTTTTCCAGATATGGTGGTAAAGGCGTGGACCGCCATAGAGATACACCATATGAGTAAGATATCAGGAAGGAGCTACGAGGATATCCTGCTTGAGCTAAAGTCTGTGGGGTTGGATGCCATACCCGGGGGTGGTGCGGAGATATTCTCCGAGAGGGTAAGAAGGATAATAGCACCCTACAAGGCTAATGCGGAAGAGTATCTGCAGGTGCATAGAACCGCTCATAAGCTGGGAATTCCCACCAATGCGACCATGCTGTATGGACACTTAGAGACCTACGAGGAAAGGGTAGAACACATGGAAAGGCTCAGAAGTCTGCAAGATGAAAGGGGAGGCTTTCAGGTCTTTATACCTCTTGCCTATTGGCCAGAGGGGACAAGGATAGGAGGGAAAAGAACTTCCTCTGTGGATGATTTGAAAACCATAGCCATATCACGGCTCTTTTTGGATAACTTTGACCACATAAAGGCATACTGGGTCACCCTTGGTGAGAGGGTAGCACAGGTGGCTCTAAATATGGGTGCGGATGACCTTGACGGGACAATCCAAGAGGAAAAAATAGTCCATTCTGCGGGAACGACCTCCGCGGTGGGACATACAAAGGAAAGACTCATAAAACTCATAAGGTCCGCAGGCAAGATACCAGTGGAAAGGGACACCTTTTATAACCCAGTAGCCATCTATCCTTGACTACTTTGTAGGAGTTTTTTCAGGCTTTTGGATATTTCCTTCATAACAGGCTCAATCTTGTCCTTTATCTCCATAAGCCTCTCATATAGCTCCTGTGGGCTCACTTCCCATGTGCTTATGAGCTTGTTTTTTAAGTTCGTCATCTTGAAAACATCCATGTAATACTCTTGAGGAATAACACCAGCTTCCACCAACTTTGAAAGACAGTCATCTCCAAACTTCCTCACTCCAAACTTAGGAGCAAGGTGCTTGCATATATCAAAAAGGCTATCGTAAGCGACCTGATAGAAGTATTTGACCCTATCGTAATACATGGGTGTCTTTGAAAATTCCTCAAAGCCTTGAGAAAGCACAAAGTCTATTTTTTTCACAGACTCCTTTATGTGTTTTGCCTTTTCGTTTAGAAGGTCAAAGTCTATAAGAAGGGGATTGTTGGTCTTCCTTTTGACAAACTCCACTACCGCTTTGGCGTATTCCTTAAAAAGGGGCAAAAACTTAACAAGGGAGCGATAGAGTTCTTCTGACTGCAGGGTTTCCCTTAGGTCTCTGTGCTTTATGTAAAACTGGGTAAGCTCTCCCAAGGCTTGTGCCTGAGAGAGACCAACAAGCTCACCTATTTTCTGAAGGCAGTCCTTTGAAGTGGTCTTTATGTCATAGACCGCAGAAAGATGCCTGCAGACTCTCATAGCACTTTCAAAAGCCAGATTGAAGTCTACCCTCACCTTGTCTTGGAGCAGTTTATTGGAGACAAACTCCTCTTCAGGAAGGGATAGGTTCTTCTTTAGGTCTGCGTAGGCTTTCTCAAGTTGAGTAAAGCTCTCCAATATTAGGCTTATCTTGGGCTTTCTTTTAGTTTCTTGCATGGTATAAATTTATGCTCCAAGGAGCTCTTCTCTTGTGATGTATTGCTGTAGACGCTCTATGGACTTTGCTCTGCCAGTGCTTTCTTCCACTTCTACGAGCAAGGCATTTACCACAAGGTCTTCCTTTTCTTCTACCTCATACTTTTGGGGAATACCCTTTGTAAACCTATCTATCGCTTGCTGGGGTTTCATGCCTATTGCGGAATACCAACATCCTGTCATACCCACATCGGAAGTATAGGCTGTTCCCTTTTTAAGTATTATCTGGTCTGCGGTAGGCACGTGGGTATGCGTGCCATAAACAAGACTTGCCCTACCATCCACATATATGCCAAAAGCCCACTTTTCTGAGGTGGTCTCCGCATGGAGGTCTACCAACACTATGGGAGTTTCCTTACTTACCTCTTGGTAAAGCCTATCAAAGACCAAGAAGGGGTTTTCAAGGTTTGAGTCTAAGAGAGACCTACCCATGAGGTTTATAACTGCAAACCTTATGTCCTTTTTCTCAAAGATACCATAGCCTCTGCCAGGAACACCATCGGGATAGTTGGCTGGTCGCAGGAGGTTGGGAGAGGTGTCTATAAATTGGTAAACTTCCTTTTTGTCCCATATGTGGTTTCCAGAGGTCATAATATCCACGCCCATGCCTTGTAGCTCTTCGTAGACCTTTTTTGTTATACCAAAGCCACCTGCGGAGTTTTCCACATTAACGAGCACCACGTCCACCAAATCCCTGTAGCCTGCGAGAAAATACCTAAGTGCCTTTCTTCCAGGCTTTCCTATTATGTCTCCAAATATTAGAAATCTCATGGCTTCTTGGTGCGGGTGGAGGGAGTTGAACCCTCACGGGCATAAGCCCACTGGATCCTGAGTCCAGCGCGTCTGCCAATTCCGCCACACCCGCTGGATATTAGATTATAAATTACATATGTTACAATTTTTATAATTTTTGAAAAATGTGAAACACCCCCCTGTTTTTAAACCCTTGAGAGACAAGGCTTTGAACTATTTTTCAAACAAAGATCACGACCAAAATTTTTTTGTTTGAAAAATGTGAAACACTTTTTGGCAGATTCTATTAACATGTGCGTCAAAGCCTTGTATTTCTTTATGTTCCGCTATGTCCCTGTATGTCCCATAATCAAGGTAAGGGCGTTTCATATTTTTCAAAAATTACATATAAACAGGCTGAGCGAGACCTTGAGCATGCTAAAAGGTCTTTGGAGATGGGGGATTACAAATGGGTATGCTTTGCCAGCCATCAGTCCGCAGAAAAAGCTATAAAGGCTCTTCACTATTACTTTAAGCAAGAAGCGTGGGGTCATTCTCTTAGTAGGCTACTTAAGGATTTACCAATAGAAATTCCTGAAGAGCTTTTAGACCTCGCTCGTGTGCTTGACCTTTATTACATACCCACAAGATATCCCAACGGCTTTCCTATGGGTGCACCTTACGAACACTTTACACAAAAGCAAGCAAAGGAGGCGATAGAATATGCCAGCAAGGTCCTTGAATTCGTCCGTCTTCAGATGGTTCTCTAAGGAGGATGTGGAAAAGGCTCTCATTGAATGGGTGAAGAAGGTAAAAAAAGAACATCCTGAAGTGGTAAAGGTGGGATATTTTGGCTCTTACGCAAGAGGAGATTGGAACGTGGGAAGCGATGTGGATATAGTGGTGATAGTCTCCAAAAGCAATGAACCCTTTATAAGAAGACCTCTTGCCTTTGATACCACTGAACTTCCTGTGCCTGCGGACTTGCTGGTTTATACAGAAGAGGAAATAGAAAAGCTAAAGGATACAAGGTTTTACAGAGAGGTTTTACAAAAGGAAGTTGTTTGGCTTTCTTAGAACTTATTTAGCCCATAGACCGTATAGTGTTTTTCAGCTCAAGCTAAGGCACTCCTCTATGCCCCAAAGGAAAAGTTTTTAAACCTCCAAAAACTCCAATGATAGAATTTTAAGACATCAAAGTAGGAGCAATTTTGAGGACAAAGGACAACACAGAGCCTGTGTATGTTTCAGTGGGACACAGAATAAGCCTAAGGACTGCCGTTGACCTCCTTCTTAAAACATCCATTTACCACATACCAGAGCCCATAAAGCTTGCACACAATTTTCTGCAAAGAGCAAGAAAGGGTAAACTGTGATATAATCTTTACAGAAAGTTTTAGGGTCTTATAGACCCATGACATCTTGGCAATTGAATAGGGTTTTTGGTTTTTGAGAGCAAGGGGGTAGTATTGACTAAAGAGGTTTGAGAAGTTCCTCTTCGTCAAATTCCATTATGGCGGTCTTTTGCCTTAGCTCCTCTAACTCCCTTAACTTCTTTGCTATTAGCTCTCCCATTGAGGTGTTCCTTTTTATGCTCTCTATACGCAGGCTTTCCCAAAGGTCGCAAGGTAAGATGATAGTGGTTTTCTTGAATCTCTGCCTTTTCTGAGCCTTGTCTTTCATAGCTTATATTATGCCATATGACCGTATAACCATAACGCCGTAAAAACATAAATACGGTTTTACGGCAATACGGCGTATGCTTCAAAGCCTTGTCTCTCAAGGTTTTAAATTTGATAATTTCACACTCAACTATGCATTACTAAAGGTTTGCGAAAAATTACTTCAATTTGAGAGGGGTGCCCCCTTGACAAAATGCTTGATATGTCTTATTATTTTCTATGTGCTGTTTACGGGTTGCTAATCTACCGTGTGGAGTTGAAACCCTACACCACAAGGGTGGGAGAAGGTCCCTTTCCTACGTTGCTAATCTACCGTGTGGAATTGAAACGTATTATTGGCGTATAGAATATAAATTTTTTCCCTTCTGTTGCTAATCTACCGTGTGGAGTTAAAACCAGTCTATAAACTGTGAACTCCTTTCCCCCTATCTTTAAGTTGCTAATCCACCGTGTGGAGTTGAAACTATTAGCAGTAGGTAGGTTAGGCTTTAGGCTTGCTCCTGTGGTTATATTAGCCTTATGAGGTCTAAGTAGCTTTTTGACTATCCCCTCTTTGGAAACAGAACAGCCCTATCCTTTACAAAATACTCAGACCTCATATAAGGCATTAGCAAACCCTGTGTTGGCTCACAGCTCATTAAGTTCAAGGCTTCTTGCATTTTGTTTGGCATAAAGGGTTCAAGTAGGTTTGCCAAAAGGTGTATGCCATCAGTAAGGGTATACAAGACCCTTTTTAGCTCTGCTTCATCGCTCTTTGCCAAGCTCCAAGGTGCTTTTGAGTCCACATACTTGTTTAAATACCCAGAAAGCCTTAGCACTGCCTCAAGGGCATTATAAAAGTCTACCCTCTGCATGCACCCTTCGTATTCCTCTACCACCTGCCTTGCAAAGTTCTCATACTCCATATCCTTTCCACCAGAAACCTTCCCACCAAGATACTTTATGTCCATAGCCATTACCCTGCTAAAGAGGTTTCCTATCTCGTTGGCAAGCTCACCGTTTAGCCTGTTTAGGATGGCTTCTCTCCTTATGTCTCCGTCCTCTCCAAAGGGCATATCCCTCAAAAGGAAATACCTTGCCTCATCCAACCCCCATTCCTTTACAAAATCGTAAGGACTTATCACATTTCCCAAAGACTTGGACATCTTTTGACCTTCCACCTTCCACCAGCCATGGGCAAAAACCCTCTTTGGAATTTCCAGTCCTACTGAAAGGAGAAAGGCGGGCCAATAAACTGTATGAAACCTAAGAATGTCCTTTCCCACAAGGTGCAGGTCTGCAGGCCAAAGGTGCGGTTTGTCCCTTACCGCAGACACGTAGTTAAACAAGGCATCAAACCACACATATATGGTATGCTCTGGGTCAAAGGGCACTTCTA
The DNA here is from genome assembly GCA_037925805.1 of Aquificaceae bacterium. Taxonomy (GTDB): domain Bacteria; phylum Aquificota; class Aquificia; order Aquificales; family Aquificaceae; genus Pampinifervens. The sequence goes on from JAXSOH010000024.1 coordinate 19,744, forward strand.
TACCCCACTTTACTCTGCTTCTTGGTCTGGTTATGGAGAGGTCTTTTAGTCCTTGTTTTACAAAGGCTATTACCTCCTTTTTCCTGTAGCTTGGCATAATAAAGTCTGGAGCGTTTTCATACAGGTCAAGGAGCACCTTCTCATACTTGGAAAGCCTAAAGAAGTAAGAAGGCTCTTTTATGTAGTCGCAAGGCTTTAAGTGTATGGGACAAACATGTCCTTCTAAAAGCTCTCCTTCTGGCTTAAACTCCTCACAGCCTACACAATACCAGCCTTCGTATTCTCCAAGGTATATGTCTCCCCTCTCGTAGCTCTTTATGAAAACTTCCTTTACCAGTTCCACATGGTCTGGGTCTGTAGTCCTTATAAATCTGTCATAGCTTATACTCATAAACTCCCAGAGCTTTTTGAAGTTCTCAGAGTTTTGGTCTGCCAGTTCCTTTGGGTTTACACCCTTTTCCTCTGCGGACTTTTGTATCTTAAGACCATGCTCGTCAGTGCCAGTCAGAAAAAAGACTTCGTAGCCTCTTTTTCTGTAATACCTTGCCAAAACATCCGCAGATATGGTGGTATAGGCGTGTCCTATGTGAGGAACGTCGTTTACATAGTATATGGGTGTGGTTATGTAAAACTTCATGAGAGTTATATTATAACCTGAGTTAGAGGTTATCAAGAGATATAGTTAGGGAGTACTCTGTCCAATAACACCACTGATAAAATAATTAGGTATGAAAGTCAAAAAAGACTACAACAAAGAACTGGTCAAAAGAGGTGAACTTCTTATTGACCCATCCCTTTTCCAAGAAG
>JAXSOH010000025.1:0-20001 GCA_037925805.1 Aquificaceae bacterium
ATCCATTGTGTAAAAATAAAGTAAGGAGGTGTTAATACAAAACAGCCAAGCAAGGAGAAAACAGAACAATACCGCAGGGAGTTCAGTGAGCTACTCAAAGACCTTATGCCTCAAGCCATTGTAAGGTGTTAGGAGTTGAATGGGCAAGAGGATATAGTCTCAGCTAATAATTCCTTTTGAAGGTATGTTATGAAGTATGGCAGAATTTACACAAATTTTGAAACAGTCCCCTCTTACCCTTTCCTCCAAACCCTCTGGCACATAACCAAGTTTACTCTCTAAGATACTTCTTGACACATATACGAAGTGGGTTTAAACTCAAAAGCAGAGGTGAAAAGCCATGAGTGTGATAAAAGGTGTAAACTTTTGGTGTTTTCTTTTTGTTTCTCAGATGGGTGGGTTATGGTAGTGCTTGATATGTTCTATACAGGCTGGTTCGGGCTTTTTGGCATATCCTTCGGCACAAGGGATTTGGGATGTGTGCTAAAACATCAGATAGATGACCTGTGGGGCGGTCTCACGGGTTTTCTATACAATCCACCAGAAAAGGAGGTATAAACATGGCAAGACTTGTAAAGCTAATAGAAAAAGGTCCATACAAACTTCAGATAGGGGAAGAGACCTATTATCTGTGCCAGTGTGGGCTCTCCAAGAAGTTTCCCTTCTGTGATGGTTCCCACAAGAGAACAAGGGATGAAGAGGAAGGAAAGCTATATCTATACGATGAAAATTCAAGGGTAGAAATAAAGCTATAGGAGGTTGTCATGGAAAACTTTGACAGGGGAAAGGCAAAAGAGTATCTAAGAAGGCTTGAAAGCCTAAGCCAGATTGTGCGGAGGAGGCGGAAGAGTGTGCGGGCTACGCTCCAATGGAAGGTTGTGAAAGGTTCATAAAGGCTCTTATGGATGACTTTAGAAACAACCTTGAGTCCGTTAAGGAAGCTATGGACTACTGGAAGTATCAACTTCAGGAGGAATAGATGGCCTTTAAGTTTCCAGAAGAAAACTGGCAGGTGCTTCTTTTGCCAGAAAGACAAAGTTGGCAAAACCTTGAGGACTTTTTCAAAGTAGCAAAGCCAAACAAAGAGGAGGTTTGGGCAGATATTGGGTGTGGTCCAGGATACTTTACCATACCCCTTGCGGAAAGGGTAAAAAAGGTCTATGCCATAGACCAGTCAGGCTTTATGTTAGATAGGTGCAGAGAAAGGGCTAAGAACCTTAGAAATATAGAATATATCCAGTGTGGAGAAAACCGTATACCTCTTGAGGACAAATCGGTAAATTTCAGCCTTCTTGCAAACCTATTTCATGAACTTTTAGAGCCCAAAGCCTTTATGGAGGAAGTAAACAGGATAACCACCCACAAGATAATCCTCATTGACTGGCATCCCATACCATCACCAGCAGGACCACCCCTTGAGGATAGAATTCCAGAGGAAAAGGTCATTGACTTTATGCAAAAAGAAGGCTTTAAACTTATAGAAAGCCATGCCATATTTCCATACCATTATTTTTTAGTCTTTCAGACAAAGGAGGTATAAGATGGTATGTGTAATTTACGCCCATCCAAACCCAAAGAGCTTCAACAAGGCTATAAAGGAAGTTGTCCTTGAGACTTTGTCCGCCAAGGGTGTTAAATACAGCTTGAGAGACCTTTATGCCCTTGAGTTTAATCCTATCTTGTCCGCAAGGGATTTTGAAACCTTTTTATCGGGTGGCGTGCCAGAGGACATAAGAAGGGAGCAGGAGATAATAAAAGGTGCAAAACTTTTGGTCTTTGTATATCCCATATGGTGGACAGGCATGCCTGCAATCCTAAAGGGCTACATAGATAGGGTTTTTAGCTACGGTTTTGCTTACGAAGAAAGAGATGGAGAGCTTGTTGGACTTCTCTCTGACAAAAAAGCCTTCGTAATAAACACCCTTGGAGCTTCTGAACCTGACTATAGACCCTCAGGCATGGAGGAGTGCCTAATAAAGACCACGGATATTGGCATTTTCAAGTTCTGCGGCATTGAAGTAATAAGACATCTTTTCCTGTATGCAGTGCCATACGTGAGAGACGACGAAAGGAAAGCCATGTTAGACAAGGTCAAGAAAGAGCTGGAGGCGGTGCTATGAAGGAATGTTTAAGGTTAATCACAGAAAGGAGGTCTATTACCTTTTTTGACCCAATAAGGGATGTGCCAGATGAAATAATAAAGGAGATACTTGAGGTTTCCGCAACCGCACCCTCTGGCTACAACCTTCAACCATGGGAAGTTATAGTGGTAAAGGATAAGGAGAAAAAGAAGAGGCTAAGGGAAATATGCTACAACCAACAAAAGGTGGAAGATGCCAGTGCTAACATAGTGCTTATTGCCAACACAAGGGCAGGCTTTGAGCATGTGGACAGAGTTTTGCAAAGCTGGGAGGAGCTGGGCTATATAAAGCCAGAGGCAAAAGAAAGCCTAAAGAACCAAATTATGGCAGGTTGGCAAGACCCTCAAAGAGCCTTCAGAAAAGCGGTTAGAGACACAGCCCTTTTCGGTATGACTATAATGATAACTGCCAGAGCCTACGGGCTTGAGACCCATCCCATGGAAGGCTACGACGAGGCAAGGCTTAAGGAATTTTTGCAAATAGAAGACCACAAGGTAGTGCCTATGATAATAGCCATAGGATACAAGGACCCATCCAAAGAGCTTTTGCCAAGGGCTTACAGGTTTAAGTTTGAGGAGTTTGGAAAGATAATTTAATGGCATACTTTCTTGTATCCTTCTGCTCTGCCTTTTTGGCAGGAGCTATAAACTCAGTTGCAGGTGGTGGGACACTTATTACCTTTCCCACACTCCTATGGCTTGGGCTTGACCCAGTGGTTGCCAACATAACAAACACCGTTGCTCTCTGGGTAGGCTCCCTTTCTGGTGCTTTTGGTTTTAGGAAAAGGATACAGGAGGTAAAAAGCCTTATTCTGCCTTTTCTTATCTCTTCTACTGTAGGTGCGGTAGTGGGTGCGGTGCTTTTAATGAAAACACCCTCTCAAACCTTTAAGTCCATAGTACCCTTTCTCATATTCTTTGCGGTCTTTATGCTTGCCTTTAGCGAGGTCATACGAAGATTTTTGGCTAAGTTTGTAATTCAAGAGAAAAACCTTCCCTTGCTTTTGCCTCTTTTCCTTCAGTTTATAACTGGCGTATATGGAAGTTACTTTGGTGCAGGCATAGGCATAATGATGCTGGCGAGCCTAACGCTTTCTGGAGTGTATCACATACACACCGCAAATGGGCTAAAAAACCTTCTTGGCTTTTCTATAAACCTCATTGGTGCTTTTATTTTCATATTTAGTGGTAAGGTAAGCTGGGCTTACGCACTTTTTATGATGCCGGGCTTTGCTCTTGGTGGATATGCAGGAGCAAAAATCTCTCAAAGGTTTAAGCCAAAGGTGGTAAGGTTCTTTGTAATAGTGTGGGGGCTTTTCATAGGAATTTACCTGCTTTTGGTAGAATAGTCATATGCTTAAACTAAGAAGGGCAAAAAAGGCAAAAGGCGAGCTAAGAGTTCCCTCAGACAAGTCCATATCCCATAGGGCGGTAATATTCTCTGCCATAGCAGAGGGTGAAAGCCACATAAAAGAGTGGTTAGCTTCCGAAGACACAAAGGCAACCTTAGATATAGTAAAAAAACTTGGCGTGGAAGTGAAGAGAAAGGGAAAGAACCTAAGGGTAATTGGAAGGGGATATCAGTTTCGTGAGCCACTTGAGGTGCTCGATGCCAAAAACTCTGGCACTACCGCAAGGCTTATGATGGGGGTGTTAGCCACTCAAGACTTTTTCAGTGTCATAACTGGGGATGAAAGCCTAAGGCAAAGACCTATGCTAAGAGTGGTAGAGCCTCTCAGACAGATGGGAGCCTTTCTTGATGGGAGGGAAAAGGGGAATAAACTTCCTGTGTGCATAAGAGGTGGTAAGTTAAGGGGTATTTCCTTCTTTAATAGAAAGGCTTCCGCACAGGTAAAGTCTGCCCTTTTGCTTGCAGGGCTAAGGGCGGAAGGATACACGGAGGTTTTAGAGCCTGTCCTTTCAAGAGACCATACGGAAAGAATGTTAAGAGCCTTTGGTGTGGAGATTATTCAGTTAGAGGGACAGGAGGGTCATGTGGTAAAGCTCACGGGAGGGCAAAGCCTTAAAGCTACTGAGATATTCTGTCCTGCGGACCCATCCTCTGCGAGCTTTTTTATCGCTTTGGCTTGCCTTCTTGAAGGCTCGGAGCTTGTCCTTAAAGATGTCCTTGTAAATCCTACGAGGGATGGCTTTTTTAGAAAACTCAGACAGATGGGAGCGGACATAAGGTATGAAAACCTAAGGGAGCTATCTGGAGAGCCAGTAGCGGATGTTTGCGTTAGGTATAGTGGAAGACTAAAGGGTGGGGAAGTTTTGCCAGAAGAGGTGCCTTCTATGATAGATGAGATTCCTATTTTGGCAGTGGTTATGGCTCTTGCGGAAGGAAAGTCTATGGTAAGGGGTGCTCAGGAGCTTCGCGTAAAAGAAAGCGACCGTATAAGGGCAGTGGTTGAAAACCTTAGGTCTATGGGTGCAAAAGTAGAGGAGCTTGAAGATGGCTTTGAGATAGAGGGCGTTGAAAGCCTCAAGGGTGCTACCATAAAGACCTACAAAGACCATAGGATAGCCATGGCTTTTTCCGTAGCGGGGCTTGTGGCGGAGGGAGAGACTGTGATAGATGAACCCGAATGTGTAGCCATTTCATACCCAAACTTTTACAAAGACCTTGACTATATTTTAAAGGGATGACGGTGGAAGAGCTCCTTTCAAAGATGCGAGCGGTCTTTACTCCAGAGCAGGTGGAAGTGCTTACTGAGTTTATTAAGTTTTTAGACAAGTTGGTGAAGGCTACCGACTTTATGGAAGTAAAAGAGGCTATAATCCGACTTGAAAACTCCATTGAGTCTCTGAGGGATGTGGTCAGAGAGCTTGCTCAAAACCAAAGAAAGGTGGATGAAAGCATCTTGGAGCTTAAGGAAGCCCAAAAGTTAAATGAACAAAGGATAGCAGAACTTACGGAAGCACAGAGGAAGACAGAAGAATCAATTAAGGAACTCCATGAGGCACAGAAGATAACCGAGCAAAAGATGGCAGAACTTACAGAGGCTCAAAGGCAAACACAACAAGCAATCAAAGAACTTACGGAGGCTCAAAGGAGAAACGAGGAATCAATTAAAGAACTGCGTGAAGCACAAAAGATAACCGAGCAGAAAATGGCAGAACTCATAGAGGCTCAAAAGAGAAGTGAGGAAGAGTTTAGAGAATACAGGAAAATAACAGAGCAAAAGTTTGCAGAGCTTGCAGAGGCTCAGAAGAGGAACGAGGAAGAACTCAAAGAATACAGGAGGATAACCGAGCAAAGGTTTGCAGAGCTTGCGGATGCTCAAAGACAAACACAGCAAGCAATCAAAGAACTTAAAGAAGCTCAAAGGAGAAACGAGGAATCAGCTAAAGAATTGCGTGAAGCACAAAAGATAACCGAGCAAAAGATAGCGGAGCTTGCAGAGGCTCAAAGGCAAACACAACAAGCAATCAAGGAACTTACAGAGGCTCAAAGAAGAAACGAGGAATCAGCTAAAGAACTGCGTGAAGCACAAAAGATAACCGAGCAGAAGATGGCAGAACTCATAGAGGTTCAAAAGAGAAGTGAGGAGGAATTTAGAGAATACAGAAAAATAACCGAGCAAAAGTTTGCTGAGCTTGCAGAGGCTCAAAAGAGGAACGAGGAATCAGCTAAAGAACTGCGTGAAGCACAAAAGATAACCGAGCAGAAAATGGCGGAGCTTACAGAGGCTCAAAGGGAAAATGATGAATCAGCCAAAGCACTGCGTGAAGCACAAAGAATAAGTGAGCAAAAGCTTGCTGAACTTTCTGAGGAATCTAAAAAAACCCAAAGGGTTTTCCAAGAGTTTATGGAGTCTCAAAGGGAACTTAACAGAAAACTTGGTGGCATAGACCAAACAATGGGTTATATGCTTGAAAATGAGGCTTATAGGAACTTGCCTGGCTACCTTGAGAGAAAGTTTGGTATAAAGGTTCATACTCGCATAATAAGAAAAGAGGTCAACGGGAAGGAAATAAACCTTTTGGCGGAGGGAGAAAGGAACGGAGAAAGGGTTTTAATAGTGGGCGAAGCAAAAAGCAGGTTAGCCATAGGTCCGGAAAGAGCTAAGGATATCTTTGAAGAGTTAGAGGAGAAGATAAGGGTTGTGCTTGAGGAGTATAGAGAATACACTGAGGAGAATGTAGTGCCAGTCATAGTTACTCACTTTGCCAGCAAGAGCTTTCTGGAAGAGGCGAGCAAGCAAGGATACATAGTAGTTCAGAGCTTCGAATGGTGATTAGAAGGGCAAGGCTAAAAGACGCAGGAGAGATATATAAGCTGATAAACCAGTATGCCAAAGAAGGAATCTTACTTCCCAGAAGCCTTAACTCCATATACGAGAACATAAGGGATTTCTGGGTCTGCGAAGAAGGTGGCAATCTTATAGGTTGTGCAAGTCTCCACATAGTCTGGGAAGACCTTGCGGAGATAAAAAGCCTTGCGGTAAGCGAAGAGCATAAGGGTAAGGGCATAGGCACCATGCTTGTGGAAATGTGTTTGAAGGAGGCGGAAGAGCTCGGTGTTAAAAGGGTCTTTGTCCTCACTTACGCTCAGGGCTTTTTCTCAAAGCTAAACTTTGAAGAAGTAGAGAAGATGAAACTACCTCACAAGGTCTGGGGCGAGTGTATAAATTGTGTTAAATTTCCCTCTTGCGATGAGATAGCCATGTGGATAGACCTTGAAAAGGTTAGTCTAAAACATGATGCCAAAGTTTAGTTATATAACATCAAAGGAAAGGCTTGCTGGCGTATACGAGCATCTCAAGGGGGAAAGATACCTGTTCTTTGACACGGAAGTCTCTGGTGACCAGATAAGACTCGCTCAGGTTGGGGGGCAAGAAGACATATTCATACTGGACCTTTTTGACCTTGGAGAAGAGGGCGTGCTTTTCCTCAAGAAACTCCTTTCTGAAAGAGGCATAGTGGGGCATAATTTGAAGTTTGACCTTAAATATCTATACGCCTATGGAATAGAACCCTATGCGGTCTTTGATACTATGATAGCGAGCCAGCTTCTTGGGAATACAGATAAGCACTCCCTTCAAAAGGTAGCCATGCACTATTTGGGGCAGGTTCTGGACAAGGGGCTTCAGGCATCAAACTGGGGACAAGCCTTTCTTGGAAAAGAACAGCTTGAATATGCTGCCTTGGACGTTAAGGTGGTGAGAGACCTTTTTTATCTTTTTCTTGAAAAACTCAATGAACAAACTCACAGGGAAGAGGTTTTGCTAAAGACAAGAACTTCAAAGGTTTTCGGGCTTACCAATCCAGTCGCCATAGTGGAGATGGCTTTTGTGCAAGAGACTGCAAAGTTAGAAATGGTGGGTATACCAGTGGACAGAGAAGAGTTGGAGAAAAAGTTAAAGGAACAGGAAAAGCTACTCCAGAAAAAGGTAATGGACTTTATGTTTCGCTACAGGACTGACCCTATGTCTCCTAAGCAAGTGGGAGACCTTCTTACAAAAAAGTTTAGTCTTGACCTTCCAAAGACGGAAAAGGGTAATGTTTCTACCGATGATAAGGCGTTGGCGGAGCATTCTCTACATCCTGTAGTATCTGAACTTCTTGAAATAAGAGCCTTGAAAAAGACTATAGAAAAACTCCAAGAGATAAAAGAAAAGCTTAAGGGCAACAGAGTATATCCTGAGTTTAAGCAAATAGGTGCTATAACTGGCAGGATGGCAAGCATGAACCCAAACGTGCAAAACATACCAAGAAACCTCAGGAGCATCTTCAAGGCAGAGGATGGAAAGACCTTCGTCATAGCGGACTTTTCTCAAATTGAGTTAAGGATAGCGAGCGAATATGTGGGTGAAGAGAAGATGATTCAGGCGTTCATTGAGGGTAGAGACCTTCATCGCTACACTGCAAGCGTATTTTTGGGCAAACCCGAAGACCAGATAACAAAGGAAGAGCGTCAGCTTGCAAAGGCGGTAAACTTTGGTCTCATATATGGCATATCCGCAAAGGGTCTTGTGGAGTATGCAAAGACATACGGAGTGAACCTCTCTCTTGAGAACGCAGAGAAAATAAGAGAGAGCTTTTTTGGATACTACACTACCATAAGGGCATGGCACGAGAGGGTAAAAAAAGAGCTAAAAGAGTTCAAAGAATCAAGAGGGTATACACTGCTTGGAAGACCCTACATAGCTCATACCTTTCCAGATGCAGTAAACTACCCAATACAAGGCACAGGTGCAGACCTTCTTAAACTTTCTGTCCTTATGTTTGACGCAGAGCTCAGAAGAGAAAACCTCAAGGCTAATGTGGTTAACCTTGTGCACGACGAAGTGTTGGTAGAGTGCGACGAAAATACCGCAGAGAGACTAAAGGAACTATTAGAAAGAGCAATGAAGCATGCAGGTAAGATAGTGCTTAAGCGAGTTCCTGTAGAAGTAGAAGTTTCTATTAACAAAAAGTGGGAAAAGGATTAAATTATTAGATATGGGGAGATTGTGGATTTTAACTACAATACTTTTAGTTTTTTCCTGTGGTCCGAAGCTTAGCACCTTGGAGGAATACGAAAAGAAAAACCCCTACCCCGCTGGTGAAGAAAAAAATGAGTATGCTTCAAGAGGAAGTATTATGCCAAAAAACGGCTACCAAGACTTATACTCAGAAAGAAGGGCGAGCAAAGTTGGGGATATTATATTCCTTCAAGTAGTGGAAAGTATAAATGCAGTGGAAAGTCTCTCAAATCAAACGCAAAGGTCATCAGCTTTTCAGCAAGGTATTAGCTCCTTTTTTGGTATCTCGCAAAACACCCTTGCGGATATAGGTGGTCAGGCTTCTGGGCAGATGAACACAAAGGGGTCTGGTAAAGTTCAACAAACAGGCGTCCTCACTACAAGGCTTGCAGGCAGAGTTATGAAGGTCTATCCCAACAATACAATGCTTATAGAAGCTAAGAAAAACATAATCATGAACAACGCCCAGAGAGAGGTGGCACTTAGAGGCATAGTTAGACCAGAAGATATAGATAGCACAAACACGATTACAAGCGACAAAATATCAAACCTTGAAGTCCTTATAGATGGAAAGGGTTTTCTGGCAGATGGAGGTAGCCCAGGATGGTTTGCAAGAATATTAGCAAAGGTCTTGCCTTTCTGATACTTCTATTTTCTTTTAGCTTCGCCACGCGCATAGGAGATGTGGCAACTATAGAAGGAAGCAGGAGTAATTACCTTGTAGGTTATGGTCTTGTGGTAGGACTTAGGGGAACGGGCGATGGCAAAAGCACTCTCTTTACAGTAAAAAGCATAGCCAATATGCTAAATAGGATGGGTATAGTGGTAGACCCAAGGAGGATGACCACAAAAAATGTAGCCGCGGTGATGGTTACTGCCAAGCTACCACCCTACGCAAAGCCGGGGATGCCTATAGATGTGGAGGTCTCCTCCATAGGTGATGCCAAAAGCCTTGAAGGCGGTACTCTTGTTCTTACTCCACTTAGAGGACCAGATGGCGAAGTCTACGCTTTAGCTCAAGGTCAGGTTATTGTAAGTGGCTATGAGGCAAGAGGTAGGGGGGCTCAGCAAATAAAAAACACGCCCACAATAGGCAGGATACCAAACGGTGCGGTTGTGGAGAGAGAAGTTCCTTTCCAAGGCATACCTCAAGAGGTCAATTTATACCTTGACAATCCAAGCTTTACCACTACAAAGCTTATACAAGACAGGATAAATGCAGAGTTTGGCATGCAGATTGCCCAAGCCCTTGATGCGAGCACGGTAAGACTGAAAATTCCTCATGGCATAAACCCTGTTGAATTTCTTGCAACGGTTGAAGATATAAATATTGACGTCCCATCCTTTGCCAGAGTGGTAATAGACAGTAGGACTGGCGTTGTTCTCTTGGGTGGAGATGTAAGCATAAACCCAGTCTCCGTAGCTGTAGGTAGTCTTACTATAACAATAAGAGAAACCCCTGAAGTAGTCCAGCCACCTCCCCTTTCTCCCGGAGAAACAAGAGTAGTTCCCAGAACAGAACTCAAGGTTCAAGAAAAAGAGGCAAGACTTGTGGAGCTTAGAGGTGCTACCGTTTCGCAACTTGTGGAGTCTCTTAACAGAATAGGTGCAACGCCAAGAGAGATAATATCAGTCCTGCAAGCCATTAAAGCAGTAGGAGCCTTGAGGGCAAAGTTAGAGGTTCTCTAAACTAATACAAGCTCAAGCCTTGCCCTATCTTCGTCCACGCCCACCACCTTGACCCTTACCCTATCTCCAAGTCTATACACTTTGCCGGTATTTACACCCACAAGCCTGTGAGCTGGCTCATCGTATATGTATTGGTCTTCCTTGAGGTTTGTTATGTTTACAAGTCCTTCAACAAGGTATTCTTGCACCTCCACAAATATGCCAAAGGAAACAACGCCGGTTATGATACCTTCAAATTCCTCGCCAATATGAGCCTTCATGAAGCGCACCTTTAGCCTGTCTATGGCTTCTCTTTCTACCTCCTCCGCAAGTCTTTCCTGCTGTGAAAGGTGCATGCCTGCCATTTCAAGATACTCAAGGCTCTTTTCGTAGTTTATATCCTGACCTCTTAGAGCCTTTTTAAGAAGTCTATGGACTATTAGGTCTGGATATCTTCTTATGGGTGAGGTAAAGTGGGCGTAATGCTCTGATGCAAGACCGAAGTGTCCAAGGTTGTGAGGAGAGTAATGAGCCCTTTTCATGCTTCTGAGGGTGAGAAACCTTACAAGATTTTCCTCTGGACGCCCCTCAAAATCCTCTATTATCTTTTGGAAAAACTTGGGACTTAGCGAAGGCTTTTTAACCTTGTAGCCAAGCCCTGCAAGAATTTCAAGAAGGTTTTCCACCTTTTGAGGGTCTGGCTTTTCATGAACCCTATAGAGGCATGGATATCCCATACTTTCAAGATGCATAGCTACAGCTTCGTTTGCAGAGACCATGAACTGCTCTATTATCCTATGAGCAACATGTCTCTCATAAGGCATAAGAGCAACAGGCTCACCAAATTCGTCCACCACAAGCTCCGCCTCTGGCAGGTCAAAGTCTATGCTTCCTCTTTCCCACCTCATCCTTGAGAGTATTCTGTAGAGGTCTTCCATAAGCCTAAGAGGTTTTACAAGTTGTGGATATTTCCCCTCAAGAGATGGGTCACCCACTATGAACCTAAGGGCTTCGTTATAAGTAAGCCTTGCCTTACTCCTTATGACGCTTTCGTATATGTCATAATCTAATAGGCTACCCTTCTCATCAAAGTGCATCTCACAGGTAAAGGCAAGCCTGTCTTCGTTGGGTCTAAGGCTACAAAGGTCACCCGCGAGCCTTTCTGGAAGCATATGCAATGCTCTATCAGGCAGGTAGAAGGTAAAACCTCTCTTGAAAGCCTCCCTATCCGTTGCAGAACCCTCCTTAACAAAGTAGGAAACATCTGCAATGTGAACCCAAAGCCTATATCCCTCAGGAGTTTTCTCTATGGCAACCGCATCGTCAAAGTCCTTTGCCCTCTCTGGGTCTATGGTAAAACATAACTGGTCTCTTAGGTCTTTTCTATTTCTTAGCTCTTTGTTAAGGTCTACTTGGATAGCTCCTACTTCCTTCAAAACCTCCTCAGAATATGAGGTTGGCAAGTTATACTTTCTTATAAGCACCTCTATAACGAGGTTTTTATCCTCAGGATGACCGAGTACTTCCTTTATTCTAAATACCGCAGGATTTTCCTTTGTAGGAAACTTCTTTATCTCCACAACCACAAGAGTGCCATCCTTTAGGTCTTGACACTTGTCTCCTTCAAGAAGTATGGTTTGATGCTGGTTTTCATCCACAGGTATACCAAGACAGAACTTTTTTCTTTTAAGGAGCTTACAAACTATTTCCTTTTTTGCCCTCTTTAGGACTCTAAGGACTCTTATCTCCTTTTTACCCTTATATTCCACAACCTTCGCCTTTACTACGTCGCCCCCGAAGAGCCTCTCCATCTCAAAGGGAGGTATGTATATGTCCTTTTTACCTTCGCCTATCTGCAAGAAGCCAAAGCCCGCAGGGTAGGGTATTACCTTTCCGCTTACTATCTCTTCTTCTGCATAGGAATACTTACCCTTCTGTAAAAGAACCTTACCAGACTTCCTAAGGGACTTAAGAGCCTTTTTTAGGCTTTTTCTTCCCTTCTGGTCAAGCCCAAGCCTATTGAGTATTTCCTCAAAGCTAAGAGGCTTTTTGCTATTCTTGATAAGGTTTAGGATTTTATCCTCTATGGATACCCCTTCCATTGTAAAATATTTAACCATGAAAGACTGGAAAATTTACAGTGGAAAGATTGAAGAACTAAGGAAAGTCCTCGAGGAAAGCCTGAGCGGTCTTGATGTAGAATATGAACTTATAACTCCCGAAAACCCAAACTTTGACAAAAGCCTTAAAGTTCCCTACCTCCTCCTGAGATACTACACAGACGAGCAACATTCCTATGAGAGAAAAATAGAGCTTTTTGAGTATTACTTTGATACCCCAGTTGAAGAGACCGCAAAGCTCATAAAGGACATGGTGGAAGAGTTTCTCATGGAAATAGACCAGAGCGAATACGGTGGTGGTTGAGATATAATAATATCTTTTGAAGAAACTCAGGAGGAAAGAGATGGCATTACCAAAGGTGTTAAAGGAAGAGGTTATAAGGAGCTTCCAAAGGCATGACAAAGACACAGGTTCCCCAGAGGTGCAGATAGCCATACTTACAGAGCGTATAAACAAGCTCACAGAGCATCTCAAAAAGCACAAAAAGGATGTGCACTCAAGACGCGGTCTTATAGCCCTTATACACGCAAGGAGAAGACACCTTGAATACCTCAAGGAGAGGGACTACAAGAAATATTTAGAAGTAGTGGAAAGGCTTGGGTTGAAGGTGAGATGATGGAAAGGGTGGTGGCAAAGTTGGGAGAGTCTGAAATTTCTATAGAGACGGGACTTTATGCCAAGTTGGCAGACGGTGCGGTGGTTGTTCGTCAGGGTGAGACCGCAGTGTTGGTGACTGCGGTTATGTCCGAAGAGCCTGTGCAGGGTGTAGACTTTGTTCCACTTTCTGTAGACTACAGGGAACAGTCCTCCGCTTGGGGTAAAATTCCAGGAGGTTTTGTAAAAAGGGAAGGAAAGCCTACAGAGAGAGAAATCCTCGTTTCAAGGGTTATAGACAGACCCATAAGACCCATGCTTCCAGAGGGCTTTTTCCATGACGTGATAATCACCGCACTTACTCTTTCTGCGGATGACAAATATGACCCAGATGTGCTTGCCATAACTGGAGCTTCTGCTGCCTTACATATATCTCGCATACCCTTTGATGGTCCCATAGCAGGAGTGAGGGTTTGCAGGGTAGATGGCAAGTTTATGGCAAACCCCACTTATGAGGAAAGACAGAGGGCAGACCTTGAGATAGTTATGGCAGGGAGCAAGGATGCTATAGTTATGGTGGAAGGCGGTGCAAAGGAGGTGGACGAGGATACCCTTGCAGAAGCTCTATATTTTGGACTTTCCGCTATACAGAACCTTATAAGAGCTCAAGAAGAGCTAAGGGAGAAGATTGGAGTTCCAAAGGTTTCTTTTGAAGGTATGGAGCTTCCACAAGAGCTTCAGAAACAACTTGAAGAATTTTGCACTCCAAAGATAATCCAGTCCTTTGGTATATCAGATAAAAGGGAAAGGAAAACCTTCCAGTCTGACATACTCAAGGAGTTCATAGAAAGCTATCAAATCCCAGAAGACTTACACTTTAAGCTCTCCTACAATTACAAAAAGCTCATAAGCAAGCTGATGAGAAGACAAGTCCTCCAAGAGGGCAGACGCATAGATGGAAGAGGACCCAAGGACATAAGACCCATAAGCATACAAGTTCATCCCTTTGAGAGACCACACGGCAGTGCCATATTCACAAGGGGTCAAACCCAGGCTTTTGCCACAGCCACCTTAGGCTCACCAGAAGAAGGTCAGATGGTGGAAAGCATATACGAAGGTGAAACCTTCAAGAGGTTTATGCTCCACTATAACTTTCCACCCTTCTCTACTGGCGAAGCCAAGCCATGGGGTCCACCAAGAAGAAGAGAAATAGGACACGGTGCTCTGGCAGAAAGGGCGATAGAGCCACTTATACCACCAGAGACAGAGTTTCCTTACATTATAAGGGTAGTCTCTAACATCCTTGAGTCAAATGGCTCTACTTCTATGGCAACTGTTTGTGCTGGTTCTTTGGCTCTATTTGATGCAGGAGTGCCTCTCAAAAAGCACGTAGCCGGCATAGCTATGGGGCTAATAATGGAAGGCGAGTCCTATGCCATACTCTCTGACATACTAGGAGACGAAGACCAACTTGGAGACATGGACTTTAAAGTAGCTGGGACAAGAGATGGTATAACCAGCGTGCAGATGGACATAAAGATAAAAGGTTTAAGGAAGGAGATAATGAAGGAAGCCCTCCAACAGGCAAAGGAAGGAAGACTGTATATTTTGGAGAAGATGTATCAAGCCATACCCGAACCAAGAAAAGAGGTATCTCCCTATGCTCCTAAGATAGAGATAATAACCATACCAGAGGATAAGGCTTTAACGGTAATAGGACCAGGTGGGAAAAACGTCAAAGAGTTTAGGGACAAGATGGGTGTGTCCGTATGGGTGCATGAGGGTGGAAGGGTGTCCTTGACCTCCAACTCAAGGGAAGCCATAGAGGAGGTCAAGCGGATAATCCAGGGGCTTGTGGCAGAGGTGGAAGTGGGCAAGGTTTACAAGGGCAAGATAACAAGGGTTGAACCCTATGGGGTTTTTGTGGAGATACTACCCGGCAAGGTGGGGCTCTTGCACGTGAGTAAGATGGAAGGATATATTAAGGATGTTAGGGCTCGCTTTAGCGTAGGGGACGAGATATTGGTAAAAGTGCTTGAGGTGGACGAGCAAGGTAGGGCAAAGCTTACCAACATGGGCATAAAGGAGCCGGCGTAGCTCAGCGGCAGAGCGAGGCACTCGTAATGCCTAGGTCGTGGGTTCAAATCCCACCGCCGGCTTGGAGAAGGCTATGAAGATAAAGCTTAAAAGACTTCCTCATGCGGAAGGGCTACCATTACCCTTTTATGCCACAGAGCATGCCTCTGGTATGGACTTGCTCTCTGCGGTTTACGAGCCAATAGTTCTAAAGCCTATGCAGAGAGCACTTGTGCCTACAGGCATTGTGGTTGAAATACCACCGGGCTACGAAGCTCAGATAAGACCAAGAAGCGGTTTAGCCATAAAGCGTGGTATAACCCTTCTAAACACCCCCGGCACCATAGATGCAGACTACAGAGGAGAGATAAAGGTAATTCTTATAAACCTTGGCGAGGAAGATTTTGTAATAAACAGAGGAGACAGAATAGCACAGATGGTTATATGTCCAGTTATAAGGGTTGAGTTGGAGGAGGTGGAAGAGCTTAGCACCACCCATAGGTCTGATGGAGGCTTTGGTTCAACAGGTTATAATATATGAGCCATGGACCTTCACACCATTTTCCTCTATCTTGCCATAATACTCTTTCTGGCAAGGGTAATAGGAGACACTTTTGGAAGGCTTGGACTGCCACCAGTCCTTGGAGAGATATTGGTAGGTGTTCTATTGGGCAAAAGTGCCCTCGGTCTTATCCAGCCCAGTGAGGTTATAAGGCTTCTTGCAGAGATAGGGGTCATACTTCTGCTTTTTCATATAGGACTTGAGGCGGATATAAATCAGCTCAAAAAAGTTGGCTTATCAGCCTTTGTAGTTGCCTTTGTGGGTGCCTTTACGCCGATGGTTCTTGGAACGCTTTTAAGCTACTATGTGTTAAACCTGCCACTTACCGTTTCGCTTTTTATCGGTGGGACTTTGACTGCCACAAGCATTGGGATAACCGTAAGAGTGCTTGATGACCTTGGAAAGATGCGAGAAAGGTTCGCACAGATAGTGCTCGGTGCTGCGGTGCTTGACGATATCTTTGGAGTTATAGTGCTTGCTGGGTTGTATGAGTTTTCAAAGGAAGGTGTGGTTCATTTTGACGCCATAACTATGCTTGTTCTGTATATTGCTACCTTTTTTATTTTCTCACCCATACTTGCCCAGATACTTGCAAGGATAATAACCATACTCTCCAGAAAGCTAAAAACAGAAGACTTTATACCACCCACGGTGGTTGCCACTGTATTCCTCTTTGCCTTCCTTGCCCACGAGGTCGGCTCTCCAGAGATACTTGGAGCTTTTACCGCAGGGTTAGCCCTCTCAAGACGCTTTGCATTACCCTTTGCCATGTTTCTTAGAACGGACGAAAGGCTCGCCCACAAGGTAGAACACACCATAATGCCACTGGTATGGGTCCTAACACCTATATTCTTTGTTTATGTTGGGCTTCAGTTAAACCTAAAAGCCATAGACTTTAGCTCTGCCAAATTCTGGGTTCTCTCCCTTTTGGTGTTAGGAGTTGCGGTCTTTGGAAAGGTTATATCAGGCTTCTTTGTAAGGGGGACCTTGAGGGAAAAATTACTGATAGGATTCTCTATGCTTCCAAGGGGTGAGGTAGGGCTTATATTTGCGGAGTTTGGAAGGCAAAGCGGTCTCTATGACGATATGCTTTACGCAGTGGTTATCTTTGTAGTGGCTATTACAACACTTCTTGCACCCATTATTCTCAAATATCTCGCAAGGGAATGAAAGTAGAAGATTTTGACTATGAGCTTCCTGAAGAGCTAATAGCCAAGTACCCTGTCCAGCCAAGGCACGAGGCAAGGCTTATGGTCTTAAACAGAGCAGAAAAAAGCATAAGGCAAGACATTTTTTGGAACTTACCCTTATACCTCAATAGGGGAGACCTCTTAGTTTTTAACAACTCCAAGGTTTTGCCCGCAAGGCTTTATGGTAGAAAACCCACTGGTGGCAAGGTGGAAGTCTTGCTAACAGACTTTGTAAACAAAGAAGAGTGGTATGCCCTAATAGGGGGTAAGGGTATAAGGGAAGGTCTAATAGTTCACATAGCGGATGACTTACAAATAGAAGTGTTAGAGCACATAGAGGGAGGAAAGTTCAAAGTAAAACTTCTATCGCAAGACCCAATAAAAGCCCTTGACAAGTATGGAAAAATTCCTATACCACCCTACCTCAAAAGAGAAGAAGAGCCTATAGACAGAATTTACTATCAAACAGTCTTTGCCCAAGTAGAAGGCTCTGTGGCAGCACCTACTGCAAGTCTTCACTTTTCAGAAGATTTGTTGCAGAGGTTAGAGAATTTTGGCATCAAGAAAACCTTTATAACCCTCCATGTATCCTACGGGACTTTTAAGCCAGTAAAAGCTCTTGAGGTCGAGCTACACAAGGTTGAGCCTGAGTATGTTAAGGTTTCAGAGGAGACAGTTAGGCTAATAAAGGAAACAAAAGAGAGAGGAAACAAGATTGTAGCGGTTGGCACAACTGTTGTAAGAGCTTTGGAAACTGCAGGCTTTAAACCTTTTGAAGGCTGGACAGACCTTTACATATACCCGGGCTATAGCTTTAAAGTGGTGGACGCACTAATTACGAACTTTCACCTTCCCAAGTCCTCACTTCTTTTCCTTGTGTGTGCCTTTGGAGGTAGAGAGTTTATCCTTCAGGCTTACAAAGAGGCGGTAAGAGAAGGGTATAGGTTCTATAGCTATGGAGATGGGATGTTGATACTCTAACTACTCCACCCAGTAGTTGGGAGCTTCCTTTGTTATCTGCACATCGTGCACATGAGACTCCTTATAGCCAGCCCACGTTATACGGACAAACTTTGCTTTTTGACGGAGCTCCTCAAGGTCTCTTGCACCCACATAGCCCATTCCAGACCTAAGACCCCCCACAAGCTGATAGATAACATCGCTAAGCCTCCCTCTGTATGGCACTCTGCCCTCTATACCCTCTGGGACAAACTTCTCAAGTTTTTCCTGTCCGTATCTGTCCGCACTCCTTCTGCTCATCATAGCACCCAAAGAACCCATACCCCTGTATACCTTATAAGCCCTACCTTGATAGTAGACGGTCTCTCCAGGAGACTCCTCTGTGCCTGCCAAAAGGTTTCCGAGCATTACAGAGCTTGCACCCATGGCTAAGGCTTTGACGATGTCCCCCGAATACTTTATGCCACCATCCGCTATTATGGGAACACTGTATTCTCTTGCCACTTCGTAAGCCCACCTTATGGCGGTAAGCTGAGGAACGCCCACTCCTGCCACTATACGCGTGGTGCATATAGACCCAGGACCTACGCCTACCTTTATGGCATCCGCACCAGCCTTTATAAGGTCAAGGGTTGCCTCCTTTGTTGCCACATTACCCGCAATAACCTGCAGTTCTGGATAGTGAGACTTTATCTTTTCCACCGTTTCTATAACCCTCTTTGAATGCCCGTGCGCGGTATCTACAGCTATCACATCCACACCTACAGAGACAAGAGCGGAAACCCTTTCCATTGTATCTGGACCTGTCCCAACCGCAGCGCCTACCCTGAGCCTTCCAAGTTCATCCTTACAAGCGTTGGGATACTTTTTCCTTTTGGTTATATCCTTTATGGTTATAAGACCCACGAGCCTGCCATCCTTGTCCACTATGGGGAGCTTTTCCACCTTGTGCCTTTGAAGTATCTCTGTGGCTTCCTCAAGGGTCACCCTCTCTTGAGCTACTACGAGGTTCTCAGAGGTCATAAAAAAGGAAACAGGCTTGTCATAGTCGGTGAGCTTTATAAACCTGAGGTCTCTATTGGTAAGTATACCCACGAGCTTGTCTCCATCGCTTACAACAGGCACACCAGATATCCTGTATCTTTCCATTATCTCTAAAGCTTGCTTGACGGTAGTATCTGGCTTTACAGTCACGGGCTGGAGTATCATACCGCTTTCGGACTTTTTTACCTTTTCCACCTCTTGGGCTTGCTCCTCTATGGAGAGGTTTCTGTGTATTATGCCAATGCCACCCTCTCTGGCAAGTGCTATAGCAAGCCGAGACTCTGTTACCGTATCCATTGCAGCGGATACAATGGGTATGTTAAGCCTTATCTTCTTTGTGAGCCAAGTGGAAACATCCACCTCGTGGGGCAAAACTTCAGAATATTGCGGGACCAAAAGTAGGTCATCAAAGGTATAAGCGTCAAAGACTTCCATGTATGTATTATATCAAAAAGTATGGTGCTGTCAGATTTGACATACTTCAGCGGTTGTTATATGATACAGAAAAGGAGGGAAAAATGAAAAGTGTTATCACGGAAGATAAAAAACGGATAATAGAAGACTTGAAGAATGTCCTTTTGTCTCTTGAGGAGCTGGGCAAAAGGCTTGGCATGGAAGATGTGGATGAGCTTAGAAAGGTTCGTGAAGAGCTTGAAAGCCCCTTTTCTATAGTCTTTGTGGGAGAATTCAACAGAGGCAAATCTTCTATAATAAATGCCCTGTTGGGTGAGGATCTCTTAGAGGTTAGAAACCAACCTACCACAAGCGCGGTATATATAATAGAATATTCAGACCGTTCTGGAACATACGATAAGATAACATCTCATTTGTATAGGATTGGATTTAACACAGAACTTCTTAGAGATATAAGAATAGTGGATACACCTGGCACAGAATCCTTAAAAGAAGAACATGAAAAAATACTTATGGATTATCTACCAAAAGCAGATATGGTATTCTTTGTCTTAGATGTGTCTCAACCCTTAACTAAGCATGAACTAAACTTGCTAAATAAAATAAAAAGCTATGGTTCAAAGATTGTAATGGGACTGTTTCAGAATCTGTGTAAATCCTACAATGCCTCATAGTCTACTCTCAAAAAGAATTATCAGCTGGGCATATATCCTCTTAACTATTTAACTGGTAGCACCTTGACAACAGCTTTAGCCATAAGGT
>JAXSOH010000026.1:0-19949 GCA_037925805.1 Aquificaceae bacterium
GAGAAGGTAATAGCAGACAGGGGTTACGACACACACAGGATATTCAGAGACATGTATGAGAGAGGAATAGAACAGTGTATTTTGCCAAGGTCATCTGCGAGGGTAAGTGGGAATATAGCGAGGGATAAGGTTATAAGGCTAATAAGGAGGGGTAAGAGGGCGTGGAAAGAAGCGAGTGATTATGGCAAGCGATAGCTTGTAGAGAGCTTTTTTCTGTATTCAAGCGATGGTTTGGAGAATATGTAAGTAATATGAAAATTGAGAACATTAGGAAGGAGGTTATGTTTAAGGTATGGATAATAAATCTATTTCTTGGTTTGGGGAGTTGAGGCGTATGTGGTATAGTATAAACAGGGGGTGGAATTTTGACAGAAGTTTAAAATTTGCATTGTTGGACAGAGCACATACAATGTGGAAGATGAGCCTAACCTAACTTGCAACTTGCATTATTATAATGAAACTTAGTAAACCATGTCCTAAAAAACCAAAAACAGGTTGTTGGCATCTGCACCCAAACTTATTAGGATTTATAATAAAGGATGATGAGGACAGAGGAGTTCATAAAAGAGAGCCTTATATCAATCGGCGATAACTTTGGGCTACTACTTGAGAAGCTAAACCTTAAAGAGGAAGGATACATAAAGAAGATAGAGCAAGAAATAGGCGAGCCTGCCAAGATGTCCAAATCAAAGGGGAATACCGTTGACCCAGAGGAAGCCATAAGGAAGTATGGATCAGACACTATAAGGCTTTACATACTCTTTGCAGGTCCTGTGGAGAAGGACTTTGAGTGGACAGAAGAAGGTGTCCAAGGTGCATATAGGTTTCTCAGAAGGCTTTGGAGCATGTTCCATCAGCATATCCAAGGTATGAAAGAAGCCCGATATGACAGAGAAGAGTTTGCAAGCCTCAGTGGAAACCTCAAAGAAATAAGGCACAAGACCCATCAGACTCTCAAAAAATACCTCTCAAGTATGGAAGAGTTTTCCTTCAACACAGCCATAGCAAGCATAATGGAGCTTTTAAACACAATTCAAGATTTTCAACCTTCTAACAATCTGGACTACAAGGTGCTGAGGGAATCCTTTGAGGCTATCCTCTTTATGCTCTATCCTATTACACCCCACATATGCGAAGAGCTATGGCAGTATCTTGGATATAACAAGCCTATGATTTTCTGTCCCTTCCCAGAACCAGACGAGAAGGCTCTTACCCTTGAGGAAGTGGAAATCCCAGTGCAAGTAAATGGAAAGCTAAGGGCGGTTATAAGAGTGCCAGTAAATGCGGAAGAGGCTGTGGTAAAAGAACTTGCCTTCAAAGACCCAAGGGTAAGTCAGTGGCTCAACGGTAAAGAGCTTAAAAAGGTTATCTACATAAAGAAGAAACTTCTCAATTTGGTGGTTTGAGATGGAGAACCTCATAAACTTGCTTTTGTTTTTTGGAAAGCTATTACTCCTTATGCTTCTCGTGGGCTTACCCTTTCTCCTCATCATAGTCTTTGTAGCGGACAAGGTATACAGGAAAGTGGGACCAAGATACGAAGAGTTAAGGGAAAAAAGGATAAGGGAGTTGGATGAGAAGGAAAAAAGAGGCAAGGACGAGCAAGAAAAGAGAAAGGTATGATTTTTATCATATAAATTCCTCTTGACAGCTCTTAAGCTCATGCTAATTTTTTGATAACCTATTTATCAAGGAGGTAAGGCATGCCAATGGAAGTTTTGCCTGGACCAGCTGGCTATATACCAACCCCTGCAGCCTTTGAAGGTGTTGAACTTCCTCCACCGGGAAAAGCACTGCTTTATGGGAAAATAGTGGATGAAGAAACCGCAATGAGAGAGGCTGCAAAAGCCATGCTTACCAGAAGAAACCCTACCATATTTCCAGGACCACTGGTTCTTTGGGGATGGAACGCAGGAGCGATGGAAAAGGCAAAGGAGGTTCTTGAACTTGCCATGGAAATACCCAATTGTAGGATAATACCCATGCCCGACTACAGGCCCAAGTATCCTAAAATAGACCCAGAGGCGGAGATAAACCCAAACCATCCAAACCTCACCATACTTCACAATAAGATAGAGGCTTGTATTTTTGTCGGTGTCCACTGCCACTATGCGAACCTATCTCTGAGAATGATAAGGGCTGGGACCAACTGCTTTACCATAGCCCTTTGTGCGGAGATGGGCCACGAGGATGCCATGGTTTCCCTCAGGGACCAGCATGCGGAAGAAATAAGACGTTTCAAGGATGTGCTTGTGCAGGTTAGAGAAGAGCTCGGTATAAATTGGGAGCCAAAGCTTCCCCCAGAAAACCCATCCCTTCCAAAAGAAGAGTATCAGACCCTTTCTGTTTTGGACTATGGAGAATATTCTTATCTTTTAATCCCCAGAAGGGGAGAGCATGTAACAGAAAGCGAATAAAAACGGAGGTAGTGTCATGCCAGAGCAAAGAGTTGTAGATGCGGATTACCTTCTTTTAGAGGCACCGAGGGAGAGGAAGTTTATAACCGGTGCCCAAGCTATGGCAGAGGCTGTCAAGCGTGCCAACGTGGACATAGCAATAGCATACCCTATAACACCCCAATCCGAGGTTATGCACCTTGTGGGTGATATATGGGCTCAGGGTTATCTCAAAGACTACTACAGGGCGGAAGAGGAATACGGAGCTATGTCTGCTATAGCTGGAGCGGTCAGAGGGGGTGCAAGAGCTTTCTCTGCTACTTCTGGACCTGGGCTTTTAAGGGGTATAGAAGCCATAGCCTCTTGGCCAGGGCATAGAATCCCTGCGGTTCTTGGGGTTCTCACAAGGGTTGTAAACGCGCCCCTTTCCATACAGCCTGACAATGTGGAGATAGCTTACCTGCTTCATTCAGGTGTGGTGGTCCTTCATGCGGAAAACCAGCAAGATGTTTTTGACTTTACCCTCGCAAGTTTTATCATATCTGAGAAGGTGGACGTTTATATACCCATAGCGGTTTGCACTGAGGGCTTTTTTGTAACACACGCCAAGGGCTATGTAAACATGACCCCAGAAGACATGAAACTGCCACCAAGAGACCCATACAAGGCACCCGTGCCACCCACAGACTGCGAAATACCACCTGCAAGGATACAGAGGGATGCACCAGTTCAGAAGTCTAACTTTATGAGCTACCTGATACATGCGGTATGGCAACAAGAAGTCTGGGCTTCCAACATAAGGTCTATGAAATACATATACAAATACCTTGGTGGTCCTATAGAGGTGGTAAACCCCGACGCGGAGGTCTTTGTAGTTGCTTCTGGATGTGCTGCTGCACAGGGAAGAGAGGCAGTGCGTTATGCACAGCTTGAGGGTCTAAATGTGGGACTTGTGAAGGTCAAGTCCATAAGACCCTTCCCAGAAAAGGAGATAAGACAAGCCCTCTCCAAGGCTAAGGCGGTTATAGTCCCCGAGCATAACATAATAGGCTGGCTTGCAAAAGAGGTAAAGGCGGCCATACCCAACAACGATATAGTAGTAGGCGGTCCAAGGGTTTATGGTGGTATGACGCTACCAGTGGAGCTCATCATGGAGGAGATATACAACGCCCTTGGCATAAAGAAGGAAAAGAAGGTTGTTGTATAAAAAACCTTAAGGAGGTATAGATATGGGTTTGGAATATGTCAGAATATCACCAGGCTTTGAAAAATATATGCCCAAGGACTATGTTGACCTGGTCCAATATGGGCAATTTGGCAGGGAAGTAGATGTTCAACAGCTTGGACAGTTCAAGGAGCTTGTGGAAGAGCATCCCATGTGCGCAGGATGCTTCATGGCATACTTTGTAAGAATATTTTACGCCTCTCTTCCAAAGCCAGAAGACACCATTGTCATAGGCACAGCGGGTTGTGCAAGGTTGGCTCTCTCTCAGGCAGCTGTTCCTTTTATATACGGAAACTATGGAGACACCAACGCAGTTGCTTCCGGTCTAAAGAGAGCACTCAATATAAGGTTCCCTGACAAGGAAAAGGATGTGGTGGTTATAGCAGGAGACGGCGGTCTTATAGACATAGGCTTTGGTATGACCATGCACTCATGGTTCAGAAGAGAGAAGTTCACCACCATAATGGTGGACAATGAAGTTTACGGAAATACAGGTGGTCAGGAAAGTGGTATGTCCCCAAGAGGCGTTCAGCTAAAGATGGCACCTAAGGGCAAGCAGTTTGACAAGATAAACGCAGTGGAGCTTGCAAAGACTGCAGGCTGTGTATACGTGGCAAAACTTGCACCAACCAACCCCAAGAGGATAGCAAAGACGGTGCGTAGGGCGATCCTCGCTGCAAGGCACTTTGGACCCACCTTTATACACGCCTACACCTCTTGCAACATAGAATACTCCATACCCACAGAAAAGGTTCTTGAGGACGCCAGAAAGAGAGAAAAACAAGACTTTGGTTTCTATGAGTGGATGACCGATGAGGTAAAGGAATTCTTTGAAGAGATAGAAAGGAAGCCAGAGGAGGTAAAGGCATGAAAAGGTATAACATACGCATAGCTGGTGTTGGTGGGCAGGGGGTGGTCACCTCCGCCCATATTCTTGGTAATGCCATGTCCGCCGCAGGCAAATATGCCACCCTTGTTCCCTTCTTTGGTTCAGAAAAGAGGATGGCACCCGTTGAAGCCTACGTTAGGGTCTCCGACCAGCCCATATACGAAGTGGGTGAGGTGGTATATCCAAACGTCATAATGATTTATCACCCTCAGGTTATAACCCATGGAAAGTCCTACACCATGCCCTTCTACTCAGGCTTGAAAGAAAACGGTCTTGTGATAATAAACACAGAGGTGGACATAATCCCAGAAGAGGACTGGAATATTCTCAAAGAACTCAATACAAGGGTCTACATATTCCCAGCCACAAAGATAGCCCTTGACATTGCTGGAACTGAGCTTGCCACCAATATGGCAATGATAGGTCTTTTCTTTGGTATAACTCGTATAGTGGGCTTTGAACACATAGAACAAGCTGTAAGAGAGAGATTTCTTGGAAATACCTTCGTAGCTTCTGGTGGAACAACAGCCCTTGACAGTGCTATAGAGAAGAAGTTCAAAAAGAAGATGGAGCTTCTTGAGAAAAATATGCAGGTTATAAGAGAAGCCTTCAAGATAGCGGAGGAAAGGGGCTGGGTGGAAGAAGAAGCCCTTACGGGTTAAACTAATCTATAAGGAGGCAAGGCAGGTATGTACTATGTGGCGGATGTAAAGGAATCGGATTGTGCCAAGTATAACTGCAAACAGTGTGTGCTCTTCTGTCCTGAGCCTAACACCCTCATGTATCACAACTCCAAGCATGTGGCGTGGGTAAACTACTCAAGGTGTAAAGGCTGTGCGGTATGTGTCTATGTTTGCTCTGACCTTCTAAAGAGAAACTGCATAGAGATGGTAATGGTAACTGCTGGAGATTAAGGGAGTGAGGCATGAGCCTAGAAGAAAAATTCAACCAATTGGCAGATGAAGTAAAGAAGAGTATGGCAAATCCTGACCTTGATATTGAGCTTTGCTTTCCCAATGAAGTTGGTCAGGGTTGCGAGCTTAAGAGCTATCCCTACATTAAGATAAAGTATGTGGTAGAGGGACATGATGTTTATGAAAAGGAGATAGACATAGACCCCATTTATTGGGAAAAGGATATAAAAGACCTTGCTGGTCTTGTTACCTTTCAGATACAGCAGTTTATGGAGGAAATAGACTCTGTAGAATACGGTGGAGAGTGAAATGCTTCCTGCCTTCGTGATAACAGGTTTTCTTGGAAGCGGTAAGACTACCTTACTGCTTAACACTGCAAGAGAGCATTTTTCTAACAAAAGGGTGGCGGTTATAGTTAACGAGCTTGGTGAAGTGGGTGTTGACGGAAAGGTGTTGAGAAATTCTTACTCGGAGGTGCTTGAGCTTCCGGAGGGTTGTATCTGTTGCTCTCTTCACTCGGAGTTTGAGAGGGCAATAGAGGAGATAAGAAATAAATATGACCCTGAGCTTTTGCTGGTGGAAACCTCTGGTGGTGCGGTGCCTTTTCCTGTGGTAATTAGCCTTCAGACACTTGGCTGTTGTGTAGAGGGTGTTATATGCGTGGTGGACTGTGCTAACTTTGAAAGGTATAAGGAGGATAACACTGCAAAGTATCAAATAGGTGGTTCCAATGTTATAGTTCTTAACAAAATAGACCTTCTGATGCAAGACAAACTATCCCAAATGGAGAAAGATTTGTTAGAGATATGGGACTTATACAGACCACTAAATTCTCTAACGGGAGAACCCTATTATACAAAAATGAGAATTTACGAGACCACATACGGCAAACTTCCTAAAGAGGTATTCTCTGGAGCTTACACCATACCCGAACTAAAGAACCTTCCCACAGACCACGAGCACAAGCATAAACACAGGGTTATAAATCTTATTGAACCCGTAGATTATCAAGAGCTTGAAAAGAAATTAAAAAGCCTGCCAGACAATATAATAAGGGCAAAGGGCATAGTGAGGCTCAAGCATTATCCCTTTCCCGTTGCTGTAAACTATTCCTTTGGATATGTGGATAAACCAATAGAAATAAAAGGCTATAACGGACCCTCCTTTTTGGTGCTTATAGAAAACTAAGGAAGGCAATTTATGGGATTAGACCTTCTTTTGCAAAATATATTAAACCCTCCCGTTCTTATGTTTCTTCTTGGGCTTGGTGCGGTTCTTCTTAAAACTGAGCTTGAAGTTCCACAGCCTCTGCCAAAGCTCTTTTCTCTATATCTTCTTATAGCCATAGGTCTTCACGGTGGTTATGAGCTTTCCAAAAGCGGTATAACCCTTGATGTTCTCAAGGTGCTTTTGCTTGCGGTGTTTATGGCGGTTTTAGTGCCTATTTACGCCTTCTTTATTCTTAGACTAAAACTGGATGTATACAATGCGGTTGCCATATCTGCCACCTATGGCTCTATCAGCGCGGTGACCTTTATAACAGCAGGCTCATTTTTAAACAACCTTGGGGAGAGTTATGGTGGTTACATGGTGGCTGCCATGACCCTTATGGAATCTCCTGCCATAGTTATAGGGCTTATACTTCTGACGCTTTTCGCCAAAAGGGAAAACAATTCCAAGGTAAATTGGAAAGAGGTTCTCAGGGAAGCCTTTCTCAACCCTTCTGTTTATGTGCTAATGGGGACGCTCCTTATAGGTTTCTTGACTGGTGAAAAGGGTTGGAAGGCTATGGAACCGCTTTTTGGTGTTTTGTTTAAGGGCATGCTTGCCTTTTTCCTGCTTGATATGGGTATAGTGGCTGGTCGCAGGATAGGAGATATAAAAAAGGTTGGAACGTTTCTTTTAGCCTTTGGAGTTCTTCTGCCTGTGTTTAACGCTTTGGTGGGGATATTTTTAGCAAAAACCTTTGGCTTTGCCAAGGGTGATGCCTTTATGTTTTCTATACTATGTGCCAGTGCCTCTTATATAGCGGTTCCCGCCGCCATGAGGCTCTCTGTGCCAGAAGCAAACCCAAGCCTCTATGTAACTATGGCTTTGGCTATAACCTTCCCCTTTAACATAGCGGTAGGCATACCACTATACTATTTTGTTATAAATCATCTATGGGGGTAAGAATATGAAATCCATGAAAAAGGTGGAGGTGATAATCGACAGCATATACCTCAGTAGGGTGCTTGAAATGTTAGAAAAGGCTGGTGTTTCTGGCTACACGGTTATAAGGGATGCTCTGGGAAAGGGAGAAAGGGGCATAATGGCTGGTGATGAGCTCACAGATGTGTTTAAAAATAGCTATGTGTTTACAGTTTGTCCAGAAGAGACCGCTTATAAGATAGCAGAGGAGGTAAGACCGCTTCTTAAAAAAGTTGGGGGTGTTTGCCTTATTTCTGACGTGCTATGGCTTACGCACTGATATAAGGAAAACTTATAATCTGTATCATAATTATTAATGGCGTAAGGCAGATGTAGGGTTTATAATATGATGATAATCTCACATAGGAGGTGTTTGAAATGGCGACAATAACACCCGATAAGACCCTTGATGCATCAGGTCTCAATTGTCCTCTTCCTGTCCTTAAAACAAAAAAGGCTATTGAGGAGCTTCAATCCGGGCAGATCCTTGAGGTCATAACCACAGACCCAGGTGCAAAGGCGGACATACCAGCCTTTTGCAACAGAACAGGACATCAGCTACTTGAAACGGTGGAAGAGGGAGGAAAGATAATCTTCTACCTCAAGAAGAAATAAGGAGGGATAAAGAATGGCTGCAGAAAAGCTTGCCATAATAGCCACAAAGGGCACGCTTGATATGGCGTACCCACCTTTAATATTAGCTTCAACTGCCGCATCTCTTGGTATAGAAACCGCCATATTCTTTACCTTCTACGGGCTTAATATTATCCACAAAAAGAAAATGCACGAGCTAAAAATAGCCCCCATAGGAAACCCTGCCATGCCAATGGCTTTTCCTCCCTCCATGCAGAACTCTATAACCAATGCCATATCATCCATATTCCCTGGACCACCCCAAATTATGGGCATAATACCCGGCATGACAGACCTTATGAGTTTTATGATGAAAAAGACCATAAAAGAGCATGGAGTGGCGGACATACCTGAGCTTATAGAAGCGTGTAAAGAGGCAGAGGTGAAGCTCATACCTTGCCAGATGACCATGGAACTCTTTGGCTACAAATACGAAGACCTTATAGATGGTCTTGAAGATCCAGCCGGCGCTGCCACATTCATGAACTATGTGCTTGAGGCGGACAAGCCTATGATAATCTTTGTCTAAGGAGGATAGATATGGCTTACGAAAAGGTGCTTTTCTACATTCTTACAGTGCCCTTCTTTGAGAGGGCGGAGCCGACAACTGGTGAGCTAATCAATCCACAGGCTGGTGCTCCTTTCTTCCTCGCTACCGCAGCTACCACCATGGATTACGAGGTGGAAATGGTTATAACTTCAGAGGCAGGCTTTTTGCTTATGAAAGACAACGCCAAAAAGGTAAAAGTCAGACCGGGAGTGGAGCAAACCATCTATGACTTTATAAAGATGGCAAAGGATGCGGGTGTGAAAATATACCTCTGTGTGCCTTCTCTTGACCTTACAGAGATATACAAAAAGGAAGATGTAAACCCTGAGCTCTGTGATGGCATAATAGGCGGTGCTGCCTTCCTTGACAAACTCATGAGTGGCGAGTATGCGGTGCTTACCCTTTAAGATTTTTCCCACCTCCCCTTTTTTTGAGTATATACTCATAAGTTTATCCTTATATATACATAAGCAAAATTTAATTGACTTTCATCATGTGTATAATACTTTATAGAAGGATAGAAATTTAAGGAGGTTCACCATGGACGGACATATTTACGGATATAACCTCCCCATATCGGAGAAAACCAAGGCGGTGCCTTGGGAGGAAAAGGTTCGTATAGTGGAGGAGGTAAAGTCGGATTTTCGTTTTAAGGAATACATCTTTGGCTGTCTAAACTGTGGTGTTTGCACTGCATCCTGCCCTTCCAACAGGTTCTTTGACTATTCTCCCAGAGAGATAGTTCAAAGGTTCTTGGAAGAGGACGTGGAAGTGCTTTATGACATGATGCACGAATACATATGGGCATGTTCTCAATGCTTTACCTGTTGGATAAGATGTCCCTTTGTTAACAACCCTGGTGGTCTTGCTGCCATAATGAGAGAGGTGGCGGTGCGTAATGCCTTTGAAGCCACAAAAGACCTTCTAAAACCCTACGGAAGGGTTCTTCTCAAGGTTATGACTACAGGAAACCAGCTCTCTGCGGACATGCTCCAGCCAGACTTTTTCCCAGACTGGGGTCCCAAGATGGCGGACAACATGGAAAACCTAAGGGCAAAGAGGCTTGCCATACCCTTTGATGTGGGTAAGTCTGTCAAGACCGCGTGGGAAGTGTCTTTGGAGACTGCAATAGAGATGTATACCATATGGAGAGAGACAGGTATCTTTGAGATGCTTGAAAAACTTGACCCTAACCTCTACAACGTTATCATGGACATAGTAGAGGAAAACGAAGAGAGGTATGAGGAGCTTTATGAAGAGGAAGAGTAAGCTAATAAAAGGGGTTAATGCCCCAAAAAACCTAAGGAGGTGTAATCATGGCAAAACATGGCTTTGGACATAACAGCCCAGGAGGCCTTTTGAGATATCCAAAAGAGCCACCCTTCCCACTCAAAGAGTATAGTGCCCACTACGACCACATCTTTGAGATGATGGAGGAGCTCGAAGCTAAGGGCGAAATACTCATCTACAGGATTAAAGAAGAAAACCAACCCATAGAGGTTTTCACCAGAACGGGAAGAATAAAGACTATACCCACCAACAAGCTCTGGCATCACAAGTCCTGTGGTCAGTGTGGAAATATACCCGGATATCCTGCCTCTGTCTTCTGGTTTATGAACAAGTTTGGTCTTGACTATCTAAACGAGCCACACCAAACCTCTTGCACCGCATGGAACTATCACGGCTCTGGCACATCTAACCCCGTTGCCCTTGCGGCTGTTTGGCTCAGAAACATGCACCAAGCCTGGAAGACAGGCTACTATCCCCTCATCCACTGCGGAACATCCTTTGGCTCTTATAAGGAAACAAGAGAACAGCTCATAATGAACAAGGAACTAAGGGATGCGGTAAAGCCCATACTCAAAAAGCTTGGAAGGCTCACAGAGGATGGAAGGATAGTTATTCCCCAAGAGGTGGTCCACTATTCTGAATGGGTCCACGCCATGAGATACAGGATAAAGGAGCTTTACGAAAAGGAAGGCAAGGCTAAGGGCATAGATGTCTCCAATGTAAGGGTTGCCATACACAACGCCTGCCACGTTTACAAAATGATCGCAGATGACTACCCCTATGACCCAGAGGTTTACAACGGTCAAAGACCTGCGGCTTCTGCAGCAGTTGTGAAGGCTCTCGGAGCCCAAATAGCGGACTACTCCACTTGGTATGACTGCTGCGGTTTTGGTTTTAGGCACATACTCACAGAAAGGGAGTTCACAAGATCCTTTGCTCTCCAGAGGAAGCTCAAGGTAATAGCAGAGGAGGTAAAGGCAGACCTCATAGTGACTCACGACACAGGTTGCACCACTACCTTTGAGAAGAACCAGTGGATAGGAAAAGCTCACGGTATGTATCATCCTGTGGCGGTCATGTCTGACGTTATGTTCTCAGCACTTGCCTGCGGTGCTCATCCCTTCAAGATAGTCCAGCTCTACTGGAACTGCTCCAACTACGAGCCTCTCCTTGAAAAGATGGGTATAACCAACTGGAGAGAGCTCAGAAAAGAGTGGGAAGATACCGTTAAATACATTGCAGACCTTGAAAAGGCTGGCAAATATGACGAGCTTATGGAGTTCTTCAAGGAATATGACCTGTATGAGCCTTATAGCAGAACCTCCACTGGTAAGCCAAGGGCTTCTGCAACTGCAAACATGCCTCTGTTTAAGTCCTAAGCTCTTTCTGGGGGCTTTGCCCCCTTAAGAACAATTAAAGGAGGTTTAAGATGGCTAAGAGCGTATTGGTAATCGGTGGCGGTCCAGCAGGACTTGCGGCAGCAAGAACTTTGGGAAGGCTTGGAGTATCCACCATCCTTGTGGAGAAGGACGGTCAGCTGGGTGGGAACCCTATCAAAAACCACTACCACACCTTGATACCAAGAAAGCTAAAACCCTCCCAGGTGATAGGTCCTTACATAAAGGATGTGGAGCAAAATTCCAATGTAAAGGTGCTTCTTAACACAGAGATAACCGCCTGTGAAGGAGAGCCTGGAGAGTATAGGGTAACCCTTTCCAATGGGGAAAAGCACGAAGTTGGAGCTATCGTGGTTGCCACTGGTTTTGAACACTTTGACCCAAGAAGAAAGGGAGAGCTTGGATACGGGCTTTATCCCGATGTTATCACAAACCTTGAACTGGAGAGAATGTTCTCCAAAGAAGGCAAGCTATACAGACCATCCAATGGACAGCTTCCTAAGAGGGTTGCCTTTGTCTTCTGCGTGGGTTCAAGAGACAGACAGCTCGGTGTGACAAACGTGCACTGCTGTAGGTATGGCTGTGCTCTTTCTGGTCTTCAGGGTTCTGAAATAAGAGAGCACTATCCAGATGTGGACGTATTCTGCTATTACATGGACGTGAGAACCTACGGCACTTGGGAATACCCCTTCTACTGGGCTCCTCAGGAGCAGTATGGTGTAAGGTATGTAAGAGGAAGGATCGCAGAGATTACTTACAGCCCTGCGGACGGCAGGCTTAGGGTAAAGCATGAGGATACCATCGTGCAAAGACCTTCAGAAGTTCCCATGGACTTAGTGGTTCTCGTGCTTGGAATGGAGCCATCCCCTGGAACCAAAAAGGTTGCCAAGATACTTGGTCTTGCCCAAGACCCCGATAGCCAATTCCTTGTCCCCTCTGAAGAGTCTGGCTCTAATATCATTTCTAACAAGCCTGGTATATTCATAGCGGGTGCCTGTAAGGGTCCAATAGACATAGAGTCCTCCTTCTCAGAGGGTGAGGCTGCTGCTGCGGAAGCTGCTGCCTTTCTTGGTGCAAAGGTAACAGTATGAAAAAGCCAGTTGTTCTTGACGACTTTTTGGTTAGGGACTATCTGATAAAGATACTCGGAGAAGGCGAGGAGTTTGTCCAAGATTTTTACAAAGACCTCCTCGCCAAGTCCCTCCTTTTCCAGCAGGCCTTTTCCAAAGAAAGGTTACCTTCTTTGACGGAAGAAGACCTTGACCTTGTTCTTGAAAAGATATTTCCTGCAAGAAGAAGAAGACAGAAAATAATCCAAGAAACTGGCGTTGACAAGCTTAAAAGAGCCATAAGCGACCTCCTCTATGGCAAAGCCCAAACTTGGGAAGAGAGGGTAGAAAAGTTTGTAAGAGAGATAAGGGGTGTGGACAGGAAGTTTGCAAGGGATATAGCCAGCGAGATACTCCACTTTACCTTTCCAGAGGAGTATGTGCTTTGGACCAGCTGGATATGGGACCCAGAGAGCGAGAGCGGTGCGGTGGTCTTTCTAAAGGAAGAGCCACCAAAGAGAAGTATGTATGGAGAAACTTACGAGGAGTTTGAGCTGATATACAAGCAAGTTCAGGAAAAGCTCCTTGACTTTGGCATAAAGGTAAAGGGGTATCTTTTTGTGGATATATTCCTTGCCATGATATACGCCACTTATGTGGACTATATGACCCTGTCCACCATGCATAGTGCCAAGGGCTTCTTCCCTCCTGCGGGGGTTATGGCAAGGAGGCTTCTTGGCGTTATAAGTAACGAAGACCTTACGGAGGTATAAACATGGCAATACACGAGCGTAGCCTTGTAGAGCCAGAGAGAATCTTAAGGAAAGAGAGGCTTGTTATTGATGGTGTTGACGTTTCTGGGGACTGGAACCTTATCATCCTCCCCAGAGTTATAAAGGACTACGACCTTGACTTTGCCAAAGAAGTTATAAACTCTCCAGATGGCAAGACCATAAACCAGTGCTATCAGTGCTCCTACTGCACTGCGTCCTGTCCTGTGCATAACTACTGGGATGAGAGATATAACCCCAGGCACTTTATATACTTGGCAAGGCTTGGTATGATAGATGAGCTTCAAAAGCGTGCGGATGTCATGTGGAGATGTGTATCCTGCCACAAATGCACCCACAGATGTCCAAAGGGTGTGCTCGTGGAAGAGGTCCTAAAAGCCATACTTAGAACCATGGCAAAGAAGGGGCTTATAGAGGAGTATCCTTCCAAGAAGTTTGATAAGTTCTTTACTGAGTCTGTGCTTGAATATGGAAGAATAGAGGATGGAGAGCTTCTCTTTGGATGGATAGAAAAGCAAGGATACAAGGTCTTCAAAGACCCTATACTTAAAAAACCTATACCCTTCATAGGTGAAACACCTGAATGGCTCAAGCAGTTGACCATGAAGCCTATCAAGTCCATGAACATAGACTTTTTGGTTCTCAACGCTAAACATATGCTCTTCCATCCAAAGACTAAGAACTGGAGCAGGTTTAAGCAAGTCCTACGCAAGGTTATGCAAGAAGAAGGTGCATTACACTAAGGAGGTTTAAGATGGGTGTGATAGGAAAGAGAGTTGCATATTACCCCGGCTGTTCCCTTGAGGGTGCAGCAAGGTCTTATGACGTCTCTACAAAGATAGTGGCTAAGGAGCTTGGTCTTGAATTGGACTACCTTGAGGATTACAACTGTTGCGGTGCTATGGAGTCCAAGAACGTGACCTTTATGGGCACAATGCTTCTCAATGCCAGAAACATGTCCTTGGCAAGAAAACAGGGGCACAATGTGATAGTAGCTCCCTGCAATGGATGTTCTTTCTCCCTTCAAAGGGCTGAGTATTTCCTTGAGACAGATAAGGCGGTTTACGATAAGGTCAATGCACTTCTTAGAGAAGGCGGTGTAGACCCCCTTGACCAAATACCTCAAACCTATCACATATTGGAATGGTTCTACCATGAAGCTGGTCCACAGAAGGTAAAGGAAAAGACAAGAAAGCCCCTCAGAGGTCTAAAGGTCGCCAACTATTACGGATGCCTATACACAAGACCACACTTTTATTCAAGAACCTACGCACATGCAGGTGGTAAGGATGAAGATGCAAGACCAAGGAGAAGGGAAACTGCAGATGATGACGAGCATCCTTACTACATGAACGCCCTCCTTGAGGCTGCTGGTGCTACAAGCGTGGAGTTTGAACCCATGCATACCCAGTGCTGTGGAGGTCCTCACTCTCTATCTGACGAAATGGTCTCTGAAAAGTTCGTGATGATGATACTGCAGACTGCCAAACGCAACGGTGCGGACATAATAGCAACCGAGTGTCCCCTCTGCCATGCATCCCTTGAAATGTATCGCCACAGGCTTATGATGAAGGGTGTGCCAGATGTGGATATCCCTGCTGCCTACTTTACACAGCTTCTTGGGCTCGCCCTTGGTTATAGTGCAAACGATGTTAAGCTAAAGGATAACCTCTCTGACCCTCTACCTGTTCTCAAAAGACTTGGGCTTGCATAGGAGTAAGATATGGGTGTCTTGCAGGAGCTGGAAAGCGGGAACGAGTGGGAATATAATGGTTGTGTTGTGCCTCTTGACCTTTACTATGAGATAGAGACCCAGACCTGGCTTAAGGTCAATGAGGATGGCACGGTCACTATGGGTCTTACCGATGTGGGTCAAGTAAGGGCTGGAAGGCTCCTGCACGCCCGTATAAAGAACGTGGGTAAGCTTATCCAAAAAGGGAAGCCTGTAGCATCCTTAGAAAGTGGCAAATGGGCAGGACCCATAAACGCTCTTGTTGAAGGTGAGGTAGTGGAAAGAAACGAGAAAGTCCTTGAACAGCCTGATATAATAAACTATGACCCTTACGGTGAGGGATGGATAGTAAAGATGAAGCCAGTAAACTTGCAAAGAGATATAAAGGAGCTCCTCTATGGTAAAGAAGCCATAGAGGAAATGAGAAAATACATTGATGAATGGGATATAATCTGTATGAGGTGCACATGATGGCTGCCAAGGATAAGCATGTGATATTGCTTGTTTCTCAGTGGTGTGCCACATGTCCAGATGCGGATGCTCTCTGGAAAAGACTTCAATCTGAATATGGCTTCAAATACGAGGTGCTTGATGTGGCACAACCAGAGGGAAGAATGTGGGCAAAGAAGCTCATAGTAAGGGCAGTGCCATCTACGATAATTGACGGAAAGCTTACCTTTGTAGGTGTTCCTGATGAAGCAGAAGCCAGAAAGGCAATAGAATCATGAAGGTAGTTATACTTATGACAAGCGGACCGAGAACGCCTTGGAGATGTGCGTCACCCTTTTACATAGCTGCTCTGATGTCTGCAAACGAGGCGGAGGTGGAAGTTTTCTTTAATATGGACGGGACAAAGCTACTAAAAAAGGGTGTGGCAGAGAGGCTACTTCCTGCAGAACCTAACTGCCTTTCTCCTAACGGCAAGAAACTGAAAACGGTTTATGATTTTATGAAGGATGCCAAGCAGGCAGGGGTGAAGTTTTACTCCTGCAAGCAGGCTATAGACTCTATGGGTTATAAGCCAGAAGACCTTATACCTGAGCTGGATGGAGTGTTTCCAGCCAGTGAGTTTGCCCTAAGGGCTATGGAAGCGGATAAGGTGTTAACTTTCTGAAAATTTTATAAAGGAGGGTAAGACATGGCAACAGTTAATGGGTGCAACATACCCGAAGACCTGCTTTATGATGTAGACCCAGAGGCTAACGCCTTCACCTGGGCAAAGGACAACGGTGACGGCACTTACACCGTGGGTCTCACCTCTGTTGCTGCATCAATGGCGGGAAGGCTTGTCGCCTACACACCAAAGAAGGCTGGCAAGGTAATAGAAAGACGCAAAAGCGTAGCCACCATTGAAAGCGGTAAATGGGTGGGTCCAGTTCCTACGCCACTAACTGGAGAAGTGGTGGAGATAAACGAAGCCCTCAGAGGCAACCCAGCCCTTGCAAACGATGACCCCTACGGTGCAGGATGGATAGCCAAGATAAAGCCCACAAATCCAGAAGAGATAAATAACCTTCTCAAGGGTCAGGCGGCAGTAGACGCCCTCACAAAGGTTATAAACGAAAAGGGTATAAAGTGCGGATGATAGACTTTAGGGGAGTAGCCCTCCCCTCCTTTCTTGAAGATATAGAATTAGACCAGGCTCTTATTGAAGAGCTTTATGAAGGTTTTGAAATAAGGCTCAAAAACTTCGGAAGGGATATACTTTTCCACAGCCCTGGGTTTAAGCACTACGAGGTAGATGACTTTTCCATAAAGACGGGTCCTAAGTTTGTGGATATCTCCATAACTGGCAGAAACTGTGAGCTTATGTGCGACCATTGTGCCTCAAAGATACTTTGGCATATGATACCTGCCTTAACACCAGAGGAGCTTTGGAAGGTTGCCAATGAGCTAAAGCGCAAGAGTGTGGATGGAGTCCTCATATCTGGAGGCTCTAACAAGGATGGTGTGGTAGAACTGTATCCCTTCTTGAATACTATGAAAAGAATAAAAGAAGAGCTGGGTATGTTCGTAAGCTGTCATGTGGGTTTGGTAGACAAAGAGCTCGCAGAGGGTTTGAAAGAAGCAAAGGTGGATGCGGTCTTGCTTGACATAATAGGCGATGACCAAACCATAGCGGAGGTTTATAAACTACCTCATAAAAGTGTAAAGGATTACGAAGAGTCTTTGAGACTGTTGAAAGAGTCTGGACATAACCTAGTCCCACATGTGATAGTGGGTCTTCACTACGGACAGATAAAAGGCGAATACAAAGCTATAGACATGATAGCCCAATTTGAACCCTCTGCCCTTGTTATGGTGGTTGTAATGCCCTACTATGGAAAGGCACGCTTCCAGCTTCTACCTCCACCAAAGCCAGAAGAAAGTGCTAAGGTAATATTGCACGCAAGAAAGTCCTTGCAGAAAAACCCTGTGGTTATAGGATGTGCAAGACCTGCTGGACTTGAAAGGGTAAAGTTTGACCTCTACTCCCTTTATGCTGGAGTAAACGGTATAACCTTTCCTGCAGAAGGTATTTTTACCTATGCCAAAAGCCTTGGATTGAACCCTGTGGTTTCACCAAACTGTTGCTCTACCGTATTTTTGCATTAAATTTAAAAGCCATGAAAGTCTTTGATATTGACACAGCAAGAGACCTTATAACGGTTATAAAGCCTATAGTTGAGGATATAAACTCAAAGAGGGAAGAGCTGTATTCTTGTATTACAAGGTTGGAAGAGGAAAAGGACGAGTTAGAGAGGCTCTATCTACAGAGTCATGTGGGAGACCTTGACATGGAAATAAGGAGGCTCTTTCAAAAAATAGAGGCTCTGGGTGGCGTTATAAAGGGCATAGACCCAATTCTTGTGGATTTTCTATCTTTTCACCAAAACCGCTACATATGGCTATGTTGGAAGGAGGACGAAGATACCCTTATGTATTGGCACGAGCTTGATGAGGGCTTTGCTGGTAGAAAACCTATTGAATTGCTTTATAAAGAGGGCTAAATTTAGACCATGGGCTTTGCAGAACTTTTAGGCTTGATATCTGTAATGGGAACTGTTATCGGCATGGCAGTTTTCCTTATGATGCACATAGATAAAAGGCTTGATGATATAAGAGATAGCTTAAACTCCTTACGACAGGACATGGAATCTAAATATATGGAACTAAAAAATGAAATGAATCAAAAATACCAAGAGTTAAAGGAAGAAATAAACCAGCTTCGCAGTGAGATGAATCAAAAATATCAAGAGCTGAGGGAAGAAATAAACCAGCTTCGCAGTGAAATGAATCAAAAATACCAAGAGTTAAAGGAAGAAATAAACCAGCTTCGCAGTGAAATGAATCAAAAATACCAAGAGCTGAAGGAAGAAATAAACCAGCTTCGTAGTGAAATGAATCAAAAATACCAAGAGCTGAAGGAAGAGATAAATCAGATAAGAGCAGAAACAAATATCAAACACGAAGAACTCAAAAACGAAATAGTAATTGCCAAACAAGAAAGTTTTGAGGCTTATGAGGAGTTAAAGCAAGAAATGAATAGAAAGTATGAAGACCTGCGTGCGGATGTAAGAGAGCTTAAACTTGACTTAAACAGAAAGTATGAGGAGTTAAAGGCAGACATAAGAGAATTAAAGCAGGAAAGCGATAGGAGATACGATAGGCTCCTTGAAGATATAAGAGAGATAAGGTTGGTGCTGTTTAAAGTCTTGGAAATTCCTCATAAAACTTAAGCCTAAACTACTTAAAGTCCATATATACTCTTGAAGGCGTAGCTCCTCTTTGTCCTTGATATTTACCTCTATAGGGTTTTTCCGCCTTTGCGTCAAGCCTTGCGAGCACTATCTGGCATATGCGCACACCTTTGTATATGCGTATAGGACAGCTATTGGCGTTGTATAGCTCAAGGGTTATCTGTCCTTCAAAGCCTGCGTCCACCCAGCCAGCGTTTTCTATAAAAAGCCCAAGCCTTCCCAGAGAAGACCTACCCTCCACAAAGGCAGTAATATCCTCCGGGAGCTTTATATACTCTTCTGTGGTTGCCAAAAGGAAAGCCTTTGGTGGTATGAGAATTCCTTCCTCAGGTATACTAATCTTCTCTACGGGTATATGTTCGCTCTTGAGGTCTATGCACTCAGACCTATAGCAGAGGAGCTCTCCACCTAAGGTGAGGTCTATGGAAGACGCTTGGATGTTTTCTTCCCTGTAGGGCTCTATTACGAGCTTGCCTCTGTTTATAAGCTCCTTAACACTCTTATCACTCAATATCATGGCAAGGTATGGGGGTGGAGGGACTCGAACCCTCACGGCTCATCACCGGCGGATTTTAAGTCCGCTGCGTCTGCCAGTTCCGCCACACCCCCTTTCAATATTAGATTATAACGTATTATGATGGGTGCTTCAAAACTTTTAAAATTGAAAGTCTTAAAATCAATGTATATTATGTAACACATTAACAACCTCTTTACAGGATAGAAATTGAACGATATCTGCAACATAGTCTCTTATGTCGTAATCTCCCTCATAGGCTTTAATTATTATCTCTGCAGGAGTTGGTCTTATATCTAATAAACTTTTGTCGTATTGCTCTGTTCTGTCCAACAATGCAAATTTTAAACCTCTGTCAAAATTCCACCCCCTGTTTATACTATACCACATACGCCTCAACTCCCTAAACCAAGAAATAGATTTATTATCCATACCTTAAACATAACCTCCTTCCTAATGTTCTCAATTTTCATATGACTTACATATTCCCCAAACCATCGCTTGAATACAGAAAAAAAGCTCTCTACAAGCCATCGCTTGCCATAACCACTCGCTTCTTTCCACGCCCTCTTACCCCTCCTTATTAGCCTTATAACCTTATCCCTCGCTATATTCCCACTTATCTTCGCAGATGACCTT
>JAXSOH010000027.1:0-19155 GCA_037925805.1 Aquificaceae bacterium
ATGAAACACTCCCTAAAGGATTGGAACTCCATATGTAGGATGCTTTCATCTTCAAGTCTTGCCAAGAAGTCCACTCTTAGCTCGGTGGATGGCAGAGATGTTGGCAATAGCTCTTTGATGGGAGCTGGGGAGAGGATTTTACTGAGCCTATGGGGGACTTCCTCAAAGATGTCTTTGATAGCTATATCTTTTGAGGGCACAGAGAGATTATAGCATGGAAGACCGAACAGGTGTTATTCAAACAACTTTCAACTTTCTCTTCGTATCCCTTATGGTGGGCTCAAGGCTATCAATTTCCTTGTGGCTTGCAACTCGGGTTATAATATATAAAAGCAAAACACAAAGGAGGTAGTCATGAAGCTAACTTTGAGCGTGATAAAAGCGGACATAGGAGGTTATGTGGGGCACTCTTCCGCACATCCCGAGGTGGTAGACAGGGTAAAAGAGATAGGATTAAAGGAAGTAGAGAAAGGAAACCTCATTGACTGTCAAGTGCTCGTTTGTGGTGATGATATTGCTCTTGTGATGACCCACCAGCACGGGGTGGACAGCGAGCTTGTGCATAGTATAGCTTGGAGAGCCTTTGAAGAGGGAACGCAGGTAGCCAAAAGGCTCAAGCTCTACGGGGCAGGTCAAGACCTACTTTCTGATACCTTTTCTGGCAATGTAAAGGGTATGGGTCCCGGTGTGGCGGAGATGGAGTTTGAAGAAAGACCCTCTGAACCCATAATAGTCTTCTTTGCGGATAAAACTGCACCAAGCGCGTGGAGCTTACCCCTTTACGAGATGTTTGCTGACCCCATGGTCTGTGCAGGTCTTGTTATAGACCCTAAGATGCATGATGGCTTTACCTTTGAGGTGCTTGATACCTTCACCGGCAAGGCGGTAAAGCTCTCTACACCAGCGGAGCTGTATGACCTCCTTGCACTTATCGGAAGTGTGGAACGCTATGCGGTAAAAAGCGTCTGGAGAAACTCTGACGGAGAAATAGGCGCGGTTGCCTCCACTCAAAGGCTTTCCTTAATCGCTGGCAAGTATGTGGGCAAAGATGACCCTGTTATGATAGTGAGGTCTCAGTCCGGTTTTCCTGCTATAGGTGAAATACTTGAGCCCTTTGCGAGACCTTGGATAGTGGAGGGTTGGATGAGAGGCTCTCACAACGGACCTCTTATGCCCGTATCCTTCAGGCATGCCACTCCCTCAAGGTTTGACGGACCTCCAAGGGTTATCGCCGCAGGATATCAGATAGCCAACGGTAAACTCATAGGTCCAAGAGACCTCTTTGATGACCCAGCCTTTGACAAGGCAAGAGAACAAGCCCAGATAATCGCAGACATCCTCAGGCGTCAAGGAATATTTGAACCTCATAGACTACCCTCAGAAGAGATGGAATACACCACCCTGCCAAAAATACTCAAAAAGCTTGAGGACCGTTTCTATGACTTGGAGGAAGGCAAGAAAGCTCCAACGGGTGAAGAACACCACACGGAGACGGACTAATGGATAAGATATACAGCATAGAGGAAAGGGTTGTCCTAATAGTGGAGGAGTTTTTCCAAGACCTGCCTTCAAAGGAGCCCTTTCCCTCCTTGCTTTCTGAATACCGCTTTAGGCTAAAGTCAAAACTGGTAGAACTTATAAACCAGTTTCCCACAGACGCACAGACGAGGAATGCGAGTTTTGATAGTGCTCTTGAGGGTATACTCAAAAGCCTTGAGCAAGCCATAAACAAGGCAAACTTTGAAAACAAAGAGGAGCTAAACCGCCTTATAAAGGCTCTTGAGGAGACCAACGA
This sequence comes from Aquificaceae bacterium, assembly GCA_037925805.1. Lineage (GTDB taxonomy): Bacteria > Aquificota > Aquificia > Aquificales > Aquificaceae > Pampinifervens. Next base: position 1,796 of record JAXSOH010000027.1, read on the forward strand.
AGTGCTAAAAGAGTTTCTCTACACAGACCACATAAGGGATAAGTCCCTTCTTTCAAAAACCTCTGGCAGAATAGGTGAATGGGTAGAAAACCTAAGTGTGGAGTTTAAGAGAAGGTTTGGAGGGTTTTTAAACTTTATAAAGTCAATTTTTGGTAAATGATACCCTTTTTTGTGATCTCCTTTGCTTGGTTTTTTCAATCTATAACAGGCTTCGGAGCTGGGATATTCATAATAGGCATTCTTTCCATGTTGTATGACCCCAAGATGGTGGTAGTGTCCTCTGCCATTTTCAACCTCTTTGGAACTCTCAGCCTTTTGTATCAAAACAGAAAGGGTAAAATAGAGCCAAAGCTACTTTTTTCTCTAATAGCAGGCTCAGTGCCAGGGATATTCTTGGGTGCATACCTCTTGGAAAGAGCAAACACAAAGACCCTAAAGCTCACCATAGGAGCTTTTATTCTTGCTCTGGGAGTTTATAACCTGCTGGTCCAGAGGGGACTTTTAAAAGTTAGGCTTGGTAGACATATGGCTTTTCCTGTGGGTTTTCTTGGTGGTCTTTTTGCAGGGCTTATGGGTATGGGAGGACCGCCACCCCTCGTTTTCCTTAGTCAGCATCTTTTTGACCCCTACTCCATAAGGCTTATGCTTAATCTTTACTTTACTTCCAATATACTCATAAGGCTTAGCTTTTACCAGAACTTTGAACTTCTCTCTCTTGACTGGCAGTTTATAACTATGGGTCTTGCAGGACTTGTTTTTGGAACACTAACGGGTGGGCTTTTAGCTAAAAGGATTCCTTCAAAGGTTTACGCTTCTGGTGCTTCTTTTGCAGTGGTCTTACTGGGAATAGTGCTTTTAATTATTGCAGAGCTTGGCTTATAATAGCTTTGATGAAGGTAGGATATGTCGCTATTGTAGGTAAGCCAAACGTGGGCAAATCCACGCTTCTAAACCAAATATTAGGCACAAAGGTTTCCATTATCTCTCCAAAGCCAGGGACTACACGCATAAGGGTGCTTGGTGTGAAAAATATACCAGAGCAGGCACAGATAGTCTTTTTAGATACCCCTGGCATATACAGACCAAAGGATGCATTGGGAGAGGCTATGGTGCAGACCGCAAGCACCTCTTTAGAGGATGCAGACCTTATCCTCTTTATGATAGATGCGGAGGACGGATTTAGAGATGACGATAGGCAAGTCTTTGAAAAATACATAAAGCCCCATGCGGAAAACAAACCTGTTTTCCTCCTTATAAACAAGGTGGACAGGGTAGGAAGTGTAGAAAATCTCTTACCTTTTGCAGAGGAGCTTTCAAAGGAGTATCCGCAAATAAAAGAGATAATACCCATAAGTGCCTTAAAGGGCTATAACACAGATGAGCTTCTCAAGACCATAATAAAATACCTTCCAGAGGGTGAGCCACTATTTCCCGAGGAGATGGTCACAGACCTACCCTTTAGGCTTATGGCTGCAGAGATAATAAGGGAGAAGGTCTTGCTAAAGGTTCACCAAGAAATCCCTCAGGGCGTGGCGGTGCTTATAACGGAAGTCTCTGAAGGAAAGCACGACCCGAGCGTTCTTGTGGTAAAGGCGGACATTGTAGTAGATAGGGAAAACTACAAGCCTATAGTCATAGGCAAGGGCGGGCAGAGGCTAAAGTCCATAGGCAAGATGGCAAGAGAAGAGTTAGAGCTTATAACAGGCAGGAAGGTCTACCTTGAGCTTTTTGTAAGGGTAAAGCCAGACTGGAAGAAAAGACCAGAGTTAGTCAAGAGCTTCGGATACACCCTCTGAGAGCAAGATAACCACGTCCGCCTTCTTGGGCATGTCCTTTTTTAGGTCCTCTTCCTTCTCAGCCTGTGCAACCACAAGCCCCTTTTTTAGAAGTCTGTCTGTTAACCTTCTTGCCACCTTCTTGTCCTTTACACTAAGCACCTTCATAGGCACTCCTCCATTATCTGTTCCATGAGCTCTTCCACCTCTTGTGCGATATCTTCCAGTTCTGGTCTTTCAAACATGGAGAGCATCTCAGTGGGAGCTATGGTGCTTATTACCGTTTTGCCATTTTCTTCAAAGATGGCTATCCTGCATGGCATGGCGGTGGATATGTATGGGTCTGTGGAGAGCACTTTGCTGGCATGCTTTGGAGAACAGACTTCAACTATTACACACTTGTAGCTTATAGGCACGCCTTTGTTTTCCAAAACCTTTGAAACCTCATGAACCGCCATAACTCCAAAACCCTTCTCCTTTGCCTTCTCTTCAATAGCTTGCCTTACTTCATCAACGCCTTTGCTGGTTTCATAGCTTATCAGCATCGCTTCTACCTCCTTTGTAATATATATTAACCCTTGCCTGTTAAGATTTCGTTAAGACTGTCAAATCTTTGACAGGTTTGCCCCTCACACATTACTAAGCCTTCCACCTCAGACCTAAGGACAAACTTAAAGGGTCTAAAGAACTTTATACCCTCAAAAAAATTATTAGCTGGGCATATATCCTCTTGCCTATTCAACTCCTAACACCTTACAAGGGCTTGAGGCATTAGGTCTTCTGGTTGCCTTATGTTAATGCCTCCTTACTTTGTTTTTACACAACGGATGAAACAGTCCCTTGTTTAAAATTATATTGTGGAGAAAATAATAATACCTTTTGCTGGACTTTTTGGGGGCTTTGCCTTCGTGGAACTAACCTACAGGCTTGCAAACCTTAGACTAATGCCAGTTTATATGCTTAGCCTTCCTTTTAAGCTCCTTATGTTTGCTCTTGTCCTTTTTGCTTGCTATACTTTTAAGGATGTATACAATTTCCTTTTGTGTTTTGTTGGCTTCATCTTTGGCTTTTTCCTTTCATTAATTTTTAGAGGGTTTATAAAAAATGGAAGACCTGAGGGTGCTTGAACCTCTTTTTAGGAATACTCTATTTCAGTTTTTCCTCTGGATGGCATTAATTCAGCTTCTTGCTCAGGTGTTTCTTGATAGACGCATAGCCTTCTGGATATCCTCCATAAGCACCACCATATTGTGGCTAAAAACCTTTGACCCAACAACTCCCATAAAGGCATGGCTCATTATACTCCTCCTATTAGCCTTGTATCTTCTTCCTAAAGTTTTGTTCCAATTCAACCTATTTCTGTATATCAAGGGAAAGAAAAGATGTCCTGAATGTTGCAGCGAGGTTCACTGGAGGGCTAAAAGATGTCCATTCTGTGGTTATATATTTAAAGGTGTGGAAACAACCAGCAAGGAGGAATAAATTATAAATAACTCTACTCAAAGGAGCAAGGCATGGCGATGGTGGACCTATACAAAACTTTGAAAAGGCAAGCTTTTAAGGTCTTTATGGAAGAAAAAGAAAAAAGAAAGACAGCCATAAGACTAAGGCTTGAGCTTCAGAAAAAAGTCTTTGACAAGAAGGGAAACCTACATTAAAATATTTACCCTGTAGGGGCGGTAGCTCAGTTGGGAGAGCGCCTGCTTGGCGTGTAGGAGGTCGGGGGTTCAAGTCCCCTCCGCTCCATGTATGAAACTTATGATATCATCTTATACAGGATGAGTAGAATATTTACCGCGAAATGGTCTTTTATAATAATGGTAATTTTACCTACCCTGATTACGCTCTTTTACAATCTATTTATTGCCACACCCTTTTACCACAGTGAAGCCAAACTTATGGTCAAAAGTCTAAGCGGTCAAGATAGCCTAAGTGGCTTTGCCGGAGTTTTGAGGACCATAGGTATCATTGAGCCAACAACTTTAGGTCCATACGTGGTGCTGGACTACCTTACATCAAGAGACTTTATGTTTGCCCTTGATAAACAGTTTTCTATAAAAGAAAGGTATAGCAGTTCCAACATTGATGTACTTCAAAGATTTGACCCATTTAAAATAGACCCCTCCTACGAAAATTTCTATAGGAATTTCTACGTGGGCAATGTGATTAATGTGAAAATAAACCCTAATAATTCTATAATCACTGTAAGTTTTAGATATCCAGACCCAGAATACTCTAAATCTCTCGCAGAATGGACATTAAATGAAGTTGAGATTTTTGTAAACAAAGTAAACGAACGTGCATACGAAACAAAGCTGAAATACTTTGTAAACCAAGTGCAGGAAAGCAGGGAAAAAGTTAAGAACCTTGCGGATAGAATAAAGAACTTTTTGAAAAGCACAAACATAGTAGCACCAGAACAGCAAGCTGGAGCCATACTACAAACCGTTGTCAAACTACAGGAGCAACTACTTTTAAAACAGCTTGAGTTTGCGAGGATACAATCCGTAGCACCGGATAACCCCCGTTTAGAGGAGATAAAAAGAGAGATAGATAGCTTGCAAAGAGCTATACAGACCAATATGAACAAATTGGCAAGAGAAAAAGACGCCATAGGACCATCCGCAGTTGAAATGGAACTGCTAAAGATGGAAATGCAGATACTTCAAAAGGAGCTGGAAGTTAACATAGCGTCTCTTATACAGGCAGCTAACCAGCTTAGACTACAGCAGTTTTATGTGGAAAGAGTAGAGAACCCAAGAGTTGCGGATGCCCCAGTAGAACCACGAATTTTCAGAAATACACTTACCATATTTGCAATAGCTTTTGCCATATGGGGAATAATTGCAGTTCTTTACTCTGGAGTTAGAGAACACGCAGGAAAATGAGAGAATTAGTTATACTATACAGAGCTTTCAAGGTTCAGTGGAGGGTTTTATATGCACTAATGATGAGGGAGATAATAACAAGGTATGGGAGGGAAAATCTGGGATTTTTGTGGTTATTCTTAGAGCCAGCCATATTCACCTTAGCAGTGACCACTCTTTGGAGTATAGTAAAGGCAGGACATGGTCATGCAGATTTTCCCATCGCAGCACTTGCCCTGACTGGATACACCGCATCCTTAGCATGGAGATACGGAGCAGGTAGAACCCTTGCTGCAGTCCAATCGAACATAGCCCTGTTATACCACAGCAGAGTAACCGTTTTTGACCTTATAGTCTCAAGGATTATGTTAGAGGTGGTAGGAGCAACAGGCTCTTTTGCGGTTCTAACTCTCATATTCTCCTCTGTAGGTTTGATAGATTTTCCTCATGACCTATCCTTTGTAGCACTTGGATGGTATCTGCAAATATGGTTTTCTGCGGGGCTTTCCTTTCTTGTGGGTGCTCTTGGAGCGGTTTATGAGGTGGTGGATAGGATATGGCACGTTACGAGCTACATACTTTTTATACTTTCTGGAGCTTTTTTCTTAGTGGAGTGGCTTCCACCAGCTTATAGGGAATACGCTCTTCTTATGCCTACTATAAACAACATTGAACTTATTAGATACGGCTTTGTTGGAGATGCTATGATACCACACTACGATATACCATACTCTGCTATGTTTAACCTGTATCTCAGCTTTTTCGCCTTAGCTTCTTACTTGTGGATTAAGAATAAAGTAGGACCGGAGTGAGCTGTAATGAAATATTTAGAACTAATTGACATACACAAAACATACTCCTTTTCTCACAAAAGAGGACACAATAAGGTGCTAAACGGAGTCTCTTTGAAGATAAACTACGGCGATAAGGTAGGTATTTTAGGCTTAAACGGAGCTGGAAAAAGCACTTTAGTTAAAATAATAGGAGGAATTATAAAACCAGATAGAGGTGAGATTATAAGAAATATGAGTATTAGCTGGCCCATAGCCTTCAGTGGTGGATTTCAGGGTAGTCTAACTGGTTTTGATAATCTTAGGTTTATATGTAGAGTTTACGGAGTGAGTTGGGAGGATAAAGTAGAAAGGGTGCAAGATATAGCAGAGCTTGGTGACTACTTTTATGAACCAGTTAAAAGCTATTCTTCGGGTATGAGAGCAAGGCTCGCTTTTGCCCTTTCTGCGGTGATAGAGTTTGACTGCTACCTTATAGATGAGGTAATAGCGGTTGGAGACCAAAGGTTCAAAGAAAGGTGCATAGGAGAGCTTTTTTATAAAAGACAAGACAGAAGCTACATAATTGTTTCACATCAACCAAGTTATATAAAGGAATACTGCAATAGGTTTTTTGTGCTTAGCAAGGGAAAACTTATTGAGTTTGAAAACTTCAACGACGCATGGTCCTATTATTCCAGCCAATAAAAGTTAGGCAAATATAAAGAAAAATCTCTTCTGTATAGCGTAAGGTTTGGATTGTAATAAGGATCTCTTCTTACGAAGTTGTTCCACCTACTTAGTATTATTCTTTTTTCTCTATCTGCAAGTTTTATCTTTTCAGGAGTGTCGTTTTGTCCTCTCGTTGCATGCTCATAGTGTATCAGCACAGCCTGAGGTAGATACACAACCTTGTATCCTTTGCTGTATACCTTCAGACAAAAGTCCAAGTCGTTGAAGTTTACCGCAAGCTCCTCATCAAATCCAGAGACCTCTTCATAAACATCTCGCCTAAAACCCATGCAAGCAGCAGTTACCGCCAAATACTCTTGAGGCAGGCTTATCCTCTTCATGTATCCCTGCTCGTCTTTACAGCCCTTAAAGGCATGGTCTGCATAACCAAAAAGCCCTACTACAACTCCAGCGTGTTGTATTTTTGAATCTGGATAGAGGAGTTTTGCACCAACCACACCTACATCCTTCAGACTTAGATACCTCACAAACCATTCAAGCCAATCCTCCGATAACACCTCAGTATCATTGTTAAGCAAAACTATAATTTCCTCTCTTGTGTTTTTTATAGCAAAATTCACTATCTTTGAAAAATTGTATTCCGCATTGTAGCTAATTATTTCTATGTTTGACATAGTTTTTAGTTCAGAATAAAGTCTGAAAGTTTCCTCCTCTTTTGAATTATTGTCCACTATTACAATTCTGTAGTTTTTATAACTTGTCTTTTCCAGTATACTATAGATACATGTCCTTAAAAGCTCGCTTTTATCCTTTGTTGGTATTATTATAACTAAATTCTTCTCCTCATCCAAGGATGGCTTATAAAGAAAAGTGTTTGGTTCTGAATTTTTCTCTATGGCTTCTCCATAAAAACTCTTTAATACATTTAGTCCAGTATCCCATTCCTGAAGTGTTTCTGACTTTTTAAGTGCTGGCAATGGTATGTGTTTAGGCACTATTTGATATTCCTTGTATAGTTTTAAAACTGCTTCATACAAGGCATAGGTTCCTAAGTTTCTTTTTATTACCCCTAAATTCTCCAAAACTCTTCTGCTAAAAAATACGGCGTTTGATATGTAATCGTAATGTATAAAATAGTAAAAACTCCAATCTGGTTTAAAATAAAAGCTCCCGTCGTGGTTTACATGGTCAGAATAAAACAAATCTGTTTCTCCTTCGTATTCAAGCCAAGACTCTACAAAAGGCAAGGCATAATCCTTAATCTCATCCCCAGAATACAAAAACATAAAGTAATCACTTTTAGACTTTTTTAACAAATCACTAAGAGAAACATCCTTATCGTAAACAAATATCTCAGAAAAGCCAGCTTTGTTTAGGCTTTCAATGGTTCTTTTCAGGTCCTTATTGAACCACGAAAGTATCACCCCGCCATAAGAATGCTTGAATTTTTCTATCTTAGGCATGTGAGACCTTATATATTCATCATATAGATTGAAATCCTCAAATCCCTTATTCCTTAGGTATGACAGAAACTGAGCCCTTTTGTAAACAGTGTATGGCTTTATGAGGCTACTTAAAAAGCCTATTTTGATGTTCTTTCTTATGTGCTCTCTTAACACATCCTTTTTGAAATATAAAGACAGTAAATACCCGTATGTTTTCACCAATGCATGTGTAAGTTTGAGTCTTTCAGGTTTTATACTTTGTATTGTATCTGGGTTGCAGTTTATGAGTTTTAGTTTATCTGCCCCTTTGTTAATGTGTAGGAGATATTTTATTGAACCTTTTAATGTTACAGGTATATGGTAGGTTTCAGTTGAACCATCTTTATAAAGCACTTCAGCAATAAAACCACCTATCTGAAAACTGCTCTTTATTGAACCTTTTATGTATACGAACCCCCTAAGACCTTCCAAACTAACTTCGCACATGTTTATAGATTAAGCATCCTTAGTTCCTCTTTCCAGCTTCTTATCTCAATTCCCAAGTCCTTACATATTTTATCATTACTCATGGCAGACCATCTGGGCCTTTTGGCAGGTAGCTTGAACTCATGCTGATAGGCTGGATATACAAATTTTTTTATACCCTTCAACTCAAGATATTCCTTTGCCCACTCATAGCGAGACGCGTAGCCTGAGTTTACCAAATGATACAACCCCACTGCACCCTTCCTTAGGGCAGTAAGCGTTACTTCCACTATTGTTCTTGTGGATGTGGGCACAGAGAACTCATCACAGGCTATCCTAAGATATTCATTGTTCTGAGCCCATTGTTGAAGTTTATACAAAAAGTTTTGTTTACCTTCACCGTATACCCAACTGGTGCGAAAGAGGAGATAGTTTTCAAGTTGTTCCTTTATAAAAATTTCACCAAAAAGTTTACTCTTGCCATACATGTTTATAGGGTTCGGTCTGTCCTCTTCAATGTAAAGACCTTCTTTTATTCCGTCAAACACGTAATCAGTGGAGTAGTGAACAAGAAATGCATTGACTTGCATGCAGGCAAAAACCAAGTTTGCCACACCAAAGACATTCACTTTCATACACTGCGTAGGGTCTTCTTCTGCTTTATCCACTAAATTGTAGGCGGAGCAATTTATAACCACATCTGGCTTCAACTCTGTTATTATTTTTATAACCGCATCTGTGCGCGTTACATCAAGCTCCTCTCTACTCAGTGCTGTAAATTGCAAGCTATTATCTTGCAAAACCTTTATGAATTCTTTAGCTAACTGCCCACCTGCTCCCAGTATTAAATACTTCATATTTCAACCCCCTCTCCCACCTTTACGTTCAATATGCCACCATACATATCAAGTTCTTTTATTATCCTATACCATTTTTCTAACTGAGTATACCACTCCAAAGTTATAGTTTCTGTTGTTTTATCCAAAAGCCCAGCTTCAAGCTTCTCTATCAGTTCAGTTATTCCATCCTCCGCCTTCCTGCTCGGTCTCCACCCCAAGACTTCTCTTATTTTCTTAAAGGAAACTCTGTAGCTTCTTTTGTCTGGGTCTCCATACCACTCTATTTCTACCTCTTTACCAGTTTTCTCTTGCACAATCTTTGCAACCTTTTCTCCTAACTCTCCTATTCTGTAATTAAGGTCATCTCCACCCACATTAAAAATTTGTCCGTTTATCTTGTCTATGTCTGGAAACTCACACAAAAGTATCATCACTTCTGAAGTGTCCGCCACATGAACAAAAGGTCTATACTGAGACCCATCACGCATTAAAGGTAGCTTTCCTGTCTTCCATGCCCCGTAAACCATACCGTTTATAGCTAAATCAAAACGCATCCTTGGACTATATCCAAAAACTGTAGCTTGCCTTATGACAGTAACACAAAATTCTTTACTTGAAAGAGGTAAAATATCTTGCTCCGCTTTTTCATTAGCCTTAGCATAGGTTGTAAGCGGGTTTGTTGGTGAAGTTTCATCAACTATATCTTCCTGAAAGCCATATATACTACAACTGGATGGAAGTATATACCTTTTTACACCCATTTCTTTTGCTAACTTGGCATTTCTGACCCTTGACTTATAATTTATCTGCCATGTAGCCTCCCCAAACCTGTCTCCAGATGGGTCGTTTGAAATGGCAACAAGGTCTATGAGAAAATCCACATCCTTGAAAACTTCCTCTTTCAAAAAGCGAACGTCATCCTTTATTATTTCCAAGTTTTCATGAGGAGTAAGTTTGTCTACACCAAAGTAAAATCTATCTATAGCCCTAACCTTATAGCCCTTTTCCAAAAGTTTTGGCACTAAAACTGAGCCAATATAACCACCTGCTCCAGTAACAAGAACTCTTTTCATGCTAATTACCTCCTATAAAAGAAGTTAATTTCATGTTCAATCTCTTTAAGTGTAGGAGCGTTCCTATCTTTATCAGAAAGTATAGGATTGGTATAAGGCCAATCTATAGCAATATCTGGGTCGTTCCATCTTATTGACCTATCATGTTCTGGTGAGTAGTATTCATCCACCTTGTATAGGATCTCTGTATTAGGCACTAAGGTTAAAACTCCGTGTGCAAAGCCTTTTGGAACAACTATCTGTCTTTTGTTAAATTCAGTTAGTATAACCCCTATCCACTTCAGATAGGTAGGACTGCCTTTTCTTATATCAACCACAACATCGTATATAGCACCTTTTAAACATCTAACTATTTTTGTCTGAGCTTTTGGCTCAAGCTGGAAGTGTAGACCTCTCAGGACACCTGCTTGCACGCTCAAAGAGTGATTATCCTGAACCAGCTCGTAGTGTAAACCCAACTCTTCTAAATCCTTCTTGTTGTAGCTTTCCATGAAAAAGCCCCTATGGTCCTCAAAGACGGTAGGTTCAAGCAAATAAACACCTTCTAAGCCAGTTTCAACCTTCCTAAACTTTCCCATTATGAAGCCTCCTTTAATAAATAGTTTTCTACCACATATTTGCTAAAGGGAAAAGAAGCAGTAAAGGCTGGAGATACCGCATTAAGGACGTGAACAGAGGTTTTGTCTGCTTCCACAAGGAAATCCTGAACCAATTCTAATGTGTTTATGTTGAGTAGCTGTGGTCTTATTCCAGGCTTAGCCCATTCCCAAAGAGAAGCACCTTCCATAAATTTTACCAGTTTAGAAGCTTCCTTTACCATAAGGCTTTTTATATACTTGGTAAGTTCCTCAAATGCGGTAGCTCTGAATAGCGGATTCTTTAGAAAAAGTTTTATATTCCAGTAAACAATTTCCTTAAACTCACTCATCCTAAAACCAGAAAAACCTGAGTAGTTTTCTCTCCAAAAGCAGGGCATTGCAGTTGGTCCTATCTTTATCTTACCGTCCACTTTAAGGGTAAAATGAACACCCAAAAAAGGATTTTTAATGTTAGGAACTGGGTATATATTAGTTTTTATAAACTTTTTTTCTCCCACATAGTTAAGGTATACCCCCTTAAAAGGCATAAGTATGTAATCCTTTGAAAGACCAAAGTCTTTAGCTATTTTATCCGCATATAAACCCGCACAGTTTACCAATTTACCATACTCAATAATCATGCCTTCCGCTAATACTGAATTCGCCTCTAACCTTGCTCTATATGGTCTATCTAACTCAACTCTGACTTCTCTATCTATCAAGTCTTTTAGGATATGATTTATAACCTCCTTTGGGTCTACAACCGCAGTTCTTGGACTCCAAAGGGCTTTTTGAAAGGTTTTTGCATTCGGTTCAATCTCACTTAACTCCTTTTCATCCACCACATAAAGTTGAACTCCATTGGCATCCCCGCGCTTTTTTAGTTCATAAAGAGTTTTTAAGTCTTCTTCTGACTTTGCTACTACCACCTTCCCACATTTGTTTATCCTTAAACCCTTCTCTTCACAGTATTTAGTTAGCTCCTCGTTACCAATTCTTGTAAACTTTGCCTTAAGAGAGTCTGGATGGTAATAAAAACCCGCATGCAGAACGCCACTATTCCTGCCACTTGCATGTAAACCTATATCCTTTTCCTTGTCTATAATCACCACCTTTGCATTAGGATTTTTATCAACTATGTTTTTTGCCACAGATAACCCTAATATACCAGCACCAACAATAAGGTAATCCGCTTTAACCCTCTTCATACTTACCCTTCTTCAAGCAAACTCAACAGATATTTACCATACTGAGTTTTGCTCATAGACTTAGCTATATCCTTTAAACCCTCTACATCCACCCACCCATTCCTATAAGCTATTTCCTCTATACACCCAATCATAAGACCCGTTTTCTTTTCTATAGTATAAACAAATTGACCAGCCTCAAGAAAACTTTCATGCGTCCCTGCATCGAACCAGGCAAACCCACGACCGAGGGTCTTTACCTTCAAAGAGCCAACATTTAAATACTGCTCCAAAACAGAAGTAATCTCAAGTTCACCTCTGTGAGAGGGCTTAACCCTTTTGGCAAACTCCACTGCACGCTCATCAAAGAAGTAAACACCTATAACCGCATAGTGTGACTTAGGATGTTTTGGCTTTTCCTCTATAGAAAGCACCCTACCCTTTTCATCAAACTCCACAATTCCAAACCTTTCTGGGTCATGCACATAGTATCCAAACACATAAGCTCCAGCATTAGAATAAACATCATCCATAGCGTCTTTTAGGATTTCAGCAATACTATGACCATACAAAATATTGTCTCCAAGAATATATAAACACTTACCATTCCCTATGAACTCCTCTGCAAGTATTAGACCTTCTGCGAGACCTCTCGGCTTTTCCTGTATTACATAAGATGCATTTATACCAATCTTCTGTAGGTGAGATATTAGCTTGGAAAAGTTCGCTACATCCTCCTTGTTTATTACAAACATTATGTCCCTTATACCAATAAGCATGGCAAGGCTAAGAGGGTAATATATCATAGGCTTGTTATATATAGGTAAAAAGTGTTTGTTTATGGTTTGCGTCACTGGATACAACCTTGTCCCACTTCCACCAGCAAGTATTACAGCCTTCATTATGTGATATAATTATACCTCAAATGGGAGATAAAAATCAAGTGTTTTTATCCTATAAATTCCATCCTTACAGAAGTCTTCTGGTAAAGAGGTTTTTTAAAATAGATAGGAACATCTGGAGTATAGAAAGGGTTATAGAGCTGGCAGATAAAACAAATGTAACCTTACTCGTATGGAGCACAAGGTTGAAGGATGAGGGTATAAATCTGGAGCATGAAAACATAAAGATTTTACGTTTGGAAGATGGTTTTATACGCTCTGTAGGTCTTGGTGTCATATTCACACTACCTATATCCATAGTAGCGGACTCAAAGGGTATATATTTTGACTCAACTCAACCTTCTGACCTTGAAGGAATTTTGAACCAATATAATTTTTCTGCGGAAATCGTAGAAAGGAGTATAAAATTGATAGATAAGATAAAAAGTCAAAAAGTAAACAAATACAACCTAAGGGGAGAGAGGTTTGAACTTCCCAAAACTTCAAAGGAGATAGTTCTTGTTGTAGGTCAAGTTGAAACGGATAAATCTATAAAATATGGCTCGCCTGTCATAAAGAAAAATATTGACCTCTTGAGAGAGGTGCGTAAAAGAAGACCTGACGCTTACATAATATACAAACCTCATCCAGACGTAGTAGGAGGTTATAGGAAAGGTGCTTATCCTGACAGTGTGGTTATGGAATACGCCAATATGATATGTAAGAGGTGCGATAACTTTGAACTTATAAAGGTTGTAGATGAAGTCCATACTATAAACTCCCTTATGGGCTTTGAAGCTCTTCTGTGGAACAAAAGGGTTGTTTGCTACGGTCAACCCTTTTACTCAAGCTGGGGGCTTACAGAGGATATGTATCCCATAAATAGAAGAAGGAGAAAACTAACCTTGCCAGAGCTCGTAGCAGGAGCACTTATTCTATATCCCATCTATAGAAGCCTTATAAGTGGTGATGTAATATCTCCAGAGGAAGCCATTGATGAACTTGTAAGACTAAGAGAAAAAAAGCCTTTGAAGTGGAAACTGTATGGTCTACTTCAAGACTTGATAAAATATCCACTAAAGTTGAGGAAACTATAATATGGTATGCGAGGGATTTAAACCTGAGATTTTTAAGGGTAAAAATGTCCTTATGCTGATAGGTCCAGAGACGCCATATTTTTATAGGCTTTCAAAGATTTTAAAAAACTATGCAAATAAAGTTTATAAAATAAACCTCTCTGGCGGATGCTTTATCTTTTACCCAAAAGGAGCTATAAATTACCGTGGTAAGCCCAGTAACTTTGGAAAATTTTTAAAGGAATTCGTATATAAAAACCGCATAGATACTGTTATTATGTTCAATGATAAAAAATTGGCACATATTATTGCAAAAAAACAATTAGAAGACTCTGTGGAATACTTTGTTTTTGAAAAGGGTTATATTAGACCACACTTCATAAATTTTGAAAAGGATGGAGTAAATGGTAGTTCTCCTCTTGTTAGTTTAGATGTTAATACTTTGAAAAATCTTATCCCTGAAAAAATAGAATACACTCCCATTCGCGGAGAGACTCCATACCTGCTATTTTACTCTCTTGTCTATTTTTTAGCCTTTGTTTTGCTTAGACCCTTTTTCCCATCTTCTGAACTTGTTTACAGAAATATACTTAAGATAGCCATAGGTAGACTTCTTAGTGTCCTAAGAGGTTTATATTTTGAAAAGAAAGAAAAAGGACTTATAAAAAGTATAGCTGAAAGTCTAAAAAATAAATACTACTTTGTTCCTTTGCAGGTTTTTAACGATTCACAAATAAGATATTACTCTACATACAAAGATGTGTCGGAGTTTATTATGCAAGTGATGGAGTCCTTTTCTAAAAATGCACCAAAGGACACATACCTTGTTATAAAGCACCATCCTATAGACTTAGGCTATAGAGATTACACAAAGCTAATCCAAGAGCTATGTGAGAGATATAATATTCAAGACAGAGTTTTCTATGTAAAAAGCGGAGACATACATTTGCTTTTGGATAATTCTATAGGTTGCATAACCATAAATAGCACTGTTGGTATGAGTGCACTCTTACATCTAAAACCTACAAAGGTAATGGGTATATCAATTTACAACAAACATGGTCTTACCTACCAAGGGACTTTAGATGACTTTTGGTATGATGCTTTTGATTTTGCAGTAGATAGGGATTTACTTAGAAAGTTTGTATTTTATATGGTTAAGAATTCTCTCATAAACGACTCAATATACAAAAAAGTGGAAAGGAGGTCAGAGGAATTGCATGAGCTTAGAATACCAAAGGATATGCATAGTGGAAAAGTTTATCAATCCAAGCACTGATAATTATATAGTTCCATTTTTGAAACATGTTGGAGCTTCATACGAAAGAGTAAGTTGGAGAAACCTTGACTTTGACCACAAGGTGGATTTGGTTTTTATAGTTCGTTATCTTAGCCCAAAGGTTCTAAAATGGCTTAGTAGAGTAAAGCCAAGGAGAATCTTCTACTTTATGGATGATGACTTACTTGATTTTAGTGCTTTGAAAGACTTGCCTGTAAGATATGCCTTTAAGCTCTTTACTCAAGCCTATGTTTATAAGAGATGGATACAAAGCAACACTACTATTCTGGTTTCTAATGAAAACCTGCAAAGGAAATACAAGGGTTCGCTTCTCCTTCCACCTAACCCTGTATGGCTTTGGGATACGGAGATAAGATACACTGGCGATTATAACAGGTCTCCTTTTGTGGTTTTTTATCATGCAACCGCATCTCATAGGGAGGAGTTTTTCTGGCTTGCGGAGCTGATAAATAGACTGCAAAACAAAGATGTGTTTTTTGAGGTTGTTGTAGATAAAAATCTTGCAAGGGTTTTTAAAGGTTTAAAAAATGTCTGGCTTATAAACCCAATGGATTGGCACACATACCTTAATTTTCTAAGGTTGCCCTATAGAAATTTGGCTTTGGCTATAAACTTTCCTAATTCCTTTAATCTCATGAGAACAAACATTAAGTTTTTTAATAACCTATATGCTGGAGTTGTGGGTATATATAACACTCATTTTCCAAAATCTGAGGATTTAAAAAAATACAATGCGGGTCTTGTGCTTGATTTAGATTTGGATTTATGGGTAGAAAATATCTCCGAAATTAGGGAAAAGCATAGCACATTAGAATATGTGTTTTATAATGCAATTAGCCTCTATAAGACATATATTAAAGAATTAACTAAATCATACAAACTCATATTCAATTTATTTCAATTGTAGTTTATAAACATCAATCCTCAAAATATTTCTCTTCATAGCCTTCAATAAGATTTATTCTAATAGTATCTCTTGAACCATCAACAAAATCTATATTGATTTTTGCTTCATTAATAGGCAACTTGGAATTCAGGTATCCAGAGAAATTTATTTTATTTATGCCATTTGCATTTTCAACTTTTAGAGTAATAAATTTGCCCATCTCTGAACTTATGTGTTTAACCACTTTATAAGTCTCCAATTTGCCGTTTACTAGTGTTATATCTTTAAACTTTGCCACTTTATTAAGTTTAATTTTATAAGGCTTCAACTCTGCTTCAGGAGCACTTTGATATTTGAGAATATTTTCTAATGCCATATATCCACTAGAGTTTTGTATTACCTTGTTAGCAAAACTTAAGTCGCCGTTTTTATAACGATCTTTTATGTCGTTGTATATTTTTAAACCTTCTTCATAGACTATTTCATCAAATAACACTATATCCTTTACTAATAACTTAAAATCTTCCGTTAAAGCATATTTTGGTATAGGTTCTTTTTTTGTAGTTCCTAAACCGGCAATATTGTCTGTTACATTGTCTCTTTTAATTTCTTTAAACTTTATACCGAGTATATCACCCAGTATTTTTACACTAAATTCAAAATCTTCAAGTAAACCTATGAAAGCAAATTTTTCAAGGATATGCCTTATCTCTTTACGTACTGTTTTGTTTAAATAATCATATCTTTCTTCTTCCCTTAAGCTATAGTAGGCTTCCATCCATCTTTGGATGTAGTTAATTGGTATTATATGACGCGTAATACTATTAGATAAGCGGTTCTTTACAAATTCATTAGAATAAAATTCATTAAGCTCTAATTTATCTGCTAAATAAATTAACGGATTAGTATCAGGATTATAATATTTAGGGTCGAAAGATTTTGCAAATCTATAAAGAGATATTAGCCTATCGTATGGGTTTCTTAGTATGGTAAAAATCTTCATATCTCGCTGTATGTAGGCAAGAATGTTTTCAAAAGTGTCATGAGTATCTATAATTAACCATTTGTTTATTAGAGCCAAGGGAATTATCTTTAAGGAAGGTATTATAAATGAGACCCTTTCTTCGCCTAAATTTTCTTTCAACATAAGGTTTAAAGACACACCACCTGTTTTATGAATATGTATAAAAACATAGCAAATATCTTTATTAGATGTCTGCTCATATTCTAAGAAATTCCTTATATAAAATTCTTCATTAAATATCAAAGTCTGCACCATTTGTTCTATAGATGATAGTAAATCGTAGCTTTTAAACATTTCTTTGTAATACTGAAGAGTTATAGGGTCTATTTCCCTTTTAAGCAAAGCTTTAAATATAAAACTTATAAGAGTTTCTAGTTCTACTTGGATTTTAAATAAACTTTTTTCTCCATCAGTTTTATTTATACTCATTCATACTCCTCCAGATTATATTTCAAAGAAGATTGAATTTTTTTATCGGGACTGTTTCAAAATTTGTGTAAA
>JAXSOH010000028.1:0-18524 GCA_037925805.1 Aquificaceae bacterium
GGAAAGGCGGAAGAGGAGGCAGAGCGTATCAAAAGAGACTTTAAGGCACTGGAGGAAGCTGGAGCTTTTATGGTGGTGCTTGAAAGCATACCAAAGGGACTTACTAAAGAGCTTACAGAGGGGTCAAGAGCCATAACCATAGGTATAGGTGCAGGACCCTATTGCGACGGTCAGGTCTTGGTGTTCCATGACCTTGTAGGTCTTGTGGAGGATATAAAGCCAAAGTTTGTAAAAAGATACCTTGAGGGTGCTGAGCTCTTTAGGAATGCTTTGAAAAGGTTTAAAAATGAAGTAGAGGCGAGTATCTTCCCATCGGAGGGAGAGAGCTATGGATGAAATAAAGATCTTGGAGCTGTTGGTAAAGCTTGGTTACATAGACAAGGATAAGTCAATACAAGCCCAGAAAGAAAAGGGCAAAGATGAGGACATAATAAGCACCCTTTTAAGGCTTGGCTTTATTGATGATGTGCGACTGATAGATTTTTATCAGAAATACATGCCACAGAGGTTGTGGAAGGGTAGTATACAAGATGTGGAGCTCCCCGAAAAATTAAAAGAACAGCTTCCAGAAAGCTTTTTAAGACAGTATGCTATAGCACCGGTTAAGTATGAGGATGGGAGGCTCTACGTTTTGACCATAAACCCCTTTAACCAAACCGCCATAAACGAGCTCAGGTTCAAAACCAAAATAAACACCATCGTTCCCTATATCTCTACAAAAAAAGCTATAGAAGATCTTCTAAACAAGCTTTATCCTACTGTGGACAGGATAATGGAAAGCTTTGAAATGGCAGATGAGGTAGAAATAGAAGAATCTGCACCAGAGTTTACCCCTGAGGCATTGGCCACAGAGGCGGGAGAGGGACCAGTTGTTAGGTTGGCAAACTTCTTAATAGCGGAAGCAGTAAACCTTGGTGCTTCGGACATACACATAGAACCACAGGAAAAAAAGGTTGTGGTAAGATACAGAGTAGACGGTGTCCTAAAGGTATACCATGAGTTACCGGTGAAAGTAAAGGACTCCTTGGTCGCAAGGTTTAAAATAATGTCAAGTTTGGACATAGCGGAAAAAAGGAGACCACAAGACGGAAGAATAAGAACAAGGTTCAAAGGCAAAAAGATAGACTTGAGGTTTTCTACGGTTCCAACAGTCTACGGAGAGAAGGTGGTTATGAGAATACAGGAAGCGGAGAAGTATTTAAGCGTGAAACTTGACGACCTTGGTTTTGAACCAGATGACCTTGAAAAGTTTAGAAGAGCCATATGGCAACCTTGGGGTATGGTGTTAGTCACAGGACCCACAGGTTCTGGTAAAACCACCACCTTGTATGCATCTCTTATGGAACGCAATACCCCTGACGTGAACATAATGACCGCAGAAGACCCAGTTGAAGTTTCTATACCAGGGCTAAATCAAGTGCAAGTTAACGAACGAATAGGGCTTACCTTTGCAAGCGTCTTGAGAGCCTTTCTAAGGCAGGACCCAGACATCATACTCATAGGTGAGATAAGAGACACAGAAACTGCGGAGATAGGTGTAAAAGCAGCACTTACAGGACACCTGGTCTTTTCCACCTTGCACACCAACGATGCACCCTCTTCCGTAACAAGGCTTGTGGATATGGGTATAGAGTCTTTCTTGGTAGGTTCTTCTGTAATACTCATAGTAGCCCAAAGGCTTATGAGAAAGCTCTGTCCTAAGTGTAAAATGCCTGATGATACACCCAGAGAGGCACTCTACAGGCTTGGCGTTCTCAAGAGCCCAGATGAAAACATCCCCATATTCAAAGCAAACCCTAAAGGGTGTGAACACTGCAATGGCTCTGGCTATAAAGGAAGAACTGCAGTGCATGAGCTACTGGAAGTGGACGAAGAACTCAGAAAGCTCATAGTAAAGGGTGCGACCGCAGAGGACATAAGAGACCTTGCCAAAAAGAAAGGCATGAGAACCCTATATGAAGCTGGTATACTAAAGGTGAGGAGGGGTATAACATCCCTTGCGGAAGTGGAAAGGGTGCTTGCAAAATAGACCAAAGGTTTTATAATTAAAAATTCCATGAAGACAGAGGCTATTAAACACGATAGGGAACTGGACATAAGAGGTGATATTTGCCCCTTTACCTTTGTAAAGAGCAAGCTCGCCCTTGAGCAGATGGAAGTGGGTCAGGTGCTAAGGGTCATAGTGGACTACAAGCCCTCCGCAGAGAGCGTTCCCAAGAGCATGAGAGAGGAAGGTCAGGAAGTGCTTGGTGTTAACCAGATTGCAGAAAATACCTGGGAGATATTAATAAAAAAGGCGAGATGAAGTTTCTTATCATAGTAACCAGCAACCCCTTTGCCAAGGACTACAACACCATAGTGAACCTTACAAAGGAACTTGTGAAGAGGGGCGAAGTTGCCATATTCTTCTCAGGAAGCGGTGCATACTATACTATAAGACCAGAAACAAAGGAGCTAAGGGAAATGGGAGTTAGGCTTCTATATTGTGCCCACTCCGCACACCAAAGAGGTATAGAAAAGCCTCTTGACTTTTTTGAGAGCAGTTCCACCTACAACCTCTCAAGGCTTATAGGAGAATACAATAAGGTGTTAAACTTTAACTAAGATGACGCTCGCTTTTGTGATAAAGGGAGACCCCTTTTCGTGGAAGTGCCACGAAGCTCTAAGGGTAGCCATGGCTCTTGGAATAAGCTGTGAAGTAAGCCTTATACTTATAAAGGACGGTGTGTATGCTCTTAGCAAGTGGCATCCAGAAGACTTGGGTATTCAGGGCTTTGACCGGCTTATAGAGAATATGGGCTATGTCAATGTAAAGGTTTATGTAGAGGACACCTCCCTTGAAGAGAGGGGTCTAAAGCCAGAAGACCTTCTTTGTGAGGTTGAGGTAAAAAGCACAGAAGATATAAAAAGCATTATCGCAAGCTCGGAGGCGGTTCTGGTGTTTTAGAAACTAATCACTGAAACAATAGAAATCTCTTGACAAATATAGAAGTTTAGTTTATGTTTTTTTTGTCATAAAACTTTCACAATGCGTTAAAAAAGTAGGTATAAGCTATAAGAGAACTCGGAGGCTTTTCAAAGGAGGTATAATGCTCAATGCCTACAAATAAACCAATAGCTGTAGGAGAATATCCTCAATATGCTAACAAAGGAAAACAAAATAAACTCCTTACACTCCTCAAAGAATACAGAAAAACCGCACACAAAATAGCAAAGAACCAATGGTCTGTCTTTTTTGCAGAAGCCAAGTTTGACAGATACGCCAATATAAAGCACATCCAAAGCAAACTATCTGAGAGATACAAACAAACATGCCTATGGCAAGTGGTATCCCTGCTTGAAAGCTGGACTTCTAACCTCGCAAATAGATTTAGACAAATAGTCATTAACTCAACTCTACCACAAGAAAGAAAAAGGGCTTTGCTGTATCTGAATAGTCTCAAAGGATGGTTTTTGAGAACACCACCAAAGGAGTGGATAACTCAGGAAGATATGAAACTTGCAAGGAAGATATTCAAGCACATATACCACCAATGGAGAAAGCCATCCTTTAAACACATAGCAATGCATTTAGACCAGAAGGTTGCAGTGCTTGAGAAAAACACACATAGCAAAAGTTTTGATTACTGGCTAAAGGTCTCAACCCTTGAAAAGAGAAAGCCAGTTTATATTCCTCTCAAAGCAAACAAATACATAGAAAACCTTGAGGGAGAACTTATAAACTTCTACCAGTTAATAGAAGAGGATGGGAAGTTAAAAGTAAAACTTGTCAAGGAGATAGAAGATAAAAAAGACAGATACATTCCAGCGGTAGAGGAGATAGGGATAGACATAGGGCTAAGACCTTTGATAGCAACAAGCGAAGGAGACCTGATAGGGAGGAACTTCTTTGAGTTTTTGAAAAGCTATGATGCTAAGATAACCAAGAGGATGGCGGAACTTCAAAGGAAAGGGCTAAAGCCATCAAAGGACAAGAAATACAGAGAAATAGTCAGAAGGTTTAGAGAGTTTTTGAGGAGTGAGATAAACAGGTATATAAACAGGTTTATAGAGGTGTATAGACCAAAGAAGATAGTGGTGGAGAAGTTAGACTTCAGAAGTCCAGAGTTATCAAATAGGATGAACAGGCTAATTCAGAATTTTGGCAAGAGGTATATAAAGGAAAAGCTAAGGAGGTTGCAAGAAGTATATGGCATAGAGGTGGTGGAGATAAATCCAGCTTACACATCACAGGAATGCAATAGTTGTGGATACATAGACAGAAGGAACAGGAAGGACACAGAGGAGTTTGAGTGCAAACTTTGTGGTAAGAAGGCAAATGCACAGGTAAACTCAGCTAAGAACATTGGTTTAAGACCTACCACTGCGAAAAAGAAAGTCCTTGAGGTGTTGGTAAAAAGACACCTTGAGAGACTAATCTGCTGTAATAGTGCTGTTTTGGAAGTCCTAAGGGCTAATCCATACTACAGGGACTTCCTAAACCCCTGCAGTGGTAGGAATAAATTTCTATGAAAGGGGAGAACTATTACTTCAAAGAGCCTTAAGCTCCAACTCGTAAACCTCACCTCTGTTCTGTATGGCAAGCGTTCCAGTCCTTCCAGTAAGAACAAGCACCCTTCCATCCTTTGTGGTAAGCACCGCTTGCACAGATTCCTCAAAGTTTCCACCCCTTATGGGTCTTATAAACACAAGGTCTTTACGCCTTTCTCCTATAACAAAGAGCTCACCCCTGCTGTATTTGACTATGTCTAAAAACCTTTGCACTACACCAGTATGGTTTTTCACCACAAAAGCCATGTTGAAGTTTAAAAACTTCGCCTTTGTGCCCGGTGGGTTAAAGATAAAATTGACCTTTCCTTGCTCAAGAGGGATTTCCACAAGGGTATAAGAACCACCAAAGCCCTCCTCTGTTGAAAAGACCTCCGCATCTCCTCTAAAGACCCTTACCCTACCAGTGCTATCTGTAAAAACAAGATAGTCTCCAAAGTAGAAGGCACTGTCTATCCTAAAGCCCCTTGGAGCAAGAAAAGCTCCCGTTTCTCTTAAGTTCTCTCCCTCTAAGGACAACCTTACCGTTTGACCGAACTTATCTCTGAAGTTAAATCTCTGACCTATAAAGGTCTCCTTTGGTCTGTCCTTGTCAAGAACGCTCATTATGTAGGGAATGTTTCTCCTTACAGGGATAATGGTATCACCTACTGCCCTAAGGATGAGAGAATTTGCTGAGTCTCCAGATACCATATTTACAAGCACAAGGTCTCTATCATCTGCACCTATTTTTCCACAGCTGAGACCTACAGGAACACCTGCAGGCAAGCTGTAGTCAAACCTCTTTACCAAGTCGTTTTTCAAAAGCTCATAAACCTCAACCCTTCCAGAGAAAAGCACTACGAGAAACTCTTTACCAGTCCCAGTAAGGTCACAAAGTTCTGCGGATAGAGGTAGCGATGGCAAGGCTTTGAGAAGTCTTGGTCTTGCAAGCAGGTTTATATCCTCAAGATTTGTCCTCTCTATGCCCTGCACTACCGCCTGCTGTGTTTGGAAAAAGGCTATAGGAGAGTTTCTATACTCCACACCTATGCCATCTTTTAGCTCCTTTATAGTGTATGTGCATGCTTTTTCCCTTTTTAATTCTGGTAGGACTGAACTAAGTTTGAAAAACCACTCCTCTGAACCCTCAAAGCACACATCTTTTGCCAAAAGCCTTATTCTGTCTCCTTCCTTTGGAGACCCTTCAATGAGTCTTGCGTAAGAAAAGTTATCCTGCACCTCTTCCACTCTGAGAGTCCCCACTTGTTGGCTTTCTCTTCCTATAACCTGCTTTGTAATGGGATGGACTATCTCCTTGCCCTCTCTAAGGATTGCAAATTCTTCACCAACCCTCACCTTCTCTCTGCCAAGGTCTATAAGCACTCTGTTTGCGTCTGCTTTTACCACATAGCCCTCCCTCTGGAAGAAATCTCTTAAGCCTTGCAAGGCATCCTGAGCCCATACATTTACAGAGAAGAAGATTAAGAAAATTAAGACAAGCCTTCCCATAGCTCCTCCATAGCTTTTATCACAGCGTCTGTCATAGCGTCTGTTCCAACCTTTACACAACCCTCGCTGTATATGTCTGGAGTTCTGTAGCCCCTCTCAAGCACCAGCTCCACTGCTCTATCTATAAGGTCTGCTTCTTTTTCAAGCCTAAAGGAATATCTAAGCATCATGCTTGCAGAAAGTATGGTAGCTATCGGGTTCGCCACTCCCTTGCCTGCTATATCCGGTGCAGAGCCATGCACTGGTTCATAAAGGGCATACTTGTCTCCAAGGCTTGCAGAGGGTAGCATTCCAAGACTCCCCGTTATAACCGCCGCCTCGTCAGAGAGTATGTCTCCAAAGATATTACCCGTTACTATCACATCAAAGGAAGAGGGTCTTCTCACTATCTGCATGGCACAGTTATCCACATAAAGGTGCTCCAGCTCCACATCTGGATAGTTTTTTGCCTCTTCCTCCACCACCGCTTTCCACAAACCACTAACCTCTAAAACGTTAGACTTGTCAACGCTTGTGAGCTTTTTCCTTCTCTGGCGTGCTATCTCAAAGGCTTTACGCACAACGCGTCTTATCTCATCTTCTGTATACCTCATAGTGTTTATGCCTACCCTTTTGCCCTCATACAGAAAAATACCCCTTGGCTCTCCATAGTAGACATCACCGGTGAGCTCTCTAACCACTATAAAGTCTGTCCCCCTTGCGATCTGCTCCTTTAGAGGAGAGGAGCTAATAAGTGGCTCATACACCTTTGCAGGTCTGAGGTTTGCATAAAGGTCAAGAGCCTTTCTTATACCCAAAAGACCCTTCTCTGGTCTTTTATCTGTGGGAAGGCTATCCCATTTGGGACCTCCCACTGCACCAAGAAGCACTGCGTCCGACTTAAGGCATAGCTCCACCGTCTCCTGTGGCAATGGCGTGCCCTTTTGGTCTATGGCAGAGCCACCTATAAGAGCCTTTTCAAAAACAAAATCCACATTAGAGAGCTCACCAAGCCTTTTTAGCACCCTAAGGGTAGAAGCAATTATCTCTGGACCTATTCCATCTCCCTCTAAAACCGCTATCTTGAAAGTAGGCATACACTGTATTATACTAAACCTTATGTTGGAACTGCTTACTGAAAAGTTTAGCAAGGCTCTTGGTAGGGTAAAAGATACGAGAAAGCTAACCGAAAAGCAGGTTAACGATGTGTTAAGGGAAGTAAGATCCGCTCTCATAGAGGCAGATGTGGACTACGAGGTGGTAAAGAGTTTCTTAAAAAGAGTCCGAGAGAGGGCTTTGAGCGAAGACCTCACCAAAAGCCCATCACCACAGGATAGCTTTCTGCTTACCATATACGAAGAGCTCGTTCAAACCCTCGGTGGTCAAAAGCAGGACCTAAAGAAGGGTGTGGTGCTTTTTGTTGGACTTCAGGGAACTGGTAAGACCACCAGCATAGGCAAGATAGCCAACTATCTAAAGGAGCAAGGCTTTAAGGTATCTTTGAGCTCCACAGACGTTAGAAGACCTGCAGCGATGCTACAGCTTCAAAGGCTTGCGGAGAAAATAGGTATCCCTTACTATGGCTTTGAGGAAGGTCTTACTGCGGTGGAAATAGCCAAAAGGGCACTTCAAAAAGCCAAAGAAGAATCTGTAGACTACCTTCTCCTTGATACCGCAGGAAGGCTTCATATAGACGAGGAGCTTATGGAAGAACTAAGACAAATAAAGGAAGCCGTCAAGCCTTCAGAAATTATATACGTCGCGGATGCCATGCAAGGACAGTCCGCCCTTGAGTCTGCAAAAACCTTCCATGAGCTTCTTGGTCTTACTGGAGTGGTGCTTACCAAGATGGATGGCGACGCAAGAGGTGGTGTTGCCCTTTCTGTTAAAGAAGCTCTTGGCGTGGGTGTCAAGTTCATAGGAGTGGGTGAAAAGATTGAAGACATTGAGCCCTTCTATCCAGATAGAATAGCTCAAAGAATACTGGGTCTTGGTGATATACAGACTCTTGCGGAGAAGGTGCAAAAGGTAATTCCAGAGGATGAAGCACAGGCTCTTGCCTTTAAGGTTCTCAAGGGAGAGTTTGACCTTGAGGATATGCTAAAGCAGATTCGGTTTATAAAAAACATGGGACCTCTTGACAAGCTCCTTGGTATGCTCCCGGGCATAGGTGCACAGCTCAAGGGTCTAAAGATAGATGAGGGTAAATTCAAGAAAACAGAAGCTATAATCCTCTCCATGACAAAGCAAGAGAGGAGAAATCCAAAAATAATAAACATGAGTAGGAAACAAAGGATAGCCAAAGGTAGCGGGACAACGGTTTCTGACGTAAACAAAGTCCTCAAAGACTACGAGGAAATGAAGAAGATGATAAAAAAGCTAAAAAACATGCAGGGCATACCACAGCTACCAAAATTCCCCTTCCCTTTCAAGCGTTGAACACTCTATTTTCTTTTTCTCTATCCTGTCCTTTACTTCCTCCAAAGTTTCCAAGTATTCTTGCTTTTGTGCCTTTTCTATGGCTTCTTTTATAAGCCTTAGAGCTTGGCAAGGTTTTCCCTTTTCATTTAGCACATATGCTAAGTTATTCAAAAGGTCTGGGTCTCTTTTTATATCCAAAGCTCTCAAGTATAGCTCCTCCGCCCTTTCCCAATTTCCTTCCCTTGCGTATATGTTTCCAAGATTATAGTAGGCTATCCAGTTTTTTCTGTCTTTTCTTATAGCTTTCTTGTATTCTTCTCTTGCCAGTTCTATTTTTCCTTGTTTTTCGTATATATATCCAAGGTTTACATGCTCCTCAGAGGTGAGCGGGTCAGTGTAGACTACGATTTTGGCACAGGAGGAGAGTAGTAAAAGAAGGGTAAACAAGACTAATATCATTCTAATATCCCAGCAAGGAAGGTTTCACTGGTAGGTTTATCTTTACCCTTCATCGGGAAATATGTTATAATAAGTTAGGAGGTCTTGCAATGGCTATAACTGTGAGAGTTCCCACACCTTTGAGAAGGATAACCAACGGTCAAGGTGAGGTTCAGGTGCAAGCGAGCACCATAAGAGAAGCAATAGAAAAACTTGAAGAATCCTACCCGGGCTTTAAGGAAAGACTTGTGGACGAGCAAGGTGAAGTAAGAAGGTTTGTAAACCTCTACCTTAATGATGAAGACATAAGGTTTCTCAAAGGTCTTGACACAGAGTTAAAGGATGGAGATGTGCTGTCTATAGTCCCTGCCATTGCAGGCGGTTATAGATGAAGTCTCTCTATACTTAGCAGTATATCCTCAAAGAGTGCGAAAGCAAGCCCTTGGTGAGGTAGCTGTATAACAAGCCTTTCTATACCACCTGTATAGACTATAACCGTATCTTCTTTTAGTTCTATAGTTCTGATGTGAAAGTAAGGCACCGCTATAACTCTGTCTTCTCTTCTGTATATGAAATACCTTGATTCTATCTCTATGCCATAATTTCTAAGCTCTTCCCTCTTGCTTTTTATACCAACCCGGTGGTATCTTTATTGGGCTTTCAAACCTTTCTTGCTCTTGTTTTAGCACCATGGCGTAAACGCCAAAGCAGTATTTTCCAAGCTCTACCACCCTCCCTACTCTTAAGCCTGCCTCTTCAAGCATAAGACCTATCTCCCACTCAGAGTAAACTTCTTCTGGTGGAGGACCCTTGTCCCTTTCTTCCTTCTTCCAGTCTATCATAGACACATATGCCAAGGGTTTGCAAACTCTTTTTATCTCCTCCATATAGCCTACTGGCTCTTCAAGTTCATGAAATACAAAGGTCATAAAGACAAAATCTACCAAGTTATCCGAAAGGGGTATGCGGTTCTCTTCCGAAAGTAATACTTCCACGTTGGATAGCCCGAGCTCTTTTACCTTTTTGCTTGCATACTCCACTGCCAGAGGTTCTGTGTCTATGGCATATACCTTGCCCTCTGAGCCTACCGCCTCTGAAAGGTATGGCAGGTAAAAGCCTGCACCAGTGCCCACATCGAGCACCTTCATACCTTTTCTAAGCCCAAACTCCCTTAGGAGTATCCCTTAGTATAGACAAATATCCCTTTTAGGAACATTTATCCACACCTCGGGTTTAGGGGCTCACCAACCCCAGTGCCTTACTCCAACTGCACTAATACCGCTCATCAAGCAGGCTTTTTATACCCACTTGATAAGGGCTTGCAGAGTGCAGTGTAAACACCAACCTCACCTAACACGGTTAGGCGAGCCTTTGTCGGTATTCACGTTCCGCACCCCACTTTAAAAACTAAGGAATAATATACAACATTTATCTTCGTTTGTCAACATTTTCAAAGACTAGTCGCTAAGACCTTCTGGGGGTCAAGGAGCTCAAGCCTGCTGGGGTCGTCAAGTTTTTGCAGTTTTGAGGGGTCAAATTTATGTCCCATGAGAAAATTATATTAGCTTTAGAAGTTCTCTGAGCTGTTTTATCTCATCTCTGAGCTTTGCAGCCTTTTCAAACTCCCACCTTTTGGCACATTCCCACATCTCCTTTTCCAACTTGCTTATCCTTTCTATTAGGTCTTCCTCTGAGGATATGCCTTTGGGTAGCTTTAGGGGGAGCTTTACATAGTCCAGCTCCTCTATAGCCAAAAGCTCCTTTATAGGCTTTACTATACTCTTTGGAGTTATGCCATGCTCTTGGTTGTATTTCTCTTGAAGCTGTCTTCTTCTGTTTGTCTCTTCTATTGCCCTTCTCATAGATTCCGTAATCCTGTCCGCATAAAGGATAGCTTTGCCGTTTATATTTCTTGCGGAGCGACCTATAGTCTGAATAAGAGAAGTGTAGCTTCTGAGAAAGCCTTCCTTGTCCGCCTCAAGTATGGCAACGAGGGAAACCTCTGGCAAGTCAAGCCCTTCTCTTAGGAGGTTAACGCCCACTATAACCTCAACAGTGCCTTCTCTTAGCTCCTTTACCACCTTTGCCCTTTCTATGGCATCAAGGTCTGAGTGCAGGTATTTTGCCCTTATGCCTCTCTCGTTTAGATACTCAGAGACCTCCTCCGCAAGCCTTTTGGTAGTAGTCAAAACCAAAGCCCTTTCTCTTCTCTTTTTCCTTTCTTGAATTTCCCTTATTAAGTCTTCAAGCTGGTTTCTTGTGGGACGCACTTCCACCATAGGGTCAAGAAGCCCAGTGGGTCGGACAATCTGCTCCACTATTATACCCTTGCTCCTTTGGACCTCCCAATCTCCAGGGGTTGCGGACATGTATATAACTTGGTTGAGCTTTTGCAGGAACTCTTCAAACTTAAGAGGTCTGTTGTCAAGAGCGGAGGGAAGCCTCCAGCCGTATTCCACAAGTTTTTCCTTTCTTGAACGGTCTCCGTTATACATGGCTCTGACCTGAGGAATAGTCACATGAGATTCATCCACTATAAGCAGAAAATCCTCAGGAAAATAGTCAAGAAGGGTAAAGGGTGGCTCTCCCGGTTTTCTACCATCAAAGTATCTGGAATAGTTTTCTATTCCCTTACAATGTCCAAGCTCCCTTATCATCTCCATATCGTGCATGGTTCTTTGATAGAGCCTTTGGGCTTCCACAAGTTTCCCATTAGCCTTAAACCACTCAACCCTTTCCTTTAGGTCCTTCTCAATCTCTCTTAGGGCTTCCTCTATTGTATCTCTTGGTGCCACATAGTGGCTTGCAGGAAAGAGAACGACCTTTTTTAGGTCTTTTATCTTATGTCTGTTTAAGGCATCCATCAAGCTAATGGAATCTATCTCATCATCCCAAAACTCAATCCTTATAAGCTGGTCTTCCATATCTGAAGGGACAACCTCAAGGGCATTACCTTTTACCGCAAAGGTTGCCCTCCTTATGGCATAGTCGCTCCTTTCGTAGCCTATTTCTACCAGCTTCCTCGTGAGTTTACTTAGGCTATACCTCTGACCCGCCTCAAGGGATATCCTCAAGGAATAGTAAGCTTCTGGTGAGCCAAGACCGTATATGCAAGAGACAGAGGCAACCACTATAACATCTCGCCTTTCAAGAACCGATACAGTGGCGGAATGCCTGTATCTCTCAAGAATCTCATTTATGCTCGCATCCTTTTCTATGTAAAGGTCTTTTTCTGGTATATACGCCTCTGGCTGATAGTAGTCGTAATAGGAAATGAAGTATTCTACTGCGTTTTCTGGAAAGAGCTCCTTTAGCTCCCTGTATAGCTGTGCAGCGAGTATCTTGTTATGAGCTATTATAAGGGTTGGCTTGTTATACTTCTCTATCACATTGGCAATAGTAAAGGTTTTGCCTGTGCCAGTGGCACCCAAAAGCACCTGCTCCTTTACTCCAGACTCCAAGTTTTCAAGAAGTTCTTTTATAGCCTTTGGTTGGTCTCCTGCAGGTTTGAGAGGAGTCTTAATGCTAAAGCCAGTAAGAGTTTCCATAACTTATAATTTAAACCTGTGAAAGCAATCCTGCTAACAGAAGGCTCTTCTTCCATCGGACACGGACATATAACAAGATGCCTCTCTTTGTATCAGGCTTTTGAAACCCTCGGGCATGAACCCTTTTTACTCGTGGCAGGAGACAGCTCTGTGGAGAGCCTTTTGAAAGATAAAAACCATAGAGTCTTTGACTGGCATAAAAACTGGAAAACCCTAATTGAGGAAATAGAGGACTATGACATAGTGGTAGTGGACTCTTA
Source organism: Aquificaceae bacterium (assembly GCA_037925805.1). Taxonomy (GTDB): domain Bacteria; phylum Aquificota; class Aquificia; order Aquificales; family Aquificaceae; genus Pampinifervens. Next base: position 12,686 of record JAXSOH010000028.1, read on the forward strand.
CCTTGCAAGCGAGGAATTCTATCAAGAAATATCCAAAAGGGCAAGGCGTAAACTTTACATAGATGACTACAAGAGGATTGACTATCCTTCGGGCATGGTGCTAAACGGAGGCGTATACGCTCATGAATTGGCATATCCTCACAAAAAGGGTCTTAAATACCTTCTTGGACCCAGATACATACCTCTTAGAAGTGCCTTTTGGAAAGTAAAGAGAAAGAATATAAGGAAAAAAGCTAAAAGGATACTTATAACCTTTGGCGGAGACGATTCAAGAAACATGACGCCAAAAGTTTTGAAATCCCTTAAAGAGAACTTCAAAGACCTTGAGTTTTTGGTTGTTGTTGGCAAGGGCTTTCGCAATATTGAGGAGATAAGTGCTTTGGCGGACAAGCAAGTTAATCTTTTTGAGGGTCTTAGTGCAGAAGGCATGAGGGAGCTTATGCTTTTGGCGGACATAGCCATAAGTGCTGGAGGACAGACCACCTACGAGCTTGCGAGGGTTGGCACACCTGCAGTCCTTGTGGCAGTGGCGGAGAATCAGCTGTTAAACTGCAAAGGGTGGCACAATATAGGCTTTGCCTTTTACGCAGGCTGGTGGGAGGACAAAGATATAATTGAAAAGATTATCACCCATACAGAAAGCCTAATGGACTATAAGGTAAGAGAAAGGATGGCAAAAGTAGGCAAAAAGACCGTAGATGGAAAGGGAGCTTTGAGGGTTGTAAAAGAGCTTATAAAAGATTAATATTATCCCTATGGAACAGCTGGAACTTCAAAAAACCTATCAAATAAGGAACTTCTATGACCTATTGCAGGCTCTTAGAGAACATCCCGAGTGGCTTGAGGAACTGAGAACTCTTATACTGACCGCAGACCTTATAGAACTACCCAAGAAGTTTGACAGGTTCATAAAGGAAAGGTTTGAGCCGTTAGAAGAAAAGGTTGCCAAAATTCAAGAGGACGTGGAAGTGGTAAAACAAACCACCGCACGAACTGAAAAAAGGGTTGAAGTCCTTGAGAAAGATGTCGCATGGCTAAAAAAGGAAGTAAAATCTTTAAAGGTGGATGTGGCATCTTTGAAAGGCGATAATCTTGAAAGAAAGGTTAGAGAAAAAGCACCTGCGTATTTTGGTAGATTTTTCAGAAAGATAAAGGTCATAGACATACAACAATGGGCAGAAAAACTTGACGATGCGGAAGACCAAGGCTTGATAACTCCCGAAGAAAGAGAAAAAGCCTTAAACCTTGATATTTTGTTAAGAGCTAAAAAAGAAGGTAGAGACCTGCTTCTTGCAGTTGAAGTGTCCTATACTGTGGAAGAGAAAGATGCGGTAAGAGCTTTGGAAAGGGCAAACACCTTCTATAAACTCTATCAAATAGAAACCATCCCAGTAGTGGTAGGCGTTGAAATCCCTCCAGAGCTTGAGGAAAAGCATAAGGAAGTGCTCTTTATAAGGGTTGTTCAGGAACAGAACCCTTCTTAATCATCCCCATCACTATCACATCCTTCCATCTTCCATCCTTAAAAACAAACTCCCTTAGCCTACCTTCCTCTTCAAAGCCCATCCTTTTGTAAAAATTTATAGCTCTTTCATTGTCTTCTATAACCTCAAGTTTCAGAGTATGCAACTGTGCAACATCAAAAGCAAGACTTATGGCACTCTTTTCCAAAATGAGACCCGCTCCATGAATTTTCTCTTCTGGGTTTGCATATATTCCGAAGTAAGCATTGCGATTCTTAGGGTCTAATCTATTTAAATACATTACACCCACAGGATTTCTTCCTTTGTATACAAGATAATAAAAGTTTTTGTTATCCATTTTCAAATTGTCTATAAAATTTATATGCTCCTCTTTACTTATCTCATGGTCTGTATACATCCACCTCCTAACCTCTGGATGATTTCTCCACCTTCTGACCATTTCAATCTCTTCCTCATTCAGGTTCACAAAATTTTTCAGTAGAACATCTCCAAGCTCTATATTTCTCCTTAAGTTCTCTGATGGGCGTATCCCATCCTTTTTCTCTGATAAAAGGTTCAAAGATGGAATACTCTCGCTTGTAGTGTTTCGACCCCCCCCCATGTTGTTTAATGTGCTTTATTTTCAAGGTTTTTATACTTTCCCAGTTTTCCTTAAAAAGCTCTTGAATTTCTCTATGGAGTTTCAAGTATGAACTTCTTAGTGTTTCCTTTTCCTCGTCTATAAAAACCTCTTTTTGCACCAATATGTCTCCAGTATCCACACCCTCATCCACAAGATGAATAGTCACACCCTTTGGTGTGTCTTCCAAAAAACTCCAAACATTTGGATAATAGCCTCTATTATAAGGAAGAAAGGATATGTGAAGATTTATTATTCTTGGATAGTAAGCCTTTACTACTTCCTTTGGTATTATATGCTTGTAGTTGTAGCTTATTATGAAGTCAGGGCTTAATTTTTTGACGAGTTCTAAGTTAACCTTCTCTTCTATATATATAACCTCTTCACCTATGCTTTTTAGCCACTCTAAAAGCTCAATACTATGCTCGTTTCCACCAAGAAGTAACACCTTCATAGTATCTCCCTGACAAGTTTAAAACCTTCTGCATATTCTACACCTATTTGTAGACCTCTTAACCTTGCTAAATATTCTACACCTTCAACGGACCTTGGATGTGGGTATGTCCTTAATTCACTTTCATAGCAACTCAAAGCCTCAACTTTTTTCCTTATATGCTCTGTAGAAAGTATAAAATATGCATCTGGTTGAAAACTCAAAGGATAGTTCCATTCGGTTGATGATAGCACTTCGCACGAGTATATTTTTTTAATAGGATTGCCGGGCTGAGGTCTGGTTGCAGTTATCACCGCTTTGTAGGTTATCTGGTGGTCTATGTTGAGGTCTTTTTCGTAGTGCGTAAATATTATTTCTGGCTTTAGCTCTCTTATAACCTTCTCTATAGACTTTACAATATCAAGCAATGGCACAGTATCAAATCTATTATCAGGAAAATCGTAAAATATCACATCTCTAACACCTATCTTCTTGTTGGCTTTAATCGCATTTCTTTTAAGGTCTTCCAGTTCCTGTCTCCTTAATTTTGTATCCCTTTTTTCGTCTCTTGAGGTTATACCTTCTCCAAGTATGAGCGTATAAACTTCAAAACCCTCTTCCGATAACCTTGCTACAGTCCCACCACATGCCAAAATTTCATCATCAGGATGAGAGAAAATTAGGAGAATTAAGTTATTTAATCCTCTTTCAATTCCCATTTTTCATACACCATTTTCTTACTCTTTTCCAATCCAATATTAAACAATGTATCAAAAAAGCACAACCACGGAACAAACTCCTGACTCCCCTTCTGAGGGTATGGTTCTATTTTAGGGTCATGAAATAAAACTTTTATCCCTCTGGCTTCAAAGTATTCCTTAACTCCATATTGTCTTCCATTGCTACCAGACACATATATATTAGCACCGACAGCCTTAGCTATGTTAAAAAGATTTTCCACCCCCTTAGCATCTGGCAAATTTAATTCCGTAGCTCTAATAACTCTTGGCTTAAAATCAAAAATTTTGCATGCGTTTATGACAAGATGGATTAAAGTATCCGCATAATTATACCCAATTTTAATTAAAGTTTCTTCTACGCTCTGATAGTATAAATCTAAATATTTCATATCAAAGTATTTATGCTTTTTATAAGCTTCAAATATCTTATTTTTGTGTTCTTTTACCCAATCTGATCCGCCTATTTGTGATTTGTAAATTTTTTCAAGTCTGCTTGAACTTACTGGGATTGTTAACCATTTTAATTTTCCGTTTACCAATATTTTATTCCTGTTTTCTACACCAAGATACTGCCTTTGCACGTTGTCAAGAAATACAAAGATATCTGCGTTATACAACCTTTGTAAATAACTAACAACTGGTAAATATCTTGGTTGGCTTATTACTACTTTCATTGTTTTCTACATACTACTTCCCACTCTCCGTGTATATCTCCGCTTATTTCATCCTTTATGATAAGCCCTTTAAGGGCTATAATTTCAAATTTATCGAGCAGTTTTATAACATCTATAATACCATAAAAACAAACATACCCTGTTCCAGCAATTGAACCACCTTCTGTTAAAACATACCTATTGTTTGCTCTATTCTTGGCAGTTATGTAGGAAGTATGAAAAATTGAATATGGGTTAAAGAAAAAACAACCACCTTTTTTAAGAACCCTATAAACTTCCTGAATTGTCCTTTTTGCATCTTCATATTCCACACACGTTATAGAACCTCTATCAAAAACTAAATCAAACTTTTCATCTTCGTAGGGTAATTTTTCTGTAAAGTCTCCTACCCTAAGGTCTCCTTCAATCTGAAACTTTTTAAATATGTCTTTAGCCATCTCTATAGCTGTCTGGCTACCGTCTATTCCATAAACTTTAAAACCTTCAAGGGCAAGTGCCCAGAGATTATTACCTGCACCACAACCTATTTCAAGAATATGTATATCCTCTCTGTTCTTTTCCTTTGGATGATACCTCATTACAAAGCTGATAATTTTTTCATAAGGGTATCTTGCGGTCTGAACGCCCTTCCTTCTAAGTTCTTCCCATATGCTTTGGAAACTCATATTGCTACCTCCGCAAAACTTATTCCACTCATGTGATGCTCCTCAATCTCCTTCTCATATTCACCACAGCCATGGTTAAAGTTCGTGCTGGAATAGTATATCATAAGTTTATTATCAATAAAAACTGGCTGATTTGCAGTTGTTATCATCCCACTATCCCACTCACCGTCATTTCCAAGTGGTATTATAGGCTCATCTGAGACAAGCTCCCATTTTCTGCAATCCTTACTGTAGGCTAAATAAACCTCTATTTTCCCATCGTGCGTTCCTTTTTTAAACTCATGGTCTATCATAAAAAGCCACAAAAAGCCAAGATAATGGTCTTTGTAGTTAAAGGGACACAAGCCATAAAAGTCTGCCCAATTAAAGCCTCTTTTTTGTGCTATTCTGTCTTCCCTTTCAGATGGTATCCATACTGTTTTTGGCTTGCTCCAGTTTATAAAATCCTTACTTATTGACATTCCCACACAGCGTCTTGTCCTGCCTTGCTGGTCTATCTTATAGGTTTTTACCATAGCCCTGTAAACCCTTTTCCTTTTATCGTAAAAAACTGGTGCAACATCGCTATACCATATCTTTTTCGTCTTTTTGTTTGGAAATTTTAGCAGAGGAATTACAGGGTTGTTTTCGTATTCCACGAAGTTTATACCATCCTTTGAAAAGGCAACGCAATAGCCTTTGTCTGTGTAGCCAAAGAGTTTGTATGGATGCTCATCCTCTGGCTTGTATATAACAGATGGAATGTGATAGCTTGCTACCACGTTGCTCATACATTCAAGATGTTGAGTTTTGTGGTAAAAGTCCAATACCCTGCCTTCTACTTCCACAGTAGGATAAAGATGAGGGATGCTTTCTTTAAGAGGTCTTATGAGAGGTTTCTTCCAGTTTATGCCATCCTCTGACTCCGCAAGGCACACAAAAAAGCCAATCCCATCCACATAACTTTGATAATACATCCTCAACTTGTCCTGTAGCTCTATAACAGAACCATAAAGGTATGTATGCTTTTCTTCCCAAGGATACTCAGGGCAAAGAACAGGTTTTGGATACTTTATAGACTTAAACATTTACCTCCTCAAAGTTAAGAATATCCATATACTCCCACTCTTTATAAGCCATAGCATATATATTAGCCTTAGACAACTGCTTGACAAAGCCCTCATTAAAGCTAAGGCTTGCCATAATGAGAATTAACTTCTTTCCTGCAAACTCAGGAAAGTATTC
>JAXSOH010000029.1:0-18261 GCA_037925805.1 Aquificaceae bacterium
GAAGAAGGGCAAAAATATCTCCAAAAACAGATAGATGACCTTAAGAAAGACACGCAAAGGCAGTTTGACGAATTAAGAACCTTTCTTTATTGGGGCTTTGGCATTTTATTCGGAGGCATGGGAATTCTCATAGGTTTTGTCATATGGGATAGAAGAACCGCAGTTGAGCCTGTGGCAAGGAAAATTAAAGAAATAGAAGAAAGGGAAGAGAAGATAGAGAAGGTCATGAAAAAACTTGCCAAGAGGGACCCTGAGATAGAAAAAATATTAAAAGAAGAAGGACTTGTATAGGAGGTAAAGATGGAGTATGTTTTGGCTTTTCTTGTTCTTATAGGTGTGCTTATATGGTTTCATGAACTTGGACATTTTCTTATGGCTAAGCTATTTGGAGTTAAGGTGGAGATATTCTCCATTGGTTTTGGTCCTGTGCTCCTTAGCAAAAGGATAGGAGAGACAGAATATAGGCTGTCCGCACTTCCTCTTGGTGGTTTTGTAAAGCTATACGGAGAGGAAGAAGAAATCCAAGACAAAAGAGCCTTTTCCTCAAAACCCAACTGGCAAAAGATACTTATAGCCTTTGGTGGTCCTCTGTTTAACTTTATACTTGCAGTTTTGCTTTTTGCCTTCGTAGCAATGGTTGGTAAACAAGTGCCAAAGTATATCTACGAGAAGCCTCTTGTGGGTCATGTGGTGGAGAACAGTTTAACTCATAAGATGGGTATAAGGCCCGGAGATGTTATATTGGAAATAAATTCCAAAAAGGTGCAAAACTGGAAGGAAGTTGAAAGCACAGTCTTTGAAAACATCCTTACTAAAAGCTGGAGCATTAAAGTTTTAAGAGATGGAAAAGAGATAAATCTGTTTATCAATGATAGTATTAGCAAATCTTCTGGTTTTGGAGCAGAGCCGTGGCTTCCTGCTATAGTTGGAAGGGTTGTAGAAGATAGTCCTGCCTACCAGATTGGCATGCAAAAGGGGGACAGAATATTAAAGGTTAATGGCAAAGAGATAGATGGTTGGTACGAGCTTGTGAGACATATAAGAGAATCAAAAGATAAACCCGTTCTGCTTACTATAAAGAGAGGAGAATCTATAGAGGAAAAGATGGTTATCCCTAAAGTTGATCAAAGAACAGGAATACCCATCTTGGGAATTTCTCCATACGTGGAAAGCACAAAAGTAACAGAAGAGCCACTAAAAGCCTTGATAGATGGAGTATATAGAACTTACATGCTAAGCATTCTTTCTCTCAAAGCCCTCTGGAGTGTTATTACTGGTGGCATATCTATAAAAACTCTTGGAGGTCCAATAGCCATAGCACAGCTTGCAGGTGAGTCCGCACAACAGGGAATTATTCCCTTTGTTGCTATGATGGCTTTTATCTCCGTTCAACTTGCCATATTTAACCTTATACCCCTTCCCATTCTTGATGGTGGGCTTATACTTTTATTTCTTATAGAATCCATAAGAAGAAAACCCTTCTCTCCAAAGTTCAAAGAAGCATGGGTAAAAGCTGGCTACGCCATAATAATAGTCATTGCTGGCTTTGTGATACTCAACGATATAATTAGAATACTAAGCGGAGGAAGGCTCTAAAAGGGCCTTCCTGGAACCTTTTCCCAATCCTTTAGAAATAGCTCTATACCCTTGTCGGTGAGAGGATGCTGGAAGAGTTTTTTCATAACATCAAAGGGCATGGTGCATATGTCCGCACCTATTAGTGCAGCCTCTACCACGTGCATGGGATGTCTTACGCTGGCGACGATTATCTCCGTATCTACTATGTCATAGTTGTCAAATATCTGCTTTACTTCCCTTATAAGCTTCATTCCATCGCTTGAAACATCGTCTATCCTGCCTATGAAGGGTGATACAAAGCTAGCACCTGCCTTTGCCGCAATAAGAGCCTGAGCGGGTGAGAATATGAGAGTGACGTTGGTAGGTATACCTTCAGATTCCAAAGCCTGAACCGCCTTCATGCCCTCTGGGGTCATGGGTATTTTTACCACCACGTTGTCTCCAAGGTCTGCAAGCATTTTTCCTTCCTTTATCATACCTTCCGCATTCCTTGAGACCGTTTCCAAGCTCACAGGACCATCCACCAGCTGGAGTATCTCTTTTGCCACTTCTAAGAAGGGTCTTCCTGTTTTGGCTATAAGGCTTGGGTTTGTGGTTACGCCGTCAAGTATGCCCCAATCAATGGCTTGCTTTATCTCATCCACCATCCCCGTGTCAAGAAAGAACTGCATAGCCTACACCTCCTGGAGTATTCTGTGGTGCTTTACAACACCTACAAAAGCCTTCTTAATTATACCATCTTTAACCACAAGGGTGGTAGGTGTTGCCATGATACCAACCACAAACTCAAAAGCCATGTTTATATCACCTCAAGGTTATTTGATTAGGAAGGGCTTTGCCATTTCCTTTTCCTTTTCATGTAGCCATTCCATTATGGCTTCTCTGACCAACTCAGAAATTCCTCTACATTCTTCTTCTGCCACAGCATCCAGCTTTTCTTTTACACTTTTTGTGAACCTAACTCTTATAATTTCCTTTTTGAACTCCATGCTGCCACCTCCATCCTTTAAAAAGGAAAGCGGACCGCGGTATAATATCGTGACTTCCTCTCCTCTACTCCACTGTCTTGCTCTCAAGAAATCTCTGGCGGAGCTCCTGCTCTCCTGTGAGGGGTTTTGAAATTCTCCCTTGCTTTTTTCTCCGTTCTGTGCTACCTTGTTCATTGTAGCTCTCCTTTTCAAGTCCCCTTTTTCCTCAAAGTGGGCTAATTCTTTTTCTTAAAAAGGGAGCCTTCTTGTGAAGGTTTTGTAAAAAAATTCCTTCTTTTAGAAACAAGCTCTGCTCATACACAAGGGTATTGATTTCTTACTCGGCTTATAGCTATATGTCAACATCTGAAGCTACAAACCCTTTCATAAGAAACTGAGCAACATCCTCTCTTATCATCTCCCTTGGAGGAATGAGCCCCTTTCTTAACATATCCCTTATCTTGGTCATGCTAACGTACACTCTTTGATGGTCATCATGTCCACAGCTCTTGTCTGAAGCCATGGCCTCACATAGGTGGCAATAAAAGACTGCCGTAACCTTTACTATCTCTATACCTATGTCGGAGGGGAGTTTGTCAAATATCCTATGTGCTTCGTATGGGTCGTAAAAGTTCCCAACGCCTGCATGGTCCCTACCTATCATAAAATGCGTACATCCAAAGTTCTTCCTCACTATGGCATGGAATACTGCTTCCCTTGGACCTGCGTACCTCATGGATGTAGAAAGTCCAGAGAGCAAGACCCTCTGACGTGGATAGTAGTTATCTATGAGATACTCGTAGGCTCTTAAAACTGTATGAGAATCAAAGTCATCGGATTTTTTCCAACCTAGGACAGGGTTTATAAAAAGCCCATCCGTCATTTCTAAGGCTATCCTCTGAAGGTATTCGTGAGCTTTATGCGGTGCGTTCCTTGTTTGAAATCCAGTTATAGTCTTCCATCCTCTGTACTCAAAGACCTTCCTTGTTTCTGCCGGTTCTAAGACCCATTGCTTAAAGGGAGATTCTACCCTTTCCAAAAGCCAAACATCACCTCCTAGCGCCCACTCACCCTTTGAATAGAAGATATTTACACCTGGATGCTCATCGCTATCCGTGCCCCATATAAGCTTGGCAATTTTCTTAATATCAATGCGATAAATATCCTTAATATCAACTATCGCCTTTATTCTATTACTACTGTCCTTTATAACCACTCTCTCCCCAATCCCCAACTTTCTTAAACTATCTTTCTCTTTGACCTGTAGCAAAATAGGTATGCTCCACACATCACCGTTAGGTAGGATCATCCTATGAGCAACACTGCTAAGCTCTTCCTCCGTCATAAACCCCTTAAGAGGTGAAAAAACTCCAGTGGCTATGTTCTCAATATCAAGAAGTGTATCAGTATCAACGTAAAGAGCTGGATATTTTTCAGCCTCCATCAGTATCTTCACCTTTTCCCTTTCAGGAACAACTCTATTTACAAGCGCTCCACCATGGGGTGTTGGAAGCATACCTTTACCTCCTTTGAAAACTGATTCATATATTCTCTAAGTGTTACTACACTCCCTACAACCATAACAGCTGGAGGGTTCACCTTTGGAGGGTTTGTGGAAAGCTCGTAAAGGCTCGTTAAGATCACCCTTTGCCTCTCAGTTGTCCCATTCTCTATAAAGGCAACTGGCTCATCTGGACTCCTTCCTATCTCTATTAGCCTCTTGGCTATCTCCTTTCTCCTTGATACTCCCATGAGAAAGACCAGTGTGTTTATACCTTTTAGGCTATTCCAGTCTATGCTGGAGCTTTCTTTCCTCGTGTCCTCATGCCCTGTTATTACCGCAAAGGAAGAGGATATTCCCCTAAAGGTCAATGGTATACCCGCATAGGCTGGTACTGAGTAAAAGGAGCTCACCCCTGGAACTATCTCAAAGTCTATTCTATGCTCTGCCAAAAATAATGCCTCTTCTCCTCCCCTTCCAAAGATGAAAGGATCTCCTCCCTTTAGCCTTACAACGACATCCTTTGTTTGGGCATACTTTAGCAAAAGCTCGTTTATCTTCTCCTGTTCTATTGTATGCTTTCCATCTTCTTTTCCTACGTATACGAGCTCGCAGTCTGGTTTTGCAAAAAGAAGTATCTCTTGGTTTATGAGCCTGTCGTAGAGTATGACATCCGCAGATTTTATGAGTCTTAAAGCTTTAAGTGTTAAAAGCTCTTGGTCTCCCGGTCCTGCTCCTACAATGTATACTTTACCCATCAGTTAAGCCCTCTGTGGATAAGGTTTAAAGCCACTATGAAAAGCAGGGCTGATATGATGAACCTCAAAGGTCTTGGGTCGATTTTCCTTGTTAGTTTAGTTCCAAGCCAAACACCTAAGAGGCCGCCAATACTCATAGGAAGGAAAAAGCTCGCCTCCGCATGTCCCAAGAACATATGAGAAAAGCCACCGATTAAAGAACAAGCTAAACCAAAAGCTATATCCGTACCAACGCATTTTGGAGTGTCCAAACGAGTAAGATAGATCAATAACACCATTCCCAATGCTCCAGCGCCGGTCGAGGTAAAGCCTACCTCAAGACCTATAAAAAAGCACGCAAAAGGTAATACGTAAGAGTGCTCTGTCATATCTATCCTCATGTTTTTAAATAGGAGAAAGAGGTTTAGGAGTATGGATAAAAGTATGGTAAGGCCTATGGTCAGAAGGATCAGACCTTTTAGGCTTTGAGCAAGTGAAAGCTTGGAAAGGAAGTAAGAGCCTATGAAAACACCTGGAAGGCCTCCAGACAGCATAGTCCTGAGAACTCTGTAGTCTACGTTTTTATGGAGTGCGTGTAAAAAACCTGCTGGTAGCTTTACGATGGCTGAAAAAGTGAGGGCTGAACCGACAGCCTTTGCTGGGTCCAATCCAAGCAGTATGAGGGTAGGAGCTGTGAGAGTTCCAGCACCCACACCAGTTAGACCTATGGCAAAGGCTATGAAAAATCCAAGAAAAGCAAACATAATGTGCTCAGCTCCCATACTCCATCCTCGCAGAAAGGGAAAAGTCCATAACTTCAGAGACCTCTTTCAGTTCCTCTATCAATTTCCTCATACCTTCAGAGTGGACCCTTGAGCTATCTTCTATGGGAAAAGATACAAGTTTCACCTCTTGGTCTGAAGGGAGACAAATCCATAACCAGCTTCCTAATTCCTTCATTAGGCATCTCCGGCCATTGAACTTTCCCTCTTTCCAGCCTCTCTTTATAAGCTCCTTTTCAAAATCTTTTGAGACACACCAAACTCTGATCATTTTATGTTTCCCAACACTTTGTCAGCTATTCTTTCAAAGCCTCCAGTTTCTAGACTGCAGTGCATACCACACTCCTTTGGTGCATCCTTTTCCCACCACCATCTACCAGACCTTGGGTCCTCACCTTCAGACACGGGCCTTGTACAAGGAGCACATCCTATGCTTTTAAAGCCTTTGTCGTATAGCTCATTGTAGGGAACCTTGTTCTCCTTTATGTAATTCCATACTTCCTTCTCTGTCCAATCTGCCAAGGGATTTATCTTTACTATCTGTCCGTGGTCATGGTCTACCTCAATTTTCATTATGTTTTGCCTGCTTGCCCATTGCTCCCTTCTTAGTCCAGTTATCCATGCATCCACCTGTCTTAAAGCCCTCAGTAAAGGTCTCACTTTTCTTACATGACAGCAAAGGTGTCTTAGTTCTACAGACTTGTAGAAAAGATTTACGCCAAATCTCTGTACCATCTGTTCAACTTCTTCACGGTTTGGAAAATAAACATCTATCCTTAAACCATATACCTCGTAAACTCGTTCAATAAGCCTGTAAGTTTCTTCATAGAGTCTTCCTGTGTCAATGGTAAAAACTTTAACCTGTGGGTTTATCCTGTGAGCCATATCAAGTAGAACCATGTCCTCTGCTTGACCGCTCCACGCTATGTAAAGCCTTGGATGGAAGCTATCAAGAGCCCAAGCTATCACATCCTTAGCTGGTTTGTCCTCGTACTCAATGGCAAGCTCATGAAGTTCAAGCTCATCGTACATGGGAGAACCTCCTGCAAGAGCTGGATACATAGCTATCTCATCCCCCTCTTTAACGGGTGTTTTAAGCCCCTGTAAGAACCTCACGTCTTCCTCATTCAGAAAAACCTTCAAAAAGGGTTTTAGCTCTCCCCTTTCATCAATGGCCTTTCCACGAAAATCTTCAAACTCCTCCTCAAGCTTCAAAAGGGCTTCTTCTACCGTTTTCGCAGACACTTCAACCTCAGAAAGACCGCCAAAGAACCTGCTTATAGGTCCAAATATCCTCACTCTTACCTTTCCCCCTTCTTCTTTTATAACCTTCTTTTCCTGCATGATGTTTAAAAGCTCCTCATCAGAATGAGTTTTTATAAACTCATGAAAGCTTCCATACCCTGAGCTTTTATAAGCTATGATGAGCCTCTCTATGTACTCCTTCGCCAAAGGTAAAGGAACCCTTTTTACCACAATCCTGCCTATGCTTGCATGCCTTCCATAACCACCTCCCAGCACAATATTCACGGCACTTTCCACACTACCATCTGGATGTCTTATGTGGGTAGCCTGAAGCCCTATATCGTTCAGCCAATGATGGGCGCAGGCATGGGGACATCCATCAACGCCTATTGCTATGTCCCCTATATCTCCAATTCTTTCTTCTAGATAGTTAAGAAGTTCCAAAAGCCACTCTTTTGAGGAACCAACAGAGTAATTGCAGAAGGGGTCGCTGGTGCAGGCTATGGAGATACTCCTTGGAATGCTCTTTTTCAAGCTAAAGCCTATCCTTTCCATACCTTCTATAACATGCTCAAGCCTTTCCTCTGGTACGTCTGTTAGTATCAGGTTTTGCCTCTGAGAGACCCTTATGGAAAGGTTAAGAGCCTGTGCAAGCTCTGCTACCTTTATAAGCTGACTGCCAGATACCCTACCAGCTTCTACAGGAAAACCCACATAGAAGAACCCCTCCTGCTTTTGTTTTCCAATCCCCACGTGAAAGCTCCTCCTTATTGCCACTGGCTCCTCCTTAATGGATTCTGGAGTGAAGCTTAGCCTTTCAAAGAGCATCTCTTTAAACCTTTCTACTCCTACCTTGTCTACGAAGTACTTTATCCTCGCCTTTACAAAGGACTTTCTGTTTTCTGGCTCTTCGCTCCATATATCTACAACTGCCTTTGCCACCTCTAAGACCTTTTCCTTTGGGATGAATATGCCAAGCTTCCTTGCAAGCCTTGGCGTTGATGAAAGCCCACCACCTACCCATACTGCAAAGCCTTCAACTCCATCCTTTACCATCCCAACAAAGGAAAGGTCATGCATCTCTGGATAATTGCAGTGGTAAGGACAGGCTGATATGGTTATCTTGAACTTTCTTGGTAGGTTAAAGTACTTCCTGTTCTCAGGGTTGTGGAAGAAGCTCTCAAGCTCCCCTATGCACTCTCTGACATCAAAGAGCTCATCCTTGTCTACACCAACGACAGGACAGCTTGTTATGTTCCTTACTGTATCACCGCAGGATCCAACGGGGAAGAGTCCAACGCTGGACAATCTTTTAAACACCAGAGGAAGGTCATCAAGCCTTATGTAATGCAGCTGTATGTCCTGACGGGTTGTAAGCTCCGCATAGTCGTTGAAATCCTTAGCAAGTGAACCTATTTCTCTAAGCTGTTTCGGGCTTAACATGCCACCTGGTAGTTTTATCCTCAGAAGAAAGTACCCAATCCGTGGTTTATCATGGTAGAGTCCGTACCACTGAAGGCGTACAAGGTCCTCTTCAGGAGTTTTATCATAACCATCTCTTATTAGCCTTGGAAGGTCTTCCATTATATCAAGAGGATGTTTGTCCACCTTTAGCTTTTCTCTTGGATTCCTTTCTATGATCTCTTCCAAATGTTCTGTCTTCATACTTCAACCTCCTATCTTGAGTATTGCAAAATCTGTGCCAATCGGTGATGAATGCAGAAGCCAGTGTTTTTGTTCACTTATGATAAGTATCATGTATAGTTTATAAACAACTTGTATACTTAATAAACATGGATGTGGTGCTCTACACAAAAGATTGCGAGCTTTACTTAGATGGCATAGAGCGCGTTGAAGAATTACCAGATGACATCAAGAACTCTGTGGTAATACTGGATGTAGATACTGTTGGTTTTTCTGCAGTTCCAGACCTAAAGGAGAATGGTAACATCATAATGGCCATAACTGCAAAGCGTTTACCAGGGTACACTATGAAACTCATAAGCCTCGGCTTTTATGATGTCTTCCTGAAACCTGTTGATGTTAAATCTCTGGAAATGTCTATAAGTAAAGCTAAGAGGGAGATCTATCACGAGGAAGAGGTCATACCAGTCCTTACCGGTGGTGAGAACCTATCTGGTGAGCTGTGTAAAGAGCTTTGCTCCATAATAGGAAACCCAGAGGGGAAGATGAAGGAAGTACTGAAAAACGTCGGTAAAGCTGCACCTTTGGATGTGCCTGTTCTGATAACCGGTGAAACGGGCGTTGGAAAAGAACTCTTTGCCAAAGCTCTTTGGAAATTGTCCAAGAGATGGAACGGTCCCTTTGTAGCCATTAACTCTTCGGCAATCCCTCCAGAACTTCTTGAAGCAGAGCTTTTTGGTTACGAGCGAGGTGCTTTTACTGGTGCATCCCATACTAAAGAAGGGCTAATAGAGTCTGCAAAAGGTGGTGTGCTCTTCCTTGATGAGATAGGAGACCTGCCTCTTTCCATGCAATCTAAGCTGCTGAGAGTACTACAGGAAAAGAAGGTAAGGAGGCTGGGAAGTACAAAGGAGGTGCATTGCGATTTTAGGCTCATAAGTGCTACCAATAAAGATATAAAGAGCTTGGTTAAGGATGGTAAGTTCAGGGAAGATCTATATTACAGGATAAGCACCATTCATATACACATTCCCCCTCTCAGGAATAGGAAGGAGGATATTCCAATCTTGCTCAACTGTATGATAGAAAACCTTTCTAAAGAGATGGGGAAGAGGATAAGAGGTTATACAAGGGAGTTTTTGGAAAAAGTTACATCTTACAGTTGGCCTGGTAATATAAGAGAGATGGAAAACGTTCTTAGGAGAGCAATTACTCTCAGCAGTGGAGATGTACTAAAAAGTAGGGACGTTGAGCTTACGGTGGTAGATTACTGCAGGGAAGGCCTTGAGGAACTTGAAACCCTTCTCAGACTGGAGGTCAAAAGGCTTATAGAAGGAGGGGAAGAGGAAATATACCATAAACTTTTAAAAAAACTTTCCTCAGTTATTGTTCAAGAAGCATACACCTTACTGGATGAAAACCAATCTAAAACTGCTAGGATCTTAGGCATAAACAGGATAACACTCAGGAAGATGTTAGAAGCTCTTGCACCCTCTCCAAAAGCTTAATGTTCCTCATGGCCCTTTCTCTGCTCTTTGTATCGTACTCACCCCTTAGAAAGCTCTCAAGCATCATCTTAAGCTTGTTCCTTTTTTCCTGAAGGATAAGTTCTCCCCCTTTCCACACTTCCTCTTTGGCAAAGTCTAAAACCAGTTCCCCACCGTTTATCAACCACTTTCTTGAAGGGCTTGGATGTTCCCATGCAACGCTCAATCTAAACATTACTCCATCAGCTGTAGAAAACACCATAAATTGCAAACTAACATCAAAAAAATTGAAGGACTGTTTCAAAATTTGTGTAAATTATACCACCTATGACCTTTTGCCCTGCATCTTCTTGCTCCTTAAACCTGCATAAATTCTTAACATAGCCATGAATGCGAAAAAGAGGGCCAAAAACAAAACTACCAACTTGAAAAGGCTTTCCATGCTCAATCCCTCACAAAGGATTTTATACCAAGGGCTTGCCTGAGATTCTTAAGCTCTTCCTTTGTCATATCTCTCCACTCACCGGGTTTGAGCTTACCCAGCCTTACGGGTCCAATGGCAACCCTCTTTAGCCTTATAACCTTGTGCCCAAAGCTAGAAACAAACCTTTTCACTATGTGTTTTCTGCCTTCATGAAAAACTATCTCTATAAGGCTTTTATCCTTCATGTGCTTTACAAGCCTTACACTGTCAGGCTTTGCTGGACCATCCTCAAGCACTGCACCTCTTTTCATAGCGTCAAGGGTTTCCTTGCTTACTTTTCCAGAAGCCCAGACTAAATAGACCTTTGGAAGTTTATGTCTTGGATGCATTATCCTGTTTGCAAGCTCGCCGTCGTTGGTAAGTATAAGAAGTCCCTCTGCGTTGTAGTCAAGCCTTCCTGCCGGGTAGACCCTTTCTGGAATGTCTTTGATAAGCTCCTTTATGTTTTTTTTGCCATCCTGAGCATCACCAAGAGAAGTAAGATAACAGCAAGGTTTGTGCAGGATTATGTATCTGTGCCTTAATGGTCTTATTTCTTCTCCATTTACCTCTACCACATCCCTTTCTGGGTCTATTCTCCATCCCAGCTCCTTTACCACAAGACCGTTAACCTTTACCCTTCCTTGAAGTATAAGCTCATCCGCCTTCCTCCTTGAAGCAACCCCGCACATGGAAAGATAACGGTTTAACCTTACCAATAACGTTCCTCCTTCCATGGGTCTCCCCTCATGTTGTATCCTCTTTGCTCCCAAAAGCCTGGCATATCCTCTTCCATAAGTTCAATACCCCACACATACTTTGCACTTTTCCAAGCATATAGCTTTGGGACCACAAGCCTAAGGGGGTAGCCGTGTCTGAGAGGTATAGGTTTTCCATACATCTTGTACGCTAGTATGCTGTCTTCCTCATAAAGGTATTCAAGGGGTAGGTTCGTGGTATATCCCTCAAGGCAGTGAACCATAACGTATTTGGCTTGGGGCTTTGGCTTTGCAAGACTCAGTATATGTAAGGTCTGCACACCTTCCCATCTTATCTCCTTTACGCTCCAGCGAGTCACACAATGAAAGTCCGCTACAAGCTCCACAGAAGGCATCTTGAGTATCTCCTCATAACTAAACTCTAAAGGATTTTCCACAAGCCCAAAGACTTTAAAGCGATATTGCTCTATGTCCCATTGAGGAATTTCATTCACTATGTCGTAGACTATGGGTGCAGATATCCATCTTTGACCGGGTGGAAGCCTGTCTTCCTTTAGATTTATGTCGCTTATAAGGCTTTTTCTTTCCATGTTTACCTATTATAGGCTTTTTGCGATTTTGAACATTGCTCTATGTCAGCTACAGTTTACAGGTGATTTGTTCTGCTTTCCTTTAACCCTGTATGGATAAGCTTCGTGGAGGTTTTTGGTAACTTCTTCGTCTAACTATGCCTCCAACTCTTCCAAAGCCTGATATGGTGGGACTGTTTCAAAACTTGTGTAAATTCTGCCATACTTGATAACATACCCTCAAAAAGAATTATTAGCTGGGACTATATCCTCTTGCCCATTCAACTCCTAACACCTTACTGTGGCTTGAGGCATAAGGTCTTTGAGTAGCTCACTGAACTCCCTGCGGTATTGTTCTACCTTCTCCTTGTTCGGTTGTTTCATGTTAACACCTCCTTACTTTATTTTTACACAATGGATGAAACACTCACGATTTGGTTCTTTACATCACTTGCCTACACAAAGAACTTAATTTGGGTTATATTAGGTTTATATGATAACGGAAGTTAAAGAAAAATTAGAGGAGCTTAAGGCTAAGTTTGAGGACATAAGGTCTACCTTAAACCCCCAAGCACTTAAGGAAGAATTAGAAAGCATAGACAGGAACATGTCCAGTGCAGATTTTTGGGAAGATGCGGAAAGAGCAAAAAACCTTACTCAAAGAAGAAGATGGCTTGAGGAAAACATAGGTGAGCTCCAAGATATTCAAAAGGTTCTACAGGACGTAGAAGAGATACTCCAGATAACTTCAGAAGAAGATTTAGAAACCGTTCAGATGCTTATGGAAGAGTTGGAAAGAATAGAAAAGCCTATAAGGGACTTGGAGATAAGGGCTTTCTTGTCTGAGGAGATGGACCCAAAGAATGCATATCTTACCGTTCAAGCTGGTGCTGGCGGCACAGAAGCCTGTGACTGGGCAAGTATGCTACTTAGGATGTATAGGCGATGGGCAGAAAGGCACGGCTATGAGGTTGAGGTGGTGGATATAAACCCAGATGATGTGGCAGGAATAAAGAGTGCAACCATCCTTATAAAAGGTCCCTACGCTTATGGCTACCTCAAAGGCGAGCATGGGGTTCATAGGCTTGTGAGGATATCTCCCTTTGACGCTAACGCAAGAAGACATACATCTTTCGCCTCAGTGAGCGTGGTGCCGCAGATAGACGAAACAATAAACATAGATATAAGGGAAGAGGATATTGAGATGGAGACCTTTAGGGCAAGTGGAGCAGGAGGTCAGTATGTAAATAAAACAGACACAGCGGTAAGACTTAGGCACAAACCCACAGGCATAGTGGTATCTTGTCAGCAAGAAAGGTCTCAACTTCAAAACAGGTTAAAAGCCCTTGAACTTCTTAAGGCAAAGCTTTACCAACTTGAACTTCAGAAGCTTGAAGAGAAGAAAAAAGCCCTTGAAGGTGAAAAAACAGACATAGGCTGGGGATACCAAATAAGGTCTTATATATTCCAACCCTATCAGCTCGTAAAGGACCTAAGAACTGGTCTTGAGGTTGGTAATGTTTCTGCTGTGATGGATGGTGATATAGATCCCTTTGTGGAGGAGTATTTAAGATGGAGGGCGAAAGAAAAAGCAGAGGCTACATCTTAAACCCACAGGGTTTAAGGGAACTCTTTGATAGACTAAAAGAAGAATACAAAATTTTAGCTCCTAAGCTAAAAGATGGACTTATAGCCCTTTTTGAGGTTCAGAACCTTGACGAGCTTCCCTTTGGCTATAGGAATATAGAAGCTCCGGGCTTTTGCGAGGTTGAAAGGACAGAAGGATACTTTACCTATACACACCCCTACAACTCCTTTAAGAGCTTTTTACATCCACCAGAGCTTATGCTTATCAAGATAAATCAAGAGGATGGAAAGTTAAACATTCAAGACAAAACACCAGAGGAAGGTTTGTGCCTTTTTGATATAAGGGCTTGTGATTTATCCGCACTTAGAGTGCTTGACACGGTATTTCTTCACAAAAACCTTCATCCTGACCCTTACTATGCGAGCCTGAGAAAAGACCTATTCGTAGTAGCGGTAAACTGTTCTTATGCTACTTCTACTTGCTTTTGCACCACTATGGGAACTGGTCCAGAGGTAAAGGAAGGATACGACCTTCTCATCACGGAGCTTTCTGAAGGCTTTTTGTTAGAAGCTGGCTCAGAAAAGGGTAGAAAAATCCTTGAAGAGGTTAAAAACAAGGCAAACCCAGAAGAGAAACACCTTAAGGAAAAGTTAGAAAGCGTTAGGAAGGCTGAAGCTATAATTAGGATTCACTTTAAAAGGAGCGGGCTTCCTGAAAGACTCTACCGTAATATGGACTCCAGCCACTGGGAGTATATAGAAAGACGCTGTATCGCTTGCACCTCTTGCACTCAGTCATGTCCCACATGTTTTTGCTTTGATATACTTGAGAAGAACGACCTTGAGCTAAAAGAAAGCCATAGGTTAAGGGTATGGGACTCCTGCTTTTCACCCACTTTTGCCACAGTGCATCGCTTTAACCTTAGGCAAAGCATACATTCAAGATACAGACAGTGGCTTATGCACAAGTTTGCCTACTGGATAGACCAGTTTGGTAGTTTTGGTTGTGTTGGTTGTGGCAGATGCATAACATGGTGCCCTGTAGGCATAGATATAAGAGAGGAGGTGAAGAAAGTTGCTTTTGATTGAAAATCCCTACCAACTAAAGGCGGGTGAAGTTGTCAAAGTCATAAAGGAATGTGAAGGTGTTTACACTTTCCATATATGGACACAAGAAGAAGCATTCTATGGACAATACAACATGCTTTATGCTTTTGGAATAGGAGAAGCTCCAATAACTATAGCCAGCAAAGGAAAAGATTACATAGTGCACACGGTTAGAGCGGTGGGTGATGTAACAAGACATATAGACCAACTCAAGGAAGGCGACACTCTCTACTGGAGAGGTCCTTATGGAAATGTATGGGAGCTTGAGAAGGCTTATGGCAAAACCCTTCTTATAATCTCTGGAGGTTTGGGGCTTGCGGCTACAAGGTGGGTCTTTGAAGAAGCACTCAAATCTCCAATAAAAAGAGTTATCCACCTTTATGGCTCAAAAAATTATGAAAATCTTCTGTATAGATATCTATACGATGAATGGTCTTCAAAGGCAGAATTTCACATAACGCTTAGCGATCCTCATCCAGAGTGGAAGGGTAGGACGGGTCTCATAACCGAACTTATCAAGGAAGTTGACCTTGATGAGGATACGGTAGTTTTTTCCTGTGGACCAGACCCTATGGTAAAGGCTTGTGTGGAAGTGCTTAAGGAAAGGGGTATATCCGAAAGCAACATATACGCCTCTTTGGAAAGACATATGAAGTGCTCCGTAGGCACATGCGGACACTGTATGATAGGTCCATACTTTGTCTGCAAGGATGGTCCCATATTTAGGTATGACCTTATAAAAGAATACTTTGAGAGGAAGGAAGTATGAAGATAGGCGTCTTTAAGTTTTCTTCTTGTGACGGTTGTCAGCTTGCTTTCTTTGACCTGGAGGAAGAGCTTCTAAAACTTTCTGAAATTTTCAGCGTAGAGTATTTTCTTGAAGCAACCTCCTCAAACAGATGGTCTTCCTTTGACATTGTCTTTGTAGAGGGCTCTGTCTCTTCCCCCGAGGAAGAAGAAAAGATAAAGAAAATAAGGGAAAGTTCTCGTGTCCTTATAGCCATAGGAGCATGTGCAGTCTCAGGAGGTATTCAGTCCGCAAGGAACTTCCAGGACTTTTCCCGGGTCTACTCTTCTGTTTACCAACAGCATTATGACCTCAACCCTCTCTCAAGACCTCTTTCTGATTTCGTAAAGGTGGATTATGAAATAAGAGGCTGTCCTATAAACAAAGAATCTCTAAAGGAGGTTATAACCGCACTCTTGTATGGTAGGCTTCCTCAGTTGCCAATGCATCCCCTGTGCCTTGAGTGTAAAAGAAAGGGAAACCCTTGTGTGGTGGTTGCCTATCGCACACCCTGTCTTGGTCCTATAACAGTTGCTGGGTGTGGTGCTTTGTGTCCTACCTTTAAAAGAGGGTGTTATGGCTGTTATGGACCCGTGGAAAACCCAAGTCTTGAAGCCTTGGCGGAAGGCTACGAAAGGCTTGAAATGGATAAGAAAGGGCTCAGAGAAGCCCTCAAAGTTTCTTTCAATGGCTATAATAAAAACATTAGGGAGTGGTTATGAAGTTCAAAATTGACGCCCTTACAAGAGTGGAGGGAGAAGGTGCTCTTGAGGTTTATCTAAGGAATGGAAAGCCAGAAGGATTGAAGCTCTCCATATATGAACCTCCAAGGCTAATAGAAGGCATCCTAAAGGGTAAACCCTACAATGTTATTCCAGATATAACCGCGCGCATATGCGGTATATGCCCAATAGCTTACCAGATGAGCGGAGTGCAAGCTACAGAAAACGCCTTTGATATTAAAATTCCCAAAGAGATAGAAGAGATAAGGAGGCTCATGTATTTTGGTGAGTGGATACAGAGCCACGCCTTACACGTTTTTTTCCTACATCTTCCAGACTTTTTTGGAGTTCCCTCAATTCTTGAACTGGCAAAGATAGACAAAGAGCTTTTGCTCGCAGGGATGGAGATAAAAAGAGCTGGAAGTCTTATAGTGCAGATGCTTGGAGGGAGAACTTCTCATCCTGTTTCTCTTATAGCAGGTGGGTTTAGCTCTCTTCCTGAATCGCTTTCCGGTCTAATGGAACCTCTTGAGCTTGCTCTTGAGAAAAGTCTATGGGCTATAGAAAAGCTAAAGGGGCTGAAATTTCCAGACTTTGAACTTAAGGGCATTGTCTTTGTGTCCCTTTGGGAAGAAGATTACCCCATACTTAAAGGTAAAATAGATATTCAAGGTCAAAAAATAGACGCCTCCTCCTTTAAGGATGTATTTGAAGAGTTTGAAGTTCCCTATTCCACTGCAAAACATGCCAAGTTGAAGGATGGAAGAACATATCTCGTGGGTCCTCTTGCTCGCTTTAACAATGCCTTTGAGAAACTTTCACCACTTGCAAAAAAGATAAGCGTGGATATGGGGCTTGAGCCACCTGTTAACAATCCCTATAAGAGTCTTCTCGTAAGAATGGTGGAAAATATTCACTCCTTAGATAGAGCCCTTGAGATATTAAAAGGATACAAAAAGCCTGAGAAGGCTTCTATTCAAGTAAAACCCAAAAGATCCACTGGCTTTGGTGTCTCAGAGGCACCACGTGGAATACTCTGGCATAGGTACACTTTTGATGAGAAGGGGACAATCCTTGAAGCGGACATTGTGCCACCCACATCTCAAAACCAGCCAGCCATGGAACTGTCCCTTTGGAGTTTTTTAGAGAAACAAAAAGAGATTTCAGAAAGCTGGCTACAGGAACACGCAGAACCTATGATAAGAAACTTTGACCCATGCATATCCTGTGCTACTCACTTTCTCAAGGTAAAGATAAAAAGTGTTTAAAAGCCTCCTGTGGTTTGAAGAGACTTCCTCTACCCAGAAGTTAGCAACGGGGCTCTCTGTAGGCACTGTTGTATCTGCGAACAAACAGACCTCTGGTCGTGGAAGAATGGGAAGACATTGGCACTCTCCAGAGGGCGGGCTATATTTTAGCTTTTCTCTTCCAGTAGGCATAAGGGACGAGGCTACCTTGCCTCTTGTAATTGCTCACTCCGTAGCTTCTTACCTTAAAACTCTTGGCTTTATGCCTGCCATAAAATGGGTCAACGATGTTTACTTGGGTGGTAAAAAGGTATGTGGCGTTCTTACAGAGAAACTAAAGGATAGAATAGTTGTAGGTATTGGAGTTAATCTCAACCAAGAGAGTTTCCCAGGAGACATTGAAGCTATATCTCTCAAGATGCTTGGCGGTAAAACCTTTGATAAGGTGGACTTTCTCTTGGGACTTTTGGAACAAATTGAGAAAGACTTAGAAAAGCTAAACTCTCTTGGCTTTAGTGCTTTCAAGCAAGCCATAGAGAATAGACTACTTTTCAAGGATAGTGAGGTCATCCTCTACACTCCAGAGCCAGTGGTAGGTCTTCTAAAGGGCATTTCTGAGGAAGGTAGTTTGCTTTTGCTGACCCAAGAGGGTCTCAAGTCCTACAATGTAGGAGACCTTACACTTAGGGCTTTGTAGTGTTATACTGCTTTGTCCAAGAATACTACCGATAAAATAATAAACATGAAGGGCAAAAAAGACTACAACAAAGAACTGGTCAAAAGAGGTGAACTCCCTATTGATCCACCCCTTTTCCAAGAACAACAAAAGCAGAAGAAAAACCCAAAAGGAGGCAGACCACACCTCTACCCCAGAAACCTCATCCTCTTTCTGATGTTCCTAAAATTCGCCCTAAGAGTATCCCTAAGCATGGACAAATATCCCTTCTATGGACACTTACCCACGCCTCGGGTTTAGGGACTGACTGAAAGTATGGATTTCTTTCAATCAATCCCAGTGCCTTACTCCAGAGACACCTAAACCGCTCACTAAACAAGTTCTTTATAAAAACCTCCACTTGCTTAGCGAGGGCTTTCTCCATACGACGTAAATGCAAGCT